>DATFAA010000078.1:0-27075 GCA_035255045.1 Rhodocyclaceae bacterium | reverse complement strand
GGCCGCGGCATGCAGAGCGGCGCCAACTTCGCGCTGCTGGAGAAGGTGGCCGACAAGCTCGGCGCCGCGGTCGGCGCCAGCCGCGCCGCGGTCGATGCCGGCTTCGTGCCCAACGACTACCAGGTCGGCCAGACCGGCAAGATCGTCGCGCCCCAGCTCTACATCGCCGTCGGCATCTCCGGCGCCATCCAGCACCTGGCGGGCATGAAGGATTCCAAAGTGATCGTCGCCATCAACAAGGATCCGGACGCCCCCATCTTCCAGGTGGCCGACTACGGCCTGGTGGCGGACCTGTTCGAAGCCGTGCCGGCCCTGGCCGCCGCGGTCTGAGCAAGGCCGTCATGTGAACCTGCCGGATACCCTGCTGGACGAGGCGTGGTACTGGGCGGCCTGGGCCGTCTGGGCACCCCTCCTTGCCCTCAGCATCCGGCGGGCGCCCTGGGGGCGCCTGAAGGAATCCGCCCAGTCCAACCTGTGGTGGGGGATGATCGTCCTCCTCGCCCTGCTCTGGAGCCTGGTGGCCGGGGTCAAACCCGGCCTCTCCCTGCACCTCCTCGGGGCCACCGTCTTCACCCTGTGCTTCGGCCCCTGGTTCGCCTTCATCGGCCTGTCCCTGGTGCTGGCGGCGGTGACCTTCAACGGCTCCGGCGGCTGGCTGAGCTTCGCCTTCAATTCCCTGGTCATGGCGGGGGTCGGCAGTGCCGCCAGCTACGGCATCTTCCGCCTGGCGGAACGCTGGCTGCCCAAGCACTTCTTCATCTACGTGTTCGTGAATGGCTTCTTCGGCGCGGCCCTGGCGGTGGTGGCCGTCGGCGTCGCTGCCTGCCTGCTCCTGGCCCTGGCGGGCGCCTACAGCCTCGAATACCTGGTGGAGGAGTACCTGCCGTACTTCCTGCTCCTCGGCTTTTCCGAGGCCTGGCTCTCCGGCATGGCGATGACTCTGTTCGTCATCTACCGCCCCCACTGGGTGGCCACCTTCGACGATGCCCGCTACCTGGCCAACAAGTAAGCGATGCAGTCCTGCAAATTTCAATGAATAAGCAAACCTTGGACGGAGAAAACAAATGAGTGAATACGCCGCCCCCCTCAAGGAGGTCCGTTTTGCCCTGCGCGAGTTGGCCGGGTTGGAGCAGGTGGCAAGCCTGCCCGGACTCCAGGAGGCGACCCCGGATGTGGTGGACGCCATCCTGGAGGAGGCCGCCCGCTTCGCCGGCGAAGTCCTGTCGCCCCTCAACCGGGTCGGCGACCAGGTGGGCGCCCGCTGGCAGGACAAGGAAGTGACCACCGCCCCGGGCTTCAAGGAAGCCTATGCCCAGTTCGTGGAGAGCGGCTGGAACGGCCTCTCCTGCGATCCCGAATTCGGCGGCCAGGGCCTGCCCAAGGTGCTCTCCGCCGCCGTGAGCGAAATGTGGAAGGGCGCCAACCACGCCTTCTCCCTCTGTCCCATGCTGACCCAGGGTGCCATCGAAGCCCTCACCATCGCCGGCTCCGACGAGCAGAAGGCCGCCTACCTGCCCCAGCTGGTGTCCGGCGAATGGACCGGCACCATGAACCTGACCGAGCCCAATGCCGGTTCCGACCTGGCGGCGGTGCGCACCCGGGCCGAGCCGGTCGGCGACGGCACTTACAAGCTCTTCGGCCAGAAGATCTTCATCACCTACGGCGAGCACGACATGGCGGACAACATCGTCCACCTGGTGCTGGCCCGCACCCCCAACGCCCCGGAAGGGGTGAAGGGCATCTCCCTGTTCGTGGTGCCCAAGTTCCTGCTCAAGGCCGACGGCACCCCGGGGCAGCGCAACGACGTGTACTGCGTCTCCATCGAGCACAAGCTCGGCATCCACGGCAGCCCGACGGCGGTGCTGGCCTTCGGCGACAACGGCGGTGCCATCGGCACCCTGGTGGGTGAGGAGAACCGCGGCCTGGAATACATGTTCATCATGATGAACGCCGCCCGCTTCAACGTCGGCCTGGAAGGCCTTGGCGATGCCGAGCGCGCCTACCAGCGGGCGGTCGCCTACGCCCGCGAGCGCATCCAGGGGGCCGAGGCCGGCGTCAAGGGCGGTCCCAAGGTTCCGATCCTGCGCCACCCCGACGTGCGCCGCATGCTCATGTCCATGCGCGCCCAGGTGGAAGCCATGCGGGCCCTGGCCTACGTCGCAGCCGCTGCCCTCGACAACGCCCACGCCAATCCCGACGAAGGGGAACGCAAGCGCGCCCACGCCTTCGCCGACCTGATGATCCCGGTGGTCAAGGGCTGGAGCACGGAGAATTCCATCCAGGTCGCCTCCACTGGCGTCCAGGTCCATGGCGGCATGGGCTACATCGAGGAAACCGGCGCCGCCCAGCACCTGCGGGATGCCCGCATCACCGCCATCTACGAGGGCACCACCGCCATCCAGGCCAACGACCTGGTGGGCCGCAAGATCGCCCGGGAGCAGGGCGCCACCATCAAGGCGGTGATCGCCGACATGCGGGCCTCCCTCGCCAAGCTGGACGAGGACCTGGCCGCCGTCGGGCGCCGCCAGAAGGTAGCCATCGACGCCCTGGAGCAGGCGGCGGACTGGCTCGTCGCCACCTACGGCAAGGACATCAAGGCCGCCCTGGCGGCCGCCGTGCCCTTCCTCCACCTGTTCGGCATCGTCGCCGGCGGCTGGCAGATGGGCCGCGCCGCCGTCATCGCCCGGGAGCGCCTGGCCGCCGGCGAGACCGATCCCTTCTGGGCCGCCAAGCTGCAGACCGTGCGCTTCTATGCCGACCATTTCCTGACCCAGGCCCCGGGCCTGGCCGAGACGGTGATGTTCGGCGCCGCCGGCGCCCTGGAGATGGACGACGATAGCTTCTGAGCTGGTTTTCCCGGCCTTTGACCGCAGCCCGCGATTCCTGCTAGAATCGCGGGCTTTTCCAACCTTGCCCTACCGTAATCGCATGGCGGAGGGTATTTGCCAAAAGGAGTGTTCATGCGCCATTACGAAATCGTATTCATTGTCCATCCGGACCAGAGCGAACAGGTCCCGGGCATGGTCGAGCGCTACCGCGCCATCGTGACCGCCAAGGGTGGCAAGATCCATCGCCTGGAAGACTGGGGCCGCCGCCAGCTGGCCTACCCGATCCAGAAAATCCACAAGGCCCACTACGTGCTCATGAACATCGAGTGCGACGGCGAGACCCTGGGCGAACTCGAGCATTCCTTCAAGTTCAACGACGCCGTGCTGCGCCACCTGACCGTCAAGATGAAGGCCGCCGTGACGACTCCTTCCCCCATGATGAAGGAAGAGAAGTCCAAGTCCCTGCTGGGTGGTGGCGAAGCTGCTCCGGCCGCCGCTGAACCGGCTGCCGCGGCCTAACGGGTTATTGCACGGGAAACGGAGCTGAATCGCATCGAGCTTGCCGGCCGGCTGAACCAGCGCAAGGTATTGCGCTATACGCCTGCCGGAGTCCCGGTCAGCGAAGGGGTGTTGGAACACTCCTCCCAGCAGATCGAAGCCGGTGCACCGCGGCAGGTGGAGTGTGAAGTCCTCGTCGTAGCCCTGGGCGAAGCCGCCCGGTGGTTGCAGGCGGTGCCCCTCGGAGGGGCGGTCAAGCTGACCGGATTTCTCGCCGCCAAAAGCCGCCACAGCAAGACACCCGTGCTGCATGTGAATTCAATAGAATTTTTGGAAGGAAACGAAAATGGCTCGATTCTTCAAGAAGAAGGATGACGACAAGAAAAAGCGTCGCGGCGGTGGTCTCTTCAAGCGTCGCAAGTTCTGCCGCTTCACGGCGGAAAAGGTTGAGCAGATCGATTACAAGGATATCGATGTGCTGAAGGACTTCATCCAGGAAAACGCCAAGATCATGCCGGCCCGTCTGACCGGCACCAAGGCCGGCTACCAGCGTCAGCTGTCCGCCGCCATCAAGCGCGCCCGCTTCCTGGCTCTGCTGCCCTACACCGATAACCACCAGTAATCGGGGAAGATAACCATGCAAATCATTCTGCTCGAAAAAGTCGTCAACCTCGGCAACCTCGGCGACGTGGTCAAAGTCAAAGACGGCTACGCCCGCAACTTCCTGATCCCGAAGCGCATGGCCAAGCGTGCCACCCCGGCCGCCATGGCCGAGTTCGAAGCCCGCCGTGCCGACCTGGAGAAGGCCCAGGCCGAGAAGCTGGCCGCCGCCCAGGCCGAAGCCGAGAAGCTCAACGGCCAGACCGTCACCGTCGCCCGCAAGGCCGGCATGGACGGCCGCCTGTTCGGCTCCGTCAGCAACTTCGACATCGCCGAGGCCCTCCAGGCCGCCGGCTTCACTGTCGACAAGGCCGCCATCCGCATGCCGGAAGGCCCCCTGAAGGCGATCGGCGAGTTCCAGCTGGATGTGGCTCTCCACACCGATGTGATCGCCAACATCACCGTGGCGGTGGCTGCCGAGTAATTCCGGCTCTCCCCACCGAAAAGGGCCTCGCGGCATCCGCGGGGCCTTTTTGTTTTAAACTTTGGCTATGAATCAGCGCCCGCAAAAACCCCAGATTTCCGACGCCGCCGTTGCCCAGCTGCGGGTCCCGCCCCACTCCATCGAAGCCGAGCAGTCGGTCCTCGGCGGCCTGCTCCTCGACAACCAGGCCTGGGACCGCATGGGCGACCTGCTCACCGATACGGATTTCTACCGGGACGAGCACCGCCGCATCTTCCGGGCCATCAAGAACCTCCTGGAGCACGCCAAGCCGGCCGACGTGGTGACCGTGGCCGAGGCCCTGGACGCGGCCGGGGAGGGCGACCGCACCGGCGGCCTGGCCTACCTCGGCGAACTGGCGGCCAATACGCCCTCCGCCGCCAATATCCGGCGCTACGCGGAAATCGTCCGGGAGCGCTCGGTCCTGCGCCAACTGGTGGCCGTCACCGACGAGATCGCCGCCGACGCCCTCAATCCCCTCGGACGGGACGCCCAGGACATCCTGGACGAAGCCGAGACCAAGATTTTCAAGATCGCCGAATCCGGCGGCGCCAATACCGAAGGCTTCGTCCACATCAATCCGCTGCTCACCCAGGTGGTCGAGCGCATCCAGGAACTCCACGACCGGGACAATCCCTCGGACATCACCGGCGTCCCCTCCGGCTTCACCGACCTGGACCAGAAGACCTCGGGCATGCAGCCCGGCGACCTGATCATCGTCGCCGGCCGCCCGTCCATGGGCAAGACCGCCTTCGCCCTCAATATCGCCGAATACGTCGGGGTCGAAGCTGGCCTGCCGGTCGGGGTGTTCTCCATGGAAATGGGCGGCGCCCAGCTGGCCCAGCGGATGATGGCGTCAACCGGGCGCCTCAATTCCCAGGGGCTGCGGACCGGACGCCTCACCGACGACGAGTGGTCGCGCCTTTCCTATGCCCTGGGAAAGCTCCACGAAGCGCCCATCCATATCGACGAGACCGGCGGCCTCTCCCCCGGCAACCTGCGGGCCCGCGCCCGGCGCCTGGCGCGCCAGTATGGCGGCAAGCTGGGGCTGCTGGTCATCGACTACATCCAGCTCATGTCGGGCAACAAGCCCGGGGAAAACCGGGCGACCGAAGTGTCGGAAATCTCCCGCTCCATCAAGTCCCTGGCCAAGGAGCTGCAGGTGCCCATCATCGCCCTCTCCCAGCTCTCCCGGAAGGTGGAGGAGCGTACCGACAAGCGCCCCATGATGTCCGACCTGCGGGAATCCGGCGCCATCGAGCAGGACGCGGACGTCATCCTGATGATGTACCGGGACGAGTACTACAAGCCCGATTCCCCTGAGAAGGGCATCGCCGAAGTCATCATCGGCAAGCAGCGTAACGGCCCCACCGGCACCGTGCGCCTCGCCTTCCTGGGCGAATTCACCCGCTTCGAGAACCTCGCCACCGGCGGCTTCCAGGACGCCCGGGAGTAACCTCCTAGGAGCCTGGCGCCTCCGGCAGGGTGAAATGGAAGGTGGCGCCCTCATCCTTCCTGGCGTCCGCCCAGATGCGGCCGCCGTGGCGCTCGATGATGCGCTGGACGATGGCCAGGCCGATGCCGGTACCCTCGAACTCGCTGGCCGAATGGAGGCGCTGGCAGACCTTGAACAGCTTGCCGGCATAGGCCATGTCGAAGCCGGCGCCGTTGTCCCGGACAAAGTAGGCGGATAGGTTGGGGTCGTAGCCGAAGTCGATGCGGGCCAGGGGGCGCCGGCGGGTGTACTTCCAGGCGTTGCCCAGCAGGTTTTCCAGCACTACCGCCAACAGGCGGGCATCTCCCCAAGCCGGAAAGGTCTCGGCCACGGTAAATTCCACCTGCCTTTGCGGTTCCGCCTGCGCCAGGGCCGCCATGACCTGGCGGGCAAGGGCGGCCAGGTCCACCGGCTCCATGGTGAGGTCCGCCCTACTGCAGCGGGACAGGCGGAGCAGGTCGTCGATGAGCTGGCCGAGGCGCTGGGCGCCTTCCCGCACCCGCTGCAGGTGCTGGCGGCCGGTGTCGTCCAGGTGGTCGGCCCAGCCCAGTTCCAGCATGCGGGAAAAGCCGTCGATGCCGCGCAGGGGCGCCCGCAGGTCGTGGGCCACCGAATAGCTGAAGGCCTCCAGCTCCCGGTTGGCCTGCTGGAGGTCCCGGTTGATTCGTTCGTTCTCCAGGCGGGCCTCCTCCAGTTCCCGGGTGCGGGTGCGGACCTGGTCTTCCAGCAGGATGGCGGTCTGGAACATGCCGAAGTCCGATCCCTGGGCCCCCATGGCCCGCTCGGCCCGGTCCATGAGGGCGGCGATGATCTTGTTGAGGCGGGCGATCTCGTCCCGCAGGGCCGCCTTGCCGGCCAGATCGGTGCGCCCCGGCGCTGTGGGGGCGGATTGGGCCGCCTCGGGCTGCCTCGTGGTTTGGAAGGGAAGGCCGGCGGGAGGGCAGGGCACGTCGGCGTCAGCCGCTGCCTCGGCGCTGCCGATGGCGACTCCGGTCAGGGTCTGATTGACATGGACGCCGCAGAACTGCTCCCCGTAGGTGGAGAATCCCACCGTGTTGTTGCGCCGGAACAGTTCGGTGACCGTGTCCGTCAGGCCTTGCTGGGCCATCTCCACCCCCCGCAGGATGCAGTCGCAGGCGATGACCAGCTGGGGCGGGCCGATGTCCTCGCAGAAGGACTCGAAGGCCTGCTCCAGGTTAGCGAGCAGCCCCCGGCCGTGGGCGACCCGCAGCACCAGGCCTTCGTCGATGGCGCAGTAGAAGGTCAGGCTGCCGTCCGGGTTGGCCCGCTGGATGGAGCGCACGTAGTCGGTGCCTTCGATCCGCACCACCACCGGCGAGGCGGCGAAGACGGCCGGGATCAGCTCGTGGACGGGCACGCCCACCATCCGGGCGTACTCCTCGGCCGCCGGCAGGCCGTTGATTTCCCGGACGACGCGGTGGGCCACGTCGGCGCTGGTGACCACCAGCCGCTCGGCGTCGGTGACGAAGTGCTGGGTATTGAAAATCCGGAACGGGTAACGGGTGCTGATCAGCACGAGCACCGCCGCATCGGTGTGGAAGGTACCGTCGTGGAATACCCAGGTGCGCTCCAGCTTGAGATCGTCGCCGGCCGAGCCGCCGATGAGGCGGATGTCGCCCAGGGCATCCTGGAAGGTGCGCGTGACCTGTTCTTCCCGGGTGGACAGGCCGTCGATGAGCAGGAAGGCGAAGGCATTGCCGCCGTCGGCGGCCGGGTCGCGGGCTTCCAACTGCTGGCGAACCGAGCGGGCGAAGGCCTGGCCGGGCACCAGTCCGAAGTCGTGGAGGGAGCCGAGGAACCCGGTTGCCGCCGTGCAGGTGCCGGCGGGAAAGCTGGCCCCGGTCAGGCTATGGGCCACGTAGCCGGAGGCGCCGATCTCACCGGCCGTGGTGCAGCCCACCACCCGGGTGCCGGCAAACTGGCGGGACATCTCCTCGGCCAGGGACGCCCGGTCGTAGGCGCTGGAGCAGAAGAAGATCACCAGCTCCATCTCCGGCTGCCAGACCCCGGCGCGGAACTCCTGTACCGCCTGGCGCGGGTCCTCCGCACGGGAGTGGGCGTTGCGAATGGAGCGGGGAGGACGCACGGCAACTCCTGGGGGCTGGTAATGGCCGCGGCGGACGGACCGCGGGGTGCCCTTCATGTGACTATTTTTTAGGCAAGGTTCGGGCGGCGGGAGTTCAGCCCTAGATGCCCACCTGCCGGGTCAGGATGCTGTACGGGAAGGCGCTGTCGCCGCCGTCCCGGCGGCCGGCCGGGGTTTCCAGCTGGGGCAGCAGGAGGAAGGGAATGGTGGCGTCGCTGCCCGGCAGGGGCACGTCGGTGCCGACGTTGTAGGCGATCCAGTTCATTTCCCACACGCCGAACAGGACCTTCCGCAGGGCGGCCAGCTTGCTGTCCCGCTCCGACAGCGCTTCGAGGGCGATGGCCCGGCGCACGTCGCTGGGGTCCACGGGAATCCAGCCGTAGCCCGGGACGTAGAATTCGGAGCGGACGTGCTGGGCATGGGTGGCCTCGCCGGAAGTGAGGCCCAGGCTCCTGAACAGGCGGGAAGGTCCGACCCGCAGGCCGTACACGCAGCGGGCCGGAATGCCGATGGCCCGGCAGATGCTGACGAAGAGGCCGTTGATGTCGGCGGAGCGGCCGCCGTACTTGCCCTCGTTGAGCTGCTTCCTGACGTCGCCGTTGCCGCAGCAGGGCTGGCCGGGGTCGTAGATGGTGTTATCCACCACCCAGTCGTAGACGGCCTTGCCCTGGGCCACCGGGTCCTTGATGCGGCCGACGATGCGCTCGCCCAGCTGGTGGGCCAGGCCGTCGTTGGGAATAAGGCGGGAGGCCTGGAGATTCAGCCGCAGGATGTCTTCCCGTTCCGGCGCCACGGTGCGCCGGGTGACATCGAAGTGGCGGTCGGCGGTGGTGACCACGGTGGTCAGCTCCAGCCGCGGGTCGTTGCCGCCCAGCCATTCGCAGTGATAGACCTCCAGGTTGCCGTCGGGCAGGCGGCGCATGGAGGCGGAGTCGGCGTTGCCGCTCCAGCTGTGGCCGAGGGTGCGCTGGAAGAGGGTGTCCTGGTTGAGGGGCAGGGGCAGCCACAGGCGGGTGCGGCCGGCGTCCCGGTCGAGCCTGACGGTGGTGGTGATCTCGTAGGTGCGCCACTCGGTGGGGGGTTCCGGCGCCTTGACCGGGGGCAGGCGGCTGGCCGAGGAGCCGATGGGCGGGTTTTCGGTGACGGGTGCTTCGGCGGTGTGGGCCATCGGGCCCTTCGCTTTCGCAGCCGGGGTACCTTTCCTGGCGCCCCGGGCGGGCTTGGCATTGCGCTTGCCGGCCGGGTGGGGTGCGGCCTTTTTTTTCGCAGCCCAGGCTTCCGGGCCTACGAGGGAAAGGAGGCCGGCGGCTGCGGCCAGGAATTTGCGGCGTCTCAAAGGCTTCCTCCAGCAAATGGTCCGTGGCTGATACGAAACGTAGTTCAGTGTAGGCTCATGTCGGCCTGGCCGGCGTGAAGCCGCGAAGCGGCGGCCGAAACTAAAAGGCCGTGTCCATGACACGGCCTCGATAACGGCGAAAATTATAGCACTTCGGCCGCGTGGTCGGCCAAGCGGGAGCGCTCGCCCCGTTGCAGGGTGATGTGGCCGGAATGGGGCCAGCCCTTGAAGCGGTCCACCACATAGGTGAGGCCCGAGCTGCCTTCGGTGAGGTAGGGAGTATCGATCTGGGCGATGTTGCCCAGGCAGACCACCTTGGTGCCGGGGCCGGCGCGGGTGATCAGGGTCTTCATCTGCTTGGGAGTGAGGTTCTGGGCCTCGTCGATGATCAGGAATTTCTTGATGAAGGTCCGGCCCCGCATGAAGTTCAGGGACTTGACCTTGATCCGGGAGCGGATCAGGTCCCGGGTGGCGGCCCGGCCCCAGTCGCCGCCGTAGGGGCCGCCGTCCTCCTCGCTGTGGTTGAGGACGTCCAGGTTGTCCTCCAGGGCGCCCATCCAGGGGGCCATCTTCTCTTCCTCGGTACCGGGCAGGAAGCCGATGTCCTCGCCCACGGGGACGGTCACCCGGGTCATGATGATCTCGGTGTAGAGCTTGTTCTCCAGCACCTGGGTGAGGCCCGAGGCGAGGGTGAGGAGGGTCTTGCCGGTGCCCGCCTGGCCCAGGAGGGTGACGAAGTCCACGTCCGGGTTCATGAGCAGGTTGAGGGCGAAGTTCTGCTCCCGGTTGCGGGCCGTGATGCCCCACACGGCATTCTTCGGGTGGGTGTAGTCCACCAGGGTCTCGAGGACCGCAGTCTTGCCGGCGGTCTCTTTGACGATGGCGGTGAAGTTCTCGCTCTCCAGCCAGACGAATTCATTCACCAGGAAATTGGGGCAGAGCGGGCCGGTGACCTTGTAGAAGGTCTTGCCCTCCTTCTTGCCCGACTGCATGTCCTGGCCGTGCTTCTCCCAGAAGTCATCGGGCAGGGCGGTGGTGCCGGTGTACAGGAGGTCGGTGTCCTCCAGCACCTTGTCGTTGAAGTAGTCCTCCGCCGGCAGGCCCAGGGCGCGGGCCTTGATGCGCATGTTGATGTCCTTGGACACCAGGATGACGGAGCGCTTCGGGTGCTTGCGCTGGAGGTGGATGACCACCGCCAGGATCTGGTTGTCGTACTTGGAGGTGGGCAGGGCCGGCGGCAGCTCCGAGCTGATGGCCTCGGTCTGCAGGAAGAGGCGGCCGCTGGCCAGCTGGTTCGAGGGCTCGGCGAGGGGGATGCCTTCCTCCATGTCCTCCTCGCCCTGGGCCAGCAGGTCGTCCAGCATGCGGGACACCTGGCGGGCGTTGCGGGCGATTTCGGACATTCCCTTCTTGTGGTTGTCCAATTCCTCCAAAGTCATGATGGGGAGGAAGATGTCATGTTCCTCGAAGCGGTACAGGCAGGTGGGGTCGTGCATCAGCACGTTGGTGTCGAGGACGAAGATCTTGGTGTTGGCCTGCTTGGCGGCGGATTTGCGCGGCATTGAACGGCTCTCTTCAGAGTGTTTTTACGAAATCGAGAACTTCCCGGGCATGGTCGGGTACCTTGACGCCGCGCCACTCCCGGCGCAGGACGCCGTCCCGGCCGATGACGAAGGTGCTGCGCTCGACGCCCCGCACCTGCTTGCCGTACATGACCTTGTCCTTCATGACGCCGAACAGGTTACAGACGGTCTCGTCCGGATCGGAGAGGAGGGGGAAGGGCAGGTTCTGCTTGGCCTTGAAATTCTCGTGGGATTTGATGCTGTCCCGGGAGACGCCGACCACCACCGCGCCCGCCGCCAGGAACTCGGGATGGAGGTCCCGGAATTGCTGGGCCTCGGTGGTGCAGCCCGGGGTGCTGTCCTTGGGGTAGAAGTAGATCACCACCGGCTTGCCGGCCTGGGAGGCCAGGCTGAAATTCTGGTCGCCGGTGGCGGGCAGGGAAAAATCGGGAATCTTTTGATCGAGCATGGCGTCGGCCTTATTGTCATTCGGTTGGACCATTGTCGGCAATAGCCGACTTCACGGTCAAGTTGCTACACTGCGGCCCATGGTCAAGCAATGCATTTCCATCGCTTTGGTGCTGGCGCTCGCCGGATGCGGGGTCTGGAACGACCCCTATCCGGTGTCGGAAGCCGGGGGCAACGTTCTCTACTCCGCCTTCACCGACCGTCCCAAGCACCTTGACCCGGCCCAGTCCTACACCGAGGACGAGATCACCTTCACCGCCCAGATCTACGAGCCGCCTCTCCAGTACCACTACCTGAAGCGGCCCTACACCCTCATCCCGTCCACCGTCGAGCAGGTGCCGGCGCCCCGCTTCTACGACGCCCGGGGCCGGGAGCTGGCGGCCAATGCGCCGGTGGAGTCCATCGCCGAGAGCGTCTATGAACTGAAGCTCAAGCCCGGCATCCGCTTCCAGCCCCATCCTGCCTTCGCCGTGGACGACAAGGGCCAGCCCCTCTACCTGGGGGAGAAGACGGCCGAGGGGCGCCAGAAGCTTGCCGACTTCCCCAAGACCGCCAGCCGGGAGCTGACCGCCGACGACTACATCTACCAGATCAAGCGCCTGGCCCACCCCCATCTCCATTCCCCCATCTTCGGGATGATGGCCGACAAGATCGTCGGCCTGAAGGAACTGGGGGCGACCCTGCAGAAGGCGGCCCAGGGCCAGCCGGCGGGCGCCTGGATCGACCTCGACGCCTATCCCCTCAAGGGGGTGGAGAAGGTGGACAAGCTCACCTGGCGCATCCACCTCAAGGGCAAGTATCCCCAGTTCCTGTACTGGCTGGCCATGCCCTTCTTCGCCCCGGTGCCCCGGGAGGCGGACCGCTTCTTCGCCCAGCCCGGCATGGCGGAAAAGAACCTGACCCTGGACTGGTGGCCCATCGGCACCGGCCCCTACGTGCTGTCGGAGAACGATCCCAACCGCCGCATGGTGCTGACCCGCAACCCCAATTTCCATGGCGCCGCCTATCCCTGCGAAGGGGAGGCGGGCGACCGGAAGGCGGGTCTCCTGGCCGACTGCGGCAAGCCGCTGCCCTTCATCGACAAGGCCGTCTTCACCCGGGAAAAGGAAGCCATTCCCTACTGGAACAAGTTCCTGCAGGGCTATTACGATGCTTCCGGCATCTCCTCCGACAGCTTCGACCAGGCGGTGCGGGTCAATGTGGGGGGCGACGTGGCCCTGACCGACGAGATGCGGGAGAAGGGCATCCGGCTCCTGACCTCGGTCAAGACCTCCACCTTCTACATGGGCTTCAACATGCTGGATCCGGTGGTGGGCGGCCTCGGCGAGCGGGCCACCAAGCTGCGCCAGGCCATCTCCATCGCCATCGACCAGGAGGAGTTCATCTCCATCTTCTCCAACGGCCGCGGCGTTCCCGCCCAGAGCCCCATTCCGCCCGGGATCTTCGGCTACGAGGAGGGGGAGAAGGGCATCGACCACGTGGTCTACGACTGGAAGGACGGCCGGCCGGTGCGCAAGCCGGTGGAGGCGGCCAGGAAACTCATGGCCGAGGCCGGCTATCCCAACGGCCGGGACGCCAAGACCGGTGAGCCCCTGGTCGTCAACCTGGACACCACCAGCGGCGGCATGGGGGAAAAGTCCCGGCTCGACTGGCTGACCCGGCAGTTCGCCAAGATCGACGTCCAGCTGGTGGTGCGCTCCACCGACTTCAACCGCTTCCAGGACAAGATCCGCAAGGGGGCCGTGCAGCTCTACTACCTGGGCTGGAACGCCGACTACCCGGACCCGGAGAATTTCTTCTTCCTCCTGGACGGCCAGGAGGGCAAGGTGGCCCACGGCGGCGAGAACGCCTCAAACTACGCCAACCCGGAATTCGACCGCCTGTTCGTCCAGATGAAGAACATGGACAACACGCCCCAGCGCCTAGATATCGTCCGTCGCATGAACCACATCGTCCAGCACGACGCCCCCTGGGTCTTCGGGCTCCATCCCAAGAGCTACACCCTCGGCCACAGCTGGCTGAAGAACCGCAAGCCCAACGATATCGGCAACAACATCCTCAAGTACCAGCGCATCGACACTGCCGAGCGGGCGCGGCTGCGCCGGGAATGGAACCAGCCGGTGGTGTGGCCCCTGGCCCTGGGCGTCATCGTCCTCGCCCTCGCCGTGGTGCCGGCCGTCGTCGGCTACCGGCGGCGGGAGCGGCGCGCCGCCCTCAAATGAGGCTGCAGCAGCGCCGGCAAAGCCTGGACGAGGGACTGGCGGCATTCCGGGAGCTCTGGCACCCCCAGCCCTTCCGGGAAACCCGACCGGCCTGGTGCGAGCGCTGGCCGGCCCTGGCCGCCGAACTGCTGGCCCTGCCCGACGAGGCGGCCGCCCACCTCAACGACGACGGGGCGGCGGCGCTGGACTGGCTCTCCCGCTACATTCCTGAAGTCGATGACATCCGGGGCCTGGCGGACTTGCCGGCCTGTCCGGCCACGCCCCTGGCCGATTTCGGGCCCCACTGGGCCTGGGAAATCCCCGGCCGCAAGCGGTCCCAGATCGAGGCCTTCGCCGCCGCCGCGGCCGGCAGCGGCGGCCGGGTCTTCGACTGGTGCGGTGGCAAGGGCCACCTCGGGCGGCTCCTGGCGCTCCATTGGCAGGTGCCGGCCACCAGTCTCGACATCGATGCCGCCCTCTGCGCCGAAGGCCGGGAGCTGGCCCGGCGGGCGGCGGTGGACCACGAATTCCTGGTGGCGGACGCCCTGGCGGCGGGGGAAAGGCTGGGCGCCGGCCACCATCTGGTGGCGCTGCACGCCTGCGGCGACCTGCACCGGACCGCCATCCGCGCCGCCGCCGAGCGCCACGTCGCCGCCCTCGATGTGGCGCCCTGCTGCTACTACCGGGGAGTGGAAGACAATTACCGGCCCCTGGCCGCCGGCGCCTTCCTGCAGTTGAGCCGGGATGACGTCCGCCTGGCCGTCACCGAGACGGTGACCGCCTCCCCCCGCCAGGCCAGGCGGCGGGACCGGGACATGGCCTGGAAATTGGGTTTCGACGCCCTGCGCCGGGCCGTCAGCGGAGATGGGGAATACCGGCCCTTCAAGCCGGTGCCCCCGGCTTGGTTTGCCGGGAGTTTCGAGGATTTCCTGGGCGCCATGGCCGCCAGGGAAGGGCTGGCGCTGCCGCCCGCCCTGGGAGTCGACGAATTCGAGGCCCGGGGCTGGCAGCGGCAACGGGAGGTCATGCGCCTCTCCGTGGTCCGCCATGCCTTTCGCCGGGGCATCGAGGTCTGGCTGGCCCTGGACCTCGCCGCCCACCTGGAGGCGGGGGGCTACGAGGTCAGGTTGGGCACCTTCTGCCCCCGCCAGCTGACGCCGCGCAACCTGCTGCTGTCGGCGCGGCGCTGATCCGGAAATTTATTCCGGCTTGCGGCGCCGGGGCTTGCCGTCGCCGAACTTCCCTTCGCCGCCGAACTTGCGGGCAACCCCTTCCGGCTTCTGCCAGGAGCCTTCCTTGCGCTCGTCGGGCCGCAGGTTGATGGGCACGCCACGGACCCGGGTGCGCTTCAGGAGATTGGCCACTTCCTTGGGCATGCCGGCGGGCAGCTCCACCGTGCTGGACTCGTCGTAGAGGGCGATGCGGCCGATGAAGCGGCTTTCGATGCCGGCCTCGTTGGCGATGGCGCCGACGATGTCCTTGACCTGGACGCCATGGTCACGGCCCACATCGATGCGGTAGCGGGTCATTTCGCCGGACGGCGCCATGCGCGGCTTGGCGTCGAAATCCTCGCGGCGCGGCCGCTCCTCCCGGGGGCGGAATTCCCGCTCTTCGCGCTGGGGACGGGCCTCCCGCTCGCCGAAGCGGGGGGCGCGGCGGAAGTCCTCGGCCGGGGCCGGGCGCGGTGCGGGGTCGCTGCCTTCCATCTGCAGGGGCCGGGTCTCCTGGGCCATGCGCAGCAGGGCGGCGGCCACCTCGTGCATGCCGACGTTCTGCTCCTCGGCAATCTCGGAGACCACGTCGGAGAAGAAGTCCAGCTCCTCGCCTTCCAGCACCTCGATCACCCGCTGCTTGAAGTGGGCCACCCGGCGGTTGGCAACGTCCTGGCGGGAGGGCAGGGTGAGGGGGGTGATGGGCTGGCGGGTGATGCGCTCGATGGTGCGCAGCATGCGCATCTCCCGCGGCGCCACGAACAGGATGGCGTTGCCGGTGCGGCCGGCGCGGCCGGTGCGGCCGATGCGGTGCACATAGGCTTCGGCGTCGTAGGGGATGTCGTAGTTGATGACGTGGCTGATGCGGGGCACGTCGATGCCCCGGGCCGCCACGTCGGTGGCAATGACGATGTCGAGGCCGCCGCTCTTCAGTTGCTCGATGGTGCGCTCCCGCATCTGCTGGTTCATGTCGCCGTTGAGGGCGGCGGCGGAGTAGCCGCGGGCCTCCAGCTTCTCGGCCAGCTCGACGGTGGCGGTCTTGGTGCGCACGAAGATGATGGCGGCGTCGAAGTCCTCCTCCACCTCCAGGATGCGGGTCAGGGCATCGAGCTTGTGCAGCCCGCTCACTTGCCAGTAGGCCTGGCGGATGGCGGCGACGGTGGCGGTGGCCGACTTGATCTTGATTTCCCGGGGCTCCCGCAGGTAAGCCTGGGCCACCCGGCGGATGGGCTCCGGCATGGTGGCGGAGAAGAGGGCGGTCTGGCGGGTCGCCGGGGTGTGCTCGAGAATCCACTCCACGTCGTCGATGAAGCCCATGCGCAGCATCTCGTCGGCCTCGTCCAGGACCAGGGTCTGGAGGCTGTCCAGGTTCAGGGTCTGGCGCTCCAGGTGGTCCATGATGCGCCCCGGGGTGCCGACGATGACATGGGCGCCACGGGCCAGCTGCTTGAGCTGGATGCCGTAGCTCTGGCCGCCGTAGATGGGCAGGACATGGAAGCCCGGCATGTTGTGGGCATAGCTCTGGAAGGCCTCGGCCACCTGGATGGCCAGTTCCCGGGTCGGGGTCAGGACCAGGGCCTGGGGCTTGGCCACCTTGATGTCGATCTTGTTGAGGACGGGCAGGGCGAAGGCGGCGGTCTTGCCGGTGCCGGTCTGGGCCTGGCCGAGCATGTCGTGGCCCTCCAGCAGGATGGGGATGCACTGGGCCTGGATGGGCGAGGGGGTTTCGTAGCCGATGCCGGCCAGGGCTTCCAGAATGGGATTGGAAAGGCCCAGCTGATCGAAGCTGTCGATGGGGGATGACATGGATGATCCTTTCGGTGCCGTCGCCCGGTCCCGGGACGTGGACGGCTGAATGACAATAGGCCCCGCCGGCTGCCCTGCAAAGGCAGCCCGCCGCTGGCAGCGGCGATGGGGGCTAAAACTCAATGGTATTAGTTGCGAACAACGATGGGAGGTTGCAGGCGTCCCCTACCAGTTGAATTTACTGCTGTCGAGGCAAAGGACTAATGCATTGATATTGCAAGTGTACTCGAAAATGCCCTGGTTCGCCTCCCTTTGTTATGAGGGCGACCACGGATGCCGGACATTTCATGACGCACGGGTGCTAGAATCCGCCCAAAAAATGACAACGGAGATGAGGACATGCTCGAGAAGCGTCAGGCAATCCGGTATCGCGTGGGGGAGGGCACCGATATCGTCATTTTTCGCGATGGCGGCAATGTGGTGGCGCCCCTCGTCGATCTTTCCCTGCGCGGCCTGATGGCCGCCATGCCGGAAGCGGAAATGCCCCGGCTGTCTCCCGGCCAGCCGGTGAGCGGCCAGCTGCGGCGTAGCGGCGACGTGACGACGTGGCGCGGCCATGTGGTCCACCGCTCCCCGGCCCGCTGCGGCATCGGTGTCGGCATCGCCTTCGATGCCGGTGCCGACGGCGACATCTTCGCCGCAATCCAGGCGGTGCTGCGGCAGCCGGAGGCCGGCGGGCTCCATCTGCGCCGGGACGAAGGCGGGCTGGTCCTCGAGGTGCATGGCCGCCTGTCCTTCCTCACCAGCCGGGACGCGCTGGCCTATATCCGGCACGACTCCATCAGGAGCCTCGACCTCAGCCACTGCAGCAGCGTCGATTCCGCTGGACTGGGCATGCTCAGCCTCGCCCGGGAGCGCCGGGTGGCCGTCGTCGGAGCCCAGGGGACGGTCAAGAGCCTGCTGGCCATCGCCCGCGTCAGCGCGGCGGACGAACCGCCCGGGGCGCCGGGTTCCAGCGTCCATTAGGCCCCGCGGCCGGCCCGTGGGGGCGGGCGATGTGGTATTTTGGGCAAAAGCATCGACATCCCACTCCCCCATGACCATTTCCACACCAGACGGCGATCTCTTCGCAGCCGGCGGCAGCGGCGCCTTTGCTCCCCTGGCGGAGCAGCTGCGGCCCCGCACCCCGGACGAAGTCATCGGCCAGACCCACCTCCTGGGGGCCGGCAAGCCCCTGCGCCTGGCCTTCGAGTCCGGCCAGCCCCATTCCATGATCCTGTGGGGGCCGCCCGGGGTCGGCAAGACCACCCTGGCCCGGCTCATGGCCACCGCCTTCGAGGCCGACTTCATCGCCCTTTCCGCCGTGCTGTCGGGGGTCAAGGAAATCCGCGAGGCCATCGCCCGGGCCGAGGACAACCAGGTGCGGGGGCGGCGCACCATCCTCTTCGTGGATGAGGTCCATCGCTTCAACAAGGCCCAGCAGGACGCCTTCCTGCCCTTCGTCGAATCGGGGCTGGTGACCTTCATTGGCGCCACCACCGAGAATCCCTCCTTCGAGGTCAATTCGGCCCTCCTATCGAGGGCTTCGGTCTATGTCCTCAAGCCCCTCAACGAAGCCGAGATGGGGCAGCTCTTCGACCGCGCCCGGGAGCGGGCCCTGGCCGACCTGGAATTCGACGACGCGGCCCGGGACCGTCTGGTCGGCCTCGCCGACGGCGACGCCCGCCGCCTCCTCAACCTCCTCGAGCAGGTCCGCACCGCCGCCCACACCGCCAAGGTGCCCCGGGTGGACGGCGATTTCGTCGACTCCGCCGTGGCCCAGAACCTGCGCCGCTTCGACAAGGGCGGCGACGCCTTCTACGACCAGATTTCGGCCCTCCACAAGTCGGTGCGCGGCTCCAGCCCGGACGGCGCCCTCTACTGGCTGACCCGCATGCTGGACGGCGGCGCCGACCCCCGCTACCTGGCCCGGCGCATCGTCCGCATGGCCTGGGAGGACATCGGCCTGGCCGACCCCCGGGGCGCCCGCATCGCCCTCGACGCCGCCGAAACCTACGAGCGCCTGGGCTCGCCGGAAGGGGAGCTGGCCCTGGCCGAGGCGGTGGTCTACCTGGCCGTGGCCCCCAAGTCCAACGCCGCCTACACGGCCTACAACGCCGCCCGGGCCTTCGTCGGCAAGGACGGCTCGCGGCCGGTGCCGGTCCATCTGCGCAACGCCCCCACCCGGCTCATGAAGGAGCTGGGCTACGGCAAGGCCTACCGCTACGCCCACGACGAGCCCGAGGCCTATGCCGCCGGCGAGAACTATCTCCCCGACGGCATGCCCGAAACCTCCTGGTACGAACCCACCGAGCGCGGCCTCGAGGGCAAGATCCGGGAAAAGCTCGCCCACCTGCGCCAGCTCGACCGCAAGGCCCGGAAGTGACGTCCCGGGGCGGCGATGGCCGCCTGCCGGGTCGCGTATAATTCCCGGTTTCGGCCGGAACACAACAACATCCCAGGTATACCCATGCTCGACATCCAACAGCTCCGCTCCAACCTCGACGCCGTCGCCCAACGCCTGGCGACCCGCGGCAAGCCCATCGACTTCACCGAATTCGCGGCCCTGGAAGCCGAGCGCAAGACCCTGCAGACCCGCACCCAGGAGCTCCAGGCCCAGCGCAATTCCCTGTCCAAGCAGATCGGCATGCTGAAGGGGCAGGGCAAGGATGCCTCCGAGGTCATGGCCCAGGTGGGCGCCATCGGCGACGAGCTGAAGGCCTCCGAGGCCCGCCTCGGCGAGCTGCTGGAGAAGTTCAACGCCATCCTCGCCACCCTGCCCAACCTGCCCCACGAATCGGTGCCGGTGGGCGCCGACGAGACCGCCAATGTGGAAATCAAGCGCTGGGGCACCCCCCGCAGCTTCGACTTCCCGGTGAAGGACCACGTGGACGTGGGCGAGGGTCTCGGCCAGCTCGACTTCGCCGCCGCCGCCAAGATTTCCGGCGCCCGCTTCTCCCTCATGAAGAACGGCCTGGCCCGCCTGCACCGCGCCATCGCCCAGTTCATGCTGGACACCCATACCGGCGAGCACGGCTACACCGAGGTCTATGTTCCCTACCTGGTCAATGGCGCCAGCCTCCACGGCACCGGCCAGTTGCCCAAGTTCGAGGAGGACCTGTTCAAGGTCCTGCGCGGCGACGCCGATCCCCTCTACCTCATCCCCACCGCCGAGGTGCCGGTCACCAATATCGTCCGGGACGAGATCCTGGCCGCCGAGGCGCTGCCCCTGAAGTTCGTCTCCCACACCCCCTGCTTCCGCTCCGAGGCCGGCTCCGGCGGCCGCGATGTGCGCGGCATGATCCGCCAGCACCAGTTCGACAAGGTGGAGCTGGTGCAGATCGTTTCCCCGGAGAAGTCCAGGGAGGCCCACGAGGAGCTCACAGCCCACGCCGAAGCCATCCTCGAGAAGCTGGAGCTGCCCTACCGCCGGGTCGTGCTGTGCACCGGCGACATGGGTTTCTCCGCGGCCAAGACCTACGACCTGGAAGTCTGGCTGCCGGCCCAGAACACCTACCGGGAAATCTCTTCCTGCTCCAATTTCGAGGCCTTCCAGGCCCGCCGCATGCAGGCCCGCTTCCGCAACGAGAAGAACAAGCCGGAACTGGTCCACACCCTGAACGGCTCCGGCCTGGCGGTGGGGCGCACCCTGGTGGCCATCCTGGAGAATTACCAGAACGCCGACGGCAGCGTCACCGTCCCGGCGGCCCTGCGTCCCTACATGGGCGGCGCGGACAAGCTCAGCGCTGCCTGAGGCCGGGCTCCCGGCCTTCCAGCCCCGCCACTTCGGCCAGCTTGTCGGAGAGGGCGGGGCGGCTTCGGTAGGGCTCCTCGTGGCGGAGGAGGATGTCGTAGTAGCTGCGGATATTTTCGGCCAGCACCACGGCTTCTCCGCCCCGCGCCCGCCCCGCCTTCAATTTCTCGTAGTACTTGGGCTGTCCCAGCAGGGGCAGGATGCGCTTCATCTCGAACCAGGAGTCCGCATTGGCATTGAGCTGCTTGGCCAGGGTGCGGGCGGCGTTGAAATGGCCGGGCCCCAGGTTGTAGGCGGCCAGGGCCATCCAGGTGCGGTCGGGCTCCGGGGTCGAGGCGGCCAGCTGGTCCTTGAGCAGGGTCAGGTAGCGGGCGCCGGCCAGGATGCTTTCCCGGGGGTTGAGGCGGTTGGAGACCCCCAGGCGGTCGGCGGTCTCCTCGGTCAGCATCATGATGCCCCGCACCCCGGTCGGGCTGGTGGCGTTGGGGTCCCACTGGGACTCGTGGTAGGCGAGGGCGGCCAGCAGGCGCCAGTCCTGGCCGGAGATGGCCTGAGCAGCCTGGAAGATGGGGCGCAGCTTGGGCAGGACGGTCTCGGTCCGTTCCAGGAACTTGGCGATGTCGTCGACGCCGAGGCGGTGGACATGGCCCAGATAGCGGTCCCGGAGCTGGGCCAGGGTGCCGTCGTTGCGGACGCGCTCGATGAAGGTCCGGGCCCGCTCCAGCAATTCGCTGTTGGGCTTGTCCCCGAACAGCCAGACGATGGGCCGCTCGTCGCCGATGACCAGGGTGGGCTGGATGGTGGGCACGAACTGCAGGGCGATGTCGAGGAGGGCGCTGTCCACCAGGGCCATTTCCACCTGCCGCTCGCCCACGGCCCCCAGCAGGTCGAACACGGTACCCGCCTGGTACTCGGCCACCTGCAGGTCCGGCACGCTCTTCTGCAGCTCCCGCACGGCGGCGGCCTGGCGGGAGCCGGCCATGACATGGATGGTCCGCCCCTGCAGTTCGGCCAGTTCGTCGATGGGCAGGGAGGCTTCGTTCTGCACCAGGATGTCGCTGCTCTTGATGAAGGGCGGCGACACCTTCATGCCGTCGTTGGCGCCGGGGGAGAACCAGGAGGCGGCGAAGTGGGCCTTGCCCGCAGCCAGCTGGGGCAGGATCTGCTCGGGCGGCACCACCAGGTAGCGCACCCCGACCCCCAGCTCCTGGGCGAAGGCCTCGATCAGGTCGTGCTCCAGCCCGACCACCTTGTCGGTGTCGTCGGTAGTGTAGGTGAGGGGGCCGTCCTGGACCAGCACCACCAGGTCATGCTGGGCCGGAGTCGGAAAGGGCTGCGGCCGCTGCTCGCAGGCGGCGAGCAGCAGGAGGAGCAGGGAGGTGAGGAGAACGGCAGGCCAGCGCATCCCGGGAAAAACTTGTGCTATTATCGCGCCCTCTCAGGAGAGGTACCGAAGCGGTCATAACGGCGCCGACTCGAAATCGGATGGTCAGGGAAACCTGGCACAAGGGTTCGAATCCCTTCCTCTCCGCCATCCTTCTTGTAAGTGGTTAAAATCATTTCTTCCGTAGTAGCTTCAGCAAGTTCCAAGTAGTCCTTTTGGGAGTACTGCTGGGAACGGGCGGCTATTATACTAGGATGATCAAGAGGGAGATGGCATAGCCATTCCAGGACGGGGTTACACGGGGCGACGTAGCGCTGGAAGAAGCGCGAGCCGCCGGATGCTGCTGGAATATGGCCTTGATATTACCTAGCCCGTTCCTGGCACACAGTTGGGAGACAGTCGCGGTAAGACATGACCCGATTGAATACCTGCAACAGCATTATGTGGTAGCGATCCTGTGCTGCCTTCCGCCTGGGCTAAGGAGGGGGCCGTCTGGAATTGGAAAGCAAGGCGGCGCACCGGCGGACTCAGGAACCCTGCGAGCCGGAATATCTTGATGCCAATCTCTCCAACCACGGAGCACAGGTCACTCTTCACCGCATCAACCGCATCCGCAAAAAGCTGGGACTACGTTACCGGCGGAAGCGGAAATTCAAGTCCGCACGGGACTGCTGTCATGCCCGGCCGGTGTCGCCGAATCTCATTGATTGGCAGTTTGCAGTGAACGCGCGCAGCTAGGCTTGGGTGACGGATGCTGTCTATGGGGAAACGGACGAGGGCGAGTCTTACTTGGCTGATGTGAAGGGCTTCTTCGGCAGAAAATGTGTTGGCTACGCCATGCACGACGGCACTATATTCATGACTTTTTGATCATGGATAATCCTACCGGCAGGACATCGGCGCAGGTGTGGGGCATCGCGATAGGCGTTGTCGCTATGGTTGGTCTGAAAAAATTACTGGCTCTAAAAAAGGCGGTAAAGCCGGTGCTGAACGAAATGCGCAGATAGGATCGCTTCAGTGGCGAGGCCAAGTGATCGCTACCGTTACTGCACTTGGTGGAGTGGTCGAAGGGCCGATGTTGATTACCTTTATTGATAGAACCGAACCGGGATTCATGTAATGACGAAAAAGACGGCTTTGATTACTGGCGTAACTGGTCAGGATGGCTCGTACCTTGCGGAATTTCTGTTGGAAAAGGGTTATGACGTTCACGGCATCAAGCGCCGCGCTTCCCTATTCAATACCCAGCGGGTGGACCATATCTACCAGGATCCCCATGTTGGCAATCAACGGTTCTCCCTGCACTACGGGGATCTGACCGACTCCTCTAACCTGACGCGCATCCTTCAGCAAGTGCAGCCCGATGAGGTCTACAATCTGGGTGCTCAGTCCCATGTGGCGGTAAGCTTCGAAGCCCCAGAATACACGGCTAATGTGGATGCCCTTGGCACACTGCGACTCCTTGAGGCCATCCGATTTCTCGGTCTGGAAAAGAAGACTCGCTTCTACCAAGCCTCCACCTCCGAGCTCTTCGGCCTGGTGCAGGAGACACCGCAGAAGGAAACCACGCCGTTCTATCCCCGTAGCCCTTACGCGGCGGCCAAGCTCTATGCCTACTGGATCACTGTGAATTACCGTGAGGCGTATGGCATCTATGCTTGCAACGGCATTCTTTTCAACCACGAGTCGCCGCGCCGCGGTGAAACGTTCGTCACTCGCAAGATTACCCGTGGGCTCGCCAACATCGCCCAGGGTCTTGAGCAGTGTCTCTACCTTGGCAATATGGATGCCCTGCGCGATTGGGGCCACGCCAAGGATTACGTGCGCATGCAGTGGATGATGCTGCAGCAGGAGAAACCCGAGGATTTCGTGATCGCAACCGGTCAGCAGGTTTCCGTTCGCGACTTCGTCCGCATGGCTGCTGCCGAGTTGGGCCTAGGCTTGCGTTTCGAAGGCAAGGGAGTGGATGAAAAAGCAGTAATTGCCAGCGTTGATGGCGACAAGGCGCCTGCCTGTAAGGTCGGAGATGTCATTGTGGCCGTGGACCGACGCTATTTCCGCCCCACGGAAGTGGAAACCCTCCTGGGAGACCCGACCAAGGCGAAGGAGCGACTGGGCTGGGTGCCGGAGATCACCATCCAGGAAATGTGCACCGAGATGGTGGCAGCCGATCTGCAGGAGGCCCGGCGCCACGCCTTGCTGAAATCCCACGGCTACGAAATCCCCGTATCAGTGGAGCACTGAACGTGGGCCGCAATCTGGAGCAGGCTATCTTCGTCGCTGGCCACCGCGGCATGGTGGGTTCCGCCATCGTGCGTCGGCTACAGGCTCTGGGCTACCGCAATATCGTGACCCGCAGCCATGCCGAACTGGATCTGACCAAGCAGGCGCAAGTGGAAGGGTTTTTCTGCCAAAACCGAGTGGATCAGGTCTATCTGGCCGCCGCCAAGGTAGGGGGGATTCACGCCAACAACACCTACCCAGCCGATTTCATCTACGAGAACCTGATGATCCAGGCCAACATCATCCAGGCAGCCCATGGGTCCGGGGTGCAGAAGCTGCTGTTCCTGGGGTCTTCATGCATTTACCCCAAGCTGGCGCCCCAGCCCATGCGGGAAGAGGCTTTACTCACCGGCACCCTGGAAGCCACCAACGAGCCCTACGCCATCGCCAAGATCGCCGGCATCAAGCTTTGCGAAAGCTACAGTCGCCAGCACGGCCGGGATTACCGCAGCGTGATGCCGACCAACCTCTACGGTCCGCACGATAACTTCCACCCGGAAAACTCTCACGTCATCCCGGCCCTGCTGCGCCGCTTCCATGAGGCAGTGGAGCAGGGGCAGGAAGAGGTGGTGATCTGGGGCAGCGGCACGCCCAAGCGGGAATTCCTCCACGTAGATGACATGGCGGCCGCCAGTGTGCATGTCATGGAGCTGGAGGAGGCGGTGTATCGGGCCCATACGCAGCCCATGCTCTCGCACATCAATGTCGGCACAGGGGTGGATTGCACCATCCGGGAACTGGCGGAAACCATCGCGCGGGTCACCGGGTTCAAGGGCCGGTTGGGTTTCGATCCCAGCAAGCCGGATGGCACTCCGCGCAAATTGATGGACGTCTCCCGCCTGAAGGCTTTAGGGTGGCAGGCGTCCATCGGCCTGGAAGAGGGTCTGCGGGACGCCTATGAGTGGTTTGTGACCAATCAGGAAAGGTTCAGAGGATAGACGTATGACCGCTTCCGTTCATGCCTTCCACCCTGTCATTCTGTCCGGCGGTAGCGGTACCCGGCTTTGGCCACTTTCCCGGGCGGCGCTGCCCAAGCAGTTGCTTCCTCTAGCCGGCCCTGAATCCATGCTGCAAGCCACCGTGCTGCGCGCTGCCGCCGTGCCAGGGGCGCAGTCCTGCACCCTGGTATGCAACGAAGCCCATCGATTTCTTATCAAGGAACAGCTGGCCGAGATCGGCCATGCTACAGCCACGATCATCCTTGAGCCGGCGGCGCGCAACACCGCACCCGCCATAGCGCTCGCCGCACTGCATCTGTTGGCCGGCGATCCCGACGCCGTGATGCTGGTGCTGCCTGCTGACCATGTCGTCGATGATCAGGCGGCCTTCGCCACCGCCGTTGCTGCGGCCCTGGAAGCCGCCCGGGCCGACTATCTGGTGACCTTCGGCATCGTTCCCAGCGCCCCAGAAACCGGCTATGGGTATATCAAGCTGGGCGACCCGCTGCCCTGTCAGCTCTCCCAGACCGGGGAGCCAGGGGCAGGCGAGGAGGGGAGCGCGAGCACTGTCGCCGCCTTCATTGAAAAGCCCGACCGTGCCTTGGCCGAAGCCTATCTTGCGGAAGGCGCCTATCTATGGAACAGCGGCATGTTCGTCTTTAAGGCGACGCGGTATATCGAGGAATTGCGGGCTCATCGCCCCGATATTCTCGCAGCGGTTGAAGCGGCCTGGGCGGAAACCAGCCGCGATTTGGGTTTCATCCGCCCCCAGGCGGCCGCCTTTGCCGCCTGCCCATCCGACTCCATCGACTATGCCGTCATGCAGGCCACCACCCGGGCCGCTGTCGTGCCTGCCGCCTTCGGCTGGAATGATGTGGGCAGCTGGTCCAGCCTGTGGGATATCGCCCCGAAGGACACCGCCGGCAACGTAGTGCAGGGGGATACCTACCTGGCGGAAACCCGCAATTCCTATGTGCGGGCCGAGAGCCGGCTGGTGGCGGTGATCGGCCTCGATGACGTCGTTGTTGTGGAAACGGCAGACGCTGTACTGGTGATGCACCGGGATAAAGCACAAGAAATCAAGGGCGCCATAGAATACTTCCAGAAGACTGGGCGTAAGGAGCATCTGGAACATAGTCGGGTTTACCGGCCCTGGGGCTGGTATGAGGGTATCGACTCGGGCGAACGCTTCCAGGTCAAGCGCATCATGGTGAAGCCGGGTGAGAGACTTTCGCTGCAAATGCATCATCACCGCGCCGAACACTGGATTGTGGTCAGCGGCACGGCCAAGGTCCAGGTCGATGGCAAGGAAATCCTGCTTTGCGAAAACCAATCGACCTACATTCCGCTGGGCAATACCCACCGCCTGGAAAATCCCGGCAAGATTCCGCTGCATTTGATCGAGGTGCAGTCGGGAGCGTACCTGGGTGAGGACGATATTGTTCGGCTCAGCGATACCTATGGGCGAACGGCACCAGATGGTCAGGAGTGCGAGTGACCCCGCTGAATCGCCCCGGAACCTGTAGACACCTTTGAGCCTTAAACTTGAGGCAATAGGGAGGTGTCATGAGCAGCAAACGTTATCCGGAAGAGTTCAAGATCGAGGCGGTCAAGCAGGTCAGTGAGAGGGGTCACCCGGTAGCGGAAGTTGCCGGACGAATCGGCGTGTCGCAACACAGCCTTTACGCCTGGATCAAGCAATACAGCCTGCCGGCGGAAACTCGCCAGGAGCAGCAGAGCCAGTCGGCTGAGATCCGGCGCCTGAAGGCCAAGTTGAAGCGCGTCACCGAGGAGCGCGATATCTTAAAAAAGGCCGCAGCGTACTTTGCCAAGGAATCCCGGTAAGGTACGCCTTTATTCGCAGTGAAGAACGCCAGCATTCGGTGCGGCGGCTGTGCCAGATGATGAAGGTGCATCCCAGCGGTTACTACGCCTGGCGGGCCGAGCCGCTGTCCGAACGGGGCAAGGTCGATCAACGCCTCTTGGGCCTGATCAAGCAGTCCTGGCTGGAAAGCGGTGGCGTCTATGGCTATCGCAAGATCACCGAGGATCTGCGGGACTTGGGCGAGCATTGCGGCAAGCATCGCGTCTATCGGCTGATGCGTGCCGAAGGGCTACGTTCC
>DATFAA010000077.1:0-42005 GCA_035255045.1 Rhodocyclaceae bacterium | reverse complement strand
CATCAAGGTGGACGACGCCATCGTCACCCTGGAATCCGACAAGGCCACCATGGACGTGCCGTCCACCGTCGCCGGCGTGGTCAAGGAAGTCCTGGTCAAGGTCGGCGACCGGGTGGGCGAAGGGGCGCTGCTCATCAAGGTGGAGAGTGGCGCCGCCGCTGCCGCCCCGCAGCCCGCCGCGGCATCGGCAGCACCCGCCCCGGCTCCGGCCGCCGCCGCGCCGACGCCGGCTCCCGCCCCCGCCAGCCACGGTGGCGGTGCCGACCTGGAGTGCGAGATGCTCGTCCTGGGCGCCGGACCGGGCGGCTACTCCGCCGCCTTCCGCTCCGCCGACCTGGGCATGAAGACCGTCCTGGTGGAGCGCTACTCCACCCTGGGCGGGGTCTGCCTGAACGTCGGCTGCATCCCCTCCAAGGCGCTGCTCCACGTCACCGCCGTCATGGACGAGGCCCAGCACATGGCCGACCTGGGGGTGAGCTTCGCCGCTCCCCAGGTGGATGTCGACAAGCTGCGGGCCCACAAGTCCAAGGTGGTGGGCAAGCTCACCGGCGGCCTGGCCGGCATGGCCAAGGGCCGCAAGGTGGAGGTGGTGCGGGGCTACGGCGCCTTCCTCGATCCCAACCACATCGAGGTCGAGGTCACCGAGGGCGAAGGCCAGGCCAAGACCGGCGCCAAGAAGGTCATCAAGTTCCAGAAGTGCATCATCGCCGCCGGCAGCGCCGCGGTGCATCTGCCCTTCATCCCCAAGGACCCGCGCATCGTCGACTCCACCGGTGCCCTGGAGCTGCGCTTCGTGCCCAAGCGCCTGCTGGTCATCGGCGGCGGCATCATCGGACTCGAGATGGCAACGGTGTATTCCACCCTGGGCGCCCGGGTCGAAGTGGTCGAGATGGCCGACGCCCTCATGCAGGGTCCCGACCGGGATGCCGTCAAGGTCTGGGAGAAGCAGAACGCCCACCGTTTCGACAAGGTCATGCTGAAGACCAAGACCGTGGCCGTGGATGCCAAGGACGACGGCCTCTGGGTCAAGTTCGAGGGCGACAACGCCCCGGCCGAAGCCCAGCGCTACGACATGATCCTGCAGTCCGCCGGGCGCAGCCCCAACGGCCGCAAGATCGGCGCCGAGAAGGCGGGGGTGGCGGTGAACGAGCGGGGCTTCATCCCGGTGGATGCCCAGATGCGCACCAACGTCCCCCACATCTTCGCCATCGGCGACATCGTCGGCCAGCCCATGCTGGCCCACAAGGCGGTCCATGAAGCCCACGTGGCGGCGGAAGTGGCGGCCGGCCATAAGGCGGCCTTCGATGCCCAGGTGATTCCCGGGGTGGCCTACACCCATCCGGAGGTGGCCTGGGTCGGCTACACCGAGGACCAGGCCAGGCAGGAGGGCCGCAAGGTCGAGACCTCCAAGTTCCCCTGGGCGGCCAGCGGCCGGGCCATCGCCAACGGCGCCGAGTACGGCTTCACCAAGCTCGTCTTCGACGCCGAGAGCCACCGGGTGATCGGCGGCGCCATCGTCGGCCCCTCGGCCGGCGACATGATCGGCGAAGTGGCCCTGGCCATCGAGATGGGCTGCGACGCGGTGGATATCGGCAAGACCATCCACCCCCACCCCACCCTTGGCGAAACCATCGGCATGGCCGCCGAAGTGGCCCACGGCACCTGCACCGACGTGCCTCCGGCTCGCAAGAAATAGCTTTCTTCTTCTACCCTGCGCCCATTGGCGTTTAGCGGGCGACGGCCGAGCCGTCGCCCGTTTTTTTCGTGCCCGGCCCGGAGGTCATTTCCCGTTGCGCCAGTCCCTGAGGGTTTCCTTGGGCGGTGGCGGCGGCGCACCGCCGGAATCGCGGCCCTTCAGGAGCGGAATGGCCGCCCCCAGGACGACGACGATGCAGATGCCGAAAACGATCCAGCCTTCACTCACGGAAAATCTCCTTCAAAGAAGCCAGCTTACCGGCCCCGTATATAATTTGTCATATCCATTCGACCCCTGAGGATATGACAAATTCTCCCCACCGGAAGGCGGGCGGCTTTCTTGCAGCCTTTATTGGCATGAGCGCAGCCACGCCCGCGTCCTTCTTCCGGTGGCTGCTGGCCGGCAACCTGCTGGCCATATCCATCCTCCTCGCCCTGGTCGGGCTGATCCTGAGCCAGGACAAGGCGGCCTACGAGGAGCGGGCAACCCTGGCCACCCGCAACCTGGCCCAGGTCCTCGACCAGAACATCGCCGCCCTGGTGGCCAAGACCGACGTCTCGCTCCAGACCGTGGTCCACGAAGCGGCCCGCCAGTCCGCCCGGGGCGGGCTCGACGAGGCGGCTCTGAACGCCCTCCTGGCCCGGCAGCAGTCCCTGCTGCCCGAACTGTCCTTCCTGCGGATCGCCGATGCCGAAGGCAACATCCGCTATGGCCGCGCCGGCCTGCCGCCCCACCGCCGAACGGCCGCCGAAAGGGGTTTCTTCATCCAGGCGCGGCAAAACGACCAGGCCGGCCTGATCGTCGACGGGCCGAACCGCCTGCGCAGCACCCAGCGCTGGGTGGTCTTCCTGGCCCGACGCCTGGACGGGGCCGACGGCCGCTTCCTGGGCGTCGTCTACGCCGCCATCGACAGCGAGCATTTCCACCGCCTGTTCTCCCGCACCGATCTCGGCGCCGGCTCGGCGATCGCCCTGCGCACCGCCGACATGCGCCTGATCGCCCGCCATCCCATGGCGCCGGAGGGCACCAGCGCCATCGGCACCGCCACCGTCCCCGCCAAGCTCAAGGAAATCCTGCTCGAGCACCCGCTCGCCGGCAGCTACACCTCCAAGAGCTCGGTGGACGGCATCGAGCGCATCACCAGCTACTCCCGGATCGGCGACTATCCCCTCTACATCCTGGTCGCCCTGGCCCCCGAGAACTGGTTCGCCTTCTGGTGGGAGGAGGTGCTCCGGGTGTCGGCCCTCACCGCCCTGGTCATCCTGGTGATGGTCCTCTCCTCCTGGATCGCCTACCGGCTGTGGCGCCGCCAGTGGCTCGCCGCCGAATCCCTGCGGCAGAGCGAGGAGCGCTTCCGGCTCATGCTGGAAAGCGTCCGCGACTACGCGGTCTTCATGCTCAACGCCCAGGGCCGGGTCGCCACCTGGAACGAAGGCGCCAGCCGGCTGACCGGCTTCGCGGCGGGGGAAATCGTCGGCCACCCCCTGTCCATGCTCTATCCGGCCAGCAAGGAAAAGGACGACGACCCGGGCGAGGCGCTGCGCCAAGCCGATGCCGCCGGCAGCATGGCCAGCGAGAACTGGCGCCTGCGCAAGAACGGCACCCTGTTCATGGCCAACACCGCCATCACGGCGGTGCGGGACAGCACCGGGCGGCTGCGGGGCTTCACCGTCATCCTGCGGGACGTCACCGAGCAGCGGCTGGCCGAACAGGCGGCCAGGAAGGCCAACTCCCTGCTCCTGGAGGCGGTGGACAGCATCGCCGTCGGCTTCTCCATCTACGACCCGGACGATCGGCTGGTGATCTGCAACCAGGCCTACCGGGACCTCTACAACACCAGCCGGGACCTCATCGTCCCCGGCGTCAGGTTCGAGGACCTCATCCGCTACGGGGCCGAGCGCGGCCAGTACCCGGAGGCGGCCGGCAACCTGGAGGCCTGGATCGAGGAGCGGGTCCGCCTGCACCGCACGGCCAACGGCACGCCCGTCGGCCAGCAGCTGGACGACGGCCGCCATCTCCTCATCGTCGAATACCGGACGCCGAGCGGCCACATCGTCGGCAACCGCATGGACATCACCGAACTGCACCGCCACCAGCACCAGCTGGAGCAGCTGGTGGACGCCCGCACCGCCGAGCTGAAGGCATCCATCGCCCAGTTCCGCATCCTCATCGAGCAGGCCCCCACCGCCATGGCCATGTTCGACCGCAACCTCAGCTACCTGGCGGTCAGCCGCCTGTGGCTGAAGGAATACGGCGACGGCCACGGCAACCTGATCGGCCGCAATTACTACGACATCCATCCGGACATCCCCCAGCGCTGGAAGAGCACCCACCGGGCCGCCCTGGCCGGCGCCATCCTGCGCAACGACGAGGACCTCTGGGTCCATGCCGACGGCAGCAGCCAGTGGCTGCGCTGGTCCATCTACCCGTGGACCGACGAGAAGGGCGCCATCGGCGGCATCATCATTTCCATCGAGGACATCACCGACCGCAAACGGGCGGCGGAACGGCTGCGGGAGAGCGAAGTCCGCTTCCGCTCCGCCTTCGAGCAGGCGGCGGTGGGCCTCGCCCACGTCTCCCTGGACGGCCAGCTCCTGCGGGTCAACCAGAAGCTGTGCGCCATCACCGGCTACGGCCGCGAAGAACTGGTGGGCCACAGTTTCCGGGAAATCAGCGCCCCCGCCGATGTCGGCGCCACCCTCAGCAAGGCCCGCCAGGTCCTGGCCGGCGCCATCCCGAGCTGCGCCATGGAGCGGCGCTACCGGCGCCGGGACGGCTCCCTGGTGTGGGTGAACCTGACCCTGTCCCTGGCCCAGACGCCCGCCGGCCAGCCCGACTATTTCATCGCCGTGGTCGAGGACATCCAGCGCCGCAAGGAAGCGGAACAGGCCCTGGCGGAGGAAAGGGAGGCCCGGCAGCAGATCCTGGAGCGGCAGGTGGCCGAGCGCACCGCCGAACTGGTGGCCGCCAACCGGGAGCTCCAGGGCTTCACCTACGCCGCCTCCCACGACCTCAAGGCCCCCCTGGGGCGCATCAACAGCTTCAGCGGCCTGCTGGAAGCGAAATACCGGGACCGCCTGGAGGGAGACGGCCTCCTCTTCCTCGAGTTCATCCGCAAGAACGCCACCCGCATGAACATCCTCATCGAGGACCTCCTGGCCCACGCCCAGATCGAGCAGAAGATCCCGGACCTCTGCCCCATGGACCTCCAGGTAGCGGTCCAGGCGGCCCTCAAGGAAAGGGAGGCGGAAATGCAGCAGGGCGGCGTCCAGGTCCGGCTCGACGTCCCGCCCGTTACCGTGCGCGCCAATCCCCACGGCTTGGCCCAGGTGCTGAACAATCTCCTGGAAAACGCCCTCAAGTATTCCAGCCAGGCCCGCCCGCCGGTGATCGAGATCGGCGCCCGGGTGGAGGACGGCCACTGCCGCCTGTGGATCCGGGACAACGGCATCGGCTTCGACATGGTCTATCACGACCGCATCTTCGAGATTTTCCGGCGCCTGCACACCTACGAGGAATTTCCGGGCAGCGGCGTCGGCCTCGCCCTGGTCAGGAAGGCCATGGAACGCATGGGCGGCCGGGTGTGGGCGGAAAGCGCCCCGGGCCGGGGCGCCACCTTCTACCTGGAACTGGCGACGGTGGAATCGGCCGTCCCGTCCCGGACTGCCCCCCTCGGTCAGGCGGAGTAGGCTCCCTCGGCCGCCACCACCCGGGCCGCCGGGAAGCGGGCGGCGAAGCGGCTGCCCTTGCCGGGGTTGCTGCGGATGTCGAGGCTCGCCTGGTGCCGCGACAGGGCGTGCTTGACGATGGACAGGCCCAGGCCGGTGCCGCCGCTCTCCCGGGAACGGCCCCGGTCCACCCGGTAGAAGCGCTCGGTCAGTCGGGGCAGGTGCTCCGGCGGGATGCCGATGCCGGTATCCTCGACCGCGAATTCCGCCCCGTCGGGCCCGACCGTCCATTGCAGTGTGATGCGCCCGCCGGCCGGGGTGTAGCGCACGGCATTGGACACCAGGTTGCCGAGGGCGCTGCTGATTTCGCTGTCCGAGCCCCGCAGGTCGCCGCTCCCCTGGATTTCCAGGCGGATATCGTGGCGCCCGGCGGAGAGGGCCTGGGCGTCCCGGTAGAGCTTGTCCACCAGGGCGGCGGTGTCGATGCGCTCCTCCTCCGAGGGCGGCGGCGCCGATTCGATGGAGGACAGGGTCAGGAGATCCTGCAGGAGCCGCAGCATGCGTTCCGACTGCTCGCCCATGAGGGCCAGGTAGTGGGAGCGTTCCTCGGGGGTAAGCTCCATTTCCCGGAAGGTTTCCAGGAAGCCGCTGAGCACGGTCAGGGGCGTGCGCAACTCGTGGGAGACGTTGGCGACGAAATCCCGCCGCATCTGGTCCAGGCGCTCGGCCTGGGTGACGTCCTTGACCTGGATGAGCCGCAGGCTGGGGCCGTAGGCCGTCACCCGGATGGAGACGCTGCAGTCGCCGTTGCGCTCCAGCCGCAGGCGCAGGGGCTCGGCGAAGTCGCCGGCATTCAGGTAGCCCACGAAGGCAGGCTGGCGGACCAGGTTGATGACGGGCTGGCCGACGTCGGTGCGCTGGTTGAGGCCCAGGTACCGTTCCGCCGCCCGGTTGCACCATTCGATGCGCCCCGCCAGGTCGAGGGCCACGAGGCCGTCGTTGAGGGCCTGGCCGGCGGCGGCGAAGCGCCCCACTTCGCCCTCCAGCCGGGCGATTTCCCGCCGCAGGTCGCGCTCGTGGCGGTAGATGCGGGAAAAGACCGTGTACCAGATACCCTCCCCGCCCAGCTCCACCGCCGGCGAGGGGGCGCGGGACCAGCGATCGAGGAGGACATAGTGCCGCAGGTGGTAGGCCAGCTGCCCGAGGAGGCAGACCGAAAAGGCGGCCCAGCCGGCATCGGCGGCGACCAGGAGGCCGACCACCAGGCCGATGATGGCGGAGGCGACGAGATAGGCCAGGGCACTGACGATGGGGGCGGGCACCGGCGTTCTCCCTCAGTTGCCGCGGAAGCGGTAGCCGGTGCCCCGCACCGTCTCCACCCGGTCCTGGTGGCCGGAGGGCTCCAGGGCCGCCCGCAGGCGGCGGATATGGACATCCACCGTGCGCTCCTCGATGAAGACGTGGTCGCCCCAGACCTCGTCCAGGAGCTGGGCCCGGGTGTAGACCCGCTCGGGGTGGGTCATGAAGAAGAAGAGGAGGCGGAACTCGGTGGGCCCCAGGTCGAGGGGCTGGCCGCCCGCCGTCACCCGGTGGGTGGATGGATTGAGCACCAGGTCGCCGATCTCCACCGCCTCCCCGGCCAGGTGGGGGGCGCGGCGGCGCAGCACGGCGCGCACCCGGGCCACCAACTCCTTGGGGGAGAAAGGCTTGGTGACGTAGTCGTCGGCCCCGGCTTCCAGGCCCTGGATCTTGTCCTCCTCATGGACCCGGGCGGTCAGCATGATAATGGGCAGCTCCCGGGTGCGATCGTCCTGGCGCAGCTTCTTGGCCAGGGCGACGCCGGACTGGCCGGGCAGCATCCAATCGAGGATGACGAGGTCCGGCAGGGCCGAGCGGATGGCGTTCTCGCCCTCCTCGGCGCTGGCGGCGCGCACCACCAGGAAGCCGGCGTGCTTCAGGTTGATGGCCAGCAGTTCCTGGATGGCCGGCTCGTCCTCGACGACCAGGATGGTGGGATTCACTCCTTGCTCTCCTTGGGCGGATGGCGGATGTCCCGGCCCTCGGCGATGTAGATGACCTGCTCGGCGATGTTCTTGGCGTGGTCGCCGATGCGCTCCACGGCCCGGGCGATCCAGATGACGTCGATGGCGCCGGAGATGGTGCGGGGGTCTTCCATCATGAAGGTGATGAGCTGGCGGATGATGGCCTTGAAGCCGACGTCCACATCGTCATCGCTGCGGATGACCTGGACGGCGGCGTCGGTGTCCAGGCGGGCGAAGGCGTCCAGGGCCTGGCGCAGCATGGCTACCGCCATGGAGGCCACGTGGCGCACATCCACCGCATCCCGGGGCATGATCGCCGGGCCGCGCTCGTGCAGCCGGCGGGCGCCCTTGGCGATCTTCTTGGCCTCGTCGCCGATGCGCTCCAGGTCGGTGACCATCTTGCCGATGCTCATCACCAGCCGCAGGTCGAAGGCCGCCGGCTGGCGCTTGGCGATGACCTGGATGCACTCATCGTCGATCACCTGCTCGAACTGGTTCACCTTGCGGTCGTTGGCCACCACCTCGGAGACCACCTCGATCTCGCCGGTGTGGTAGGCGTTGGTGGCGGCCAGGATCTGGGACTCCACCAGGCCGCCCATCTCCAGGACGTGGGTGCGCAGGCGGTTCAACTCCTCGTCGAAGGCCCGGGTGACGTGCTGCATATGCTCTTTCATCGGATTCTCCCTCAGCCCATGCGGCCGGTGATGTAGTCTTCGGTACGCTTGTCCTTCGGCTTGATGAAGACGTCGTCGGTCTTGCCGAATTCCACCAGTTCCCCCAGGTACATGTAGGCGGTGAAGTCGGAGACCCGGGCCGCCTGCTGCATGTTGTGGGTGACGATGGCGATGGTGAACTCCTCCTTCAGCTCGTGGATCAGCTCCTCGATGCGCATGGTGGAGATGGGGTCCAGCGCCGAGGTCGGCTCGTCCAGGAGCAGCACCGAGGGCTTGACGGCGACGCCCCGGGCGATGCACAGGCGCTGCTGCTGGCCGCCGGAGAGGCCGGTGCCGGCCTGGTTGAGCTTGTCCTTGACCTCGTCCCAGAGGGCCGCCTTGGTCAGGGCCCATTCCACCCGGTCGTCCATCTGGCTGCGGGACAGCTTCTCGTGCATGCGCACGCCGAAGGCGATGTTCTCGTAGATGGACATGGGGAACGGGGTCGGCTTCTGGAAGACCATGCCGACCTTGGCCCGCAGGGCGATGGTATCGACCCCCTTGGCCAGGATGTTGTCCCCCTCGATGAGCAGCTCCCCCTCGGCCCGCTGGCCAGGGTAGAGGTCGTACATGCGGTTGATGGTGCGCAGCAGGGTGGACTTGCCGCAGCCCGAGGGGCCGATGAAGGCGGTGACCTTGCCCTGGAAGACGTCGAGGTTGATGTTCTTCAGGGCCAGGGTCTTGCCGTAGTAGAAATTCAGGTTCCTGATGCTGATCTCGGGCACCAGGTTCTGGATGGTTGAATCGACAGGCATCATGTTCTTTTCCGAAGGGTGATCAGCGCTGCTCGACCTTCCTGAACATCACCCGAGCGATGATGTTGAGGCTGAGGACGCCGAGGGTGATGAGGAAGACGCCGGCCCAGGCCAGCTGCTGCCAGTCCTGGAAGGGACTCATGGCGAATTTGAAGATGGTCACCGGCAGGTTGGCCATGGGCTCGGAGAGATCCACGCTCCAGAACTGGTTGGACAGGGCGGTGAACAGGAGGGGCGCCGTCTCGCCGGAAATCCGGGCCAGGGCCAGCAGGATGCCGGTGACGACGCCGGTCTTGGCGGAGCGCAGGGTGACCAGCATGATCACCTTCCATTTCGGCGCCCCCAGGGCGTAGGCCGCCTCCCGCAGGGTGTTGGGCACCAGGCCCAGCATGTCCTCGGTGGTGCGCACCACCACCGGGATCACCAGCAGCGCCAGGGCGATGGCCCCGGACATGCCGGAGAACTTGCCGACATTGGCCACATAGATGGCGTAGACGAAGAGGCCGATGACGATGGACGGGGCCGACAGCAGGATGTCGTTGATGAAGCGGGTGACCTTGCCGAGCATGGTGCGCTGGCCGTATTCCGCCAGGTAGATGCCGGCCAGGATGGCCACCGGCGTGGCAATGGCCATGGCCAGCCCGACCAGGATGAGGCTGCCGGCGATGGCGTTCTTGAGGCCGCCGGCGCCCCCCGGGGGCGGGGTCATCTCGGTGAACAGGCTCATGGACAGGGCGCCGAGGCCCAGGTCGAGGACCATCCACAGGATCCAGGCCAGCCAGAAGAGGCCGAAGGCCATGGCGGCGAGGGACAGGGAGAGGGCCAGGAAATTGACGGCTTTGCGTCGGGTGCGGAGATTCATGTTCCGGCCTCAGCTCTTGGCGCCTTCGCCCCGCTGCAGCGACATGAGCAGCAGCTTGGACAGGGACAGCACGATGAAGGTGATGACGAAGAGGATCAGCCCCAGCTCCACCAGGGCCGCGGTGTAGAGGCCCGGGGTGGCCTCGGCGAACTCGTTGGCCAGGGCCGAGGTGATGCTGTTGCCGGGCATGAACAGGGAGAAGCCGGACAGCAGGCTGGCGTTGCCGATGACGAAGGTGACCGCCATGGTCTCGCCCAGGGCGCGACCGAGGCCGAGCATGACTCCGCCGATGACCCCCACCCGGGTGTAGGGCAGGACCACGTTCCACACCACCTCCCAGGTGGTGCCGCCGAGGCCGTAGGCCGATTCCTTGAGCATGGGCGGGGTCAGCTCGAAGACGTCCCGCATCACCGAGGTGATGAAGGGGATGATCATGATGGCCAGGATGATGCCGGCGGCCAGGATGCCGATGCCCATGGCCGGTCCGGAAAAGAGGGCGCCGATGACCGGCAGCTGGCCGAGGGTCTTGCCGATCCAGGGCTGGATGTACTGGCCGAAAACCGGGGCGAACACCAGCAGGCCCCAGATGCCGTAGACGATGCTGGGAATACCTGCCAGCAGCTCGATGGCGATGCCCAGGGGGCGGCGCAGCCAGGCCGGCGCCAGTTCGGTCAGGAAAAGGGCGATGCCGAAGCTGATGGGCAGGGCGATGACCAGGGCGATCAGGGAAGTCACCAGGGTGCCGTACATGGGCACCAGGGCGCCGAAGCGCTCGGCCGGGGGATTCCACTCGCTGCTGGTGAGGAAGCCGAAGCCGAAGGTCTGGATGGAAGGCCAGGCGCTCCAGGTCAGGGAGACCACGATGCCCAGGAGGAGCACCAGGGTGAGCACCGCGAAGGCCCGGGTGAGGTTGAAGAACAGGGCGTCGCCGAACCGGCCCCTGGCGAGGGAGGGGTTGATCAGCGACGCGGCCTTTGCAGCGGGTTCCGCCGTCAGGACACCTAGCTTGCCCGCTTCTTGGGTTTGATTCATTACTGCAATCCAGGAGGAAGAAATTCGTTGGCCCGCAAGTTTACTAGGGAATCCCACCCTGCGCCGGAGCGGCAGGGTGGGATTCCCCATTCGGCCAGGCGAGGGATTACTTGCCGGCGAACACCGGCTTGCTGGCGGCGTCCTTGATGTTGGCGGCCCAGGCGGTGTGGATCTGCTTGACCAGGCTGTCCGGCAGGGCAACGTAGTCCATCTCCTCGGCCATCTTGCCGCCGTTCTTGTAGGCCCAGTCGAAGAACTTGAGCACTTCGGCGGCCTGGGCCGGCTTGTCCTGGACCTTGTGCATCAGGATGAAGGTGGCGCCGGTGATGGGCCAGGCATCCTTGCCCGCCTGGTTGGTCAGGATCTCGCCGAAGGCGGAGCGGTTCCAGTCAGCGCCGGCGGCGGCAGCCTTGAAGGCGGCGTCATCGGGAGCGACGTAGTTGCCGGCGGCGTTCTGCAGGCTCACCCAGTTCAGCTTGTTCTGCTTGGCGTAGGCGTATTCCACGTAGCCGATGGAATTGGGGATGCGCTGGATGAAGGCGGAGACGCCCTCGTTGCCCTTGCCGCCCATGCCGGTGGGCCACTGCACCGCCGTGCCCTCGCCCACCTTGGACTTCCAGTCGGGGCTGACCTTGGACAGGTAGTTGGTGAAGATGAAGGTGGTGCCGGAACCGTCGGCCCGGCGCACGACGGCGATGTCCATGGCCGGCAGGGTGACCTTGGGATTGAGGTCGGCGATGGCCTTGTCGTTCCACTTGGTGATCTTGCCCAGGTAGATGGCGGCCAGGACCGGGCCGGTGAGGCGCAGGCTGCCGGGCTGGACGCCCGCCACGTTGATCACCGGCACGACGCCGCCGATCACGGTCGGGAACTGGGTGAGGCCGCCCTTGTCCAGGTCCTCGGTCTTGAGGGGCATGTCGGAGGCGCCGAAATCGACGGTCTTGGCGCCGATCTGCTTGATGCCGCCGCCGGAGCCGATGGACTGGTAGTTGATCTTGTTGCCGGTGGCCTTCTGGTAGGCGTCGGCCCACTTGGCGTAGACGGGGGCGGGGAAGGAAGCGCCGGCCCCGGTGATCTCGGCCGCCTGGGCGCCCACAGCGGCAGCACCGAGGGAGACAGCGAGCAGGCTCGCCCGGAAAAACTGGAATTTACGCAGCATCTATGTTCCTCTTTTATGGATCAAATTCTTGCTTTGACCGGGCGAAAGGATCGATGTCCCCGCCGCCACGTTCTCTTCCCTTGAAGAGTGGATGCAGTCTAGTGGGCGAATGTTACAAATCCGTGACGGACTACGTGAAACTATGCAGGCGGCACCATGGTGGTAGCATGCCGGGGAAAAACCCGAGTGCAACGCGATGCTGAACTGGCTGACTTCCCGTCTTGGCGGCTCCTCCGGCGACTCCGGCCACCCCCTGGGCACCGACCGGAACATAGACGCCTTCCTGGCCGAAGTCCCCACCGTCATCCCCCAGCGCACGCTGGGGGAATTGACCGACTGGCTGGGCGACCCGGCCGGCCTCATCGATCCCCTGCCCCTGCCCCAGGCCGCCCGGGCCGTGGAACGGCTGGACGAATTCGCCCAGGATGCAGTCTCCCGCTGCTGGGCCGGGCTCCTCGCCGACCTCCAGGCCCACCGGCCGATCCAGATGGATGCGGGAGTCCTGAAGGCCTTCCTGGCCGGCAGCCATGCCTGCAACCGGGAAATCTTCCGGCGCCTCGCCGCCGACCCGGGACAGGACAAGCGCCGCCTCGCCCGCTTCGCCGCCCGGGCCATGCATAACTGGGTGCAGCTCAAGAAGCTGGGCCGCATGGCCTACCACGCCACCGAGGCGGCCTGGTGGGCCGAGGCCCACGGCCTGCTGCGCCAGGCCCGGGACCAGGGCACGGCCCACCTGAACCTGACCGTCTATCCCCAGCACCTGCTGCTGTCCAGCGTCTGGAAGGAATACCACGTCGGGCTCCTGTTCGAGACCGCGCCGCTCACCAACCTGACCGGCAACGAAATCGAGGCCACCGACCGCCTGGTGCGCTGGATCGAGCCCCACTGCCGCTTCGTGGACAGCCCGTCGTCCCTGACTCCCTTCTGCGTCCTGCCCGAGGGCGGCAATACCCCGGCGCGCAGGCAGGAGGACAAGGACTACCCACCGGAGACCCGCTTCTTCGGCATCGCCCAGGGCCAGGGCCAGCTCACCCAATTGGGCGCCGCCATCGGCCGCGACCAGAAGCTGCCCGAGTGGCTGGCCGCCAGCGGCTGCAGCCGGCAGCAGGTCCAGGTCCTGGTGCAGAAGCTGCTCGCCCACTGGTCCGCCACCCCGCCCAGCCGCCGCCATCCGCGGCTCAACGCCAAGGGCACCATCCGGGTGGTGAATGGCCCGGACATGGTGCGGCGCATGGTCGCCGCCTCGGAATTCGCCCGCTCCGGCCGGGACCTGGACTACGGCACCTATCTCAAGGATTTCCACGCCCGCCACCGGGAGCACGCGGTGGTGGCCGACGCCGCGCCCGCCGCCCCCAAGACCCCCATGGAGGTCCTGCGCCTGCTGGAGACCGCGGGCGACCAGCAGATGATGGAGCACTGGGAAATCATCGACATCAGCCGCGGCGGCATGGGAGTGCGCTTCACCGCCCGCCGCCCCTGGCAGCGCATCGGCGCCCTGGTGGCCTACCGACTGGAGGACGAGCTCAACTGGCACATCGCCGTCATCCGCCGCCTCGGCTCCAGCCACGGCCGGCCCAACGCCGGCCTCGCCTGCTTCGGCGGCACGCCGGCCTGCTCCCAGATCAGGGCGGCTTCCACCGTCCTCGAACGGGACGCCTGGAGCCAGCGCACCCGGGAAACCTCCGGCGAGGGCTGGCACAACGCCATCATCCTGTCGGAGGAAGCCAAGCTGCTCCTCATCCCGAGCGGCATCTTCTCCCCCGAGCGGCCCGTCCATCTGTCGGTCCAGGGGCGCTGGCGCACCATCAGCCTGGTGAAGCTGATGGGCCGCGGCAACGACTACGACCTGGCCTTCTACCAGGAGCAGGGCACCGCCCCGGCGCCGCAATAGCGGCTTACTTGGCGGACTTGGCCGGCCGCCCGGTCTTGATGATTTCCACCTTCTTCATGGCGGCGGCCAGTTGGTCGTCCCCCAGGGCCACCAGGAGCGCCACCCCGGCCCGCAGCAGCTCGCTCTTCTTGGAGACCAGGCCTTTGGTCAGGAGCCGCTTCTTGAGGTCGGCCAGCTGGGCGTATTCGTCTTCCGGCATGGTGAAGCTGTCCCGCACCAGCTTGGCCTTCCTGGCCTTGGGCGCCTTGGCTTCCTTCTCGGCCTTCTCCGGCTTGGCGGCCTTGGCCGGCTTGCCCAGGGGCTTCTCGATCTTGACCGCCTGGGCCGCCGCCAGGGCCTTGGCCAGCGCCTCCTTGGAAGCCTGCACCGCCGGGTCGAGGGGCTTGGCGGCGGCGGCCTTGGCGGGCGCCTTCCTGGCCGGCGTCGTCCTCATTGCCGCCGGCTTGGCCGCGGCGCGGGCGGCCGGCTTGGGGGCGGCAGCGGCGGGAGTCTTCTTGGTGGTAGCCATCGTCTTGTCCTGGTTGGAACGGTACATACCGTATAAACAGTATATCCCGTTTAAATCATTGAGAAGGTTACAGTTCCGTGGAGGTAAAATACCCGGCATCACCATAAGGAACCCACCATGACCCAAGACGAACTCAAGCAAGCGGTCGCCCAGGCCGCCGCCGACTACGTGGCCCAGAACGCCCCCGCCGGGGCGATCATCGGCGTCGGCACCGGCTCCACCGCCAATTTCTTCATCGATGCCCTGGCTCCCTTGAAGTCCAAGTACCGGGGCGCCGTGGCCAGTTCCGAAGCCACCCGCAAGCGCCTGGAAGCCCACGGCTTCGCCGTCCTCGACCTCAACGACGTGGATGACATTCCCGTCTACGTGGACGGCGCCGACGAGATCGACCGGGGCATGAACATGATCAAGGGCGGCGGCGGCGCGCTGACCCGGGAGAAGATCGTGGCGGCGGTGGCCAAGACCTTCGTCTGCATCGCCGACGGCTCCAAGCTGGTGGACACCATGGGCAAGTTCCCCCTGCCGGTGGAAGTCATCCCCATGGCCCGCGCCCACGTCGCCCGGGAACTCGCCAAGCTGGGCGGCGAGCCGGTCCTGCGCCAGGGCTTCACCACCGACAACGGCAACATCATCCTGGACGTGAAGGGCCTCTCCATCACCGACCCCAAGGGCCTGGAGACCCGCATCAACCAGATCACCGGCGTGGTCACCAACGGCCTCTTCGCCGTGCGCGGCGCCGACGTGCTCCTCCTCGGCACCGCCGAGGGGGTCAAGACCACCTTCGCCTGACCGCCGGCCGCTGCCCGCCTCAGCAGAGCCGGGCAGCCTCCGCGACGGGGCGGCGGCGTTCCACGAAGACCGTCCCGCCCCCCTGCTTCTTCGCCTGCTTCTTGGCGCCGGAAGCCGCCGCCGCCACTTCTCGGTGGGAATCGTAGAGGCCGGCATCCACCCGCAGGGCGCCGATGGAAAGGCTGGGCAAGGACTGGAAGACCAGTTCCCCCTTGCGGTTCTCCGCCAGGTAGCCGCCCCGCCGGCCATCCTCGTCATTGACCATGCCGCCCACCCCCTCGGTGAAGCGGTGGACGATCTCCTGGCAGCGGGCTTCCCAGTCGCCGCTCTGGAACAGGATGACGAAGTCGTCGCCGCCCACGTGGCCGACGAAATCCAGCCGGGGATCCACCACCTCCCGCAGGATGCGCCCCAGGAGCTGGATGATGTCGTCCCCCCGCCGGTAGCCGTAGGTATCGTTGTAGGGCTTGAAATTGTCGATGTCGGCGTAGCAGGCGGCGAAGAAGGCGCCGGCTTCGAGCAGCCGGTCGATGTGCTCGTTGATGGGCACGTTGCCGGGCAGCTGGGTCAGGGGATTGGCGTAGCGGGCGGCGCTGATCTGCATTTCGGTGATCAGGGCCATGAGTTCATGGCTACTCCCCGCCCCCAGATAGCGCCCCTCGTCGGTGACGATGAAGCCGTCCATCAGGTAGCGCTTGTCGGCCCGGGCCAGCATGAGGCCCAGCTCCTGGACGGTGGCGTGCTGGTCCACGATGAGGGGCGCCGCGTCCATGAACTTGCTGCACGGCTTGCGGCCGTAGAGCTCCCGCCAGAAGGGCCGGGCCAGCTGGTCGAAGAGGGCCTGGCGGGTGATGAGGCCCACCGGCGTCGTGCCTTGCACCACCGGCAGGACGTCGATGGCGGGGTCGCCCTCGAAGCGCTCGATGAGTTCGTCGTTGATGGCCTCGGGCGCCACCGGCCGGATGTAGCGCACCAGGTTCTGGGCCGTGGGGGGCTTGCCGCCCACGGCGCCCACCGGCGACAGGGACACCCGCTGCCGGCCGAGGGCGGTCATCACCGGCTGGCTCGGATGGTGGGGCGGCACCGGCTCGGGCACGGCGATGAAGTAGCCCTGGCCGCAGGCGATGCCCATGTCCCGGATGACGGCGAAATCCTCCTCGCGCTCGATGCCTTCCGCCACCAGGTGGGAGGCGCAGCTTTCCGCCAGGTCCTGCATGGCGCGGACGAAGTGGTACTTCATGCGGTCGTCGGCGATGCCGTCGATGAAGTGGCGGTCGATCTTGACGAAATCCGGCCGCACGTCGGACCACATGCGCAGGTTGGAGAAGCCCTCCCCCAGGTCGTCGATGGCGATCTGCACCCCCATGGCCCGGTAGCGGGCCAGCACTTCCTGCAATTCCGGCACGTCGGTGATGCGCTGGTTTTCGGTCAGCTCGATGACCACCCGCCCCGGGGCGATGCCGAGCCGGGGCAGCAGCTCCCGGATGGTGCCGTCCACCATGCGGTGATCCACCAGGCAGCCCGGCGTCACGTTGAGGAAGATGCGGCCGGGCAGGCGCAGGCGGGCGAAGGCCTCGAGGGTCACTTCCCGGCAGATGTGCTCCAGCTCGCAGGACAGGTCGGCGAGCTTGGCGGCCTCGAAGAGGTCGTTGGGAAACTGCAGGCAGGAGCCGACCGGCCCCCGGATCAGCCCCTCGAAGCCGATGTAGGCCTGGACCCGGAAATCGATGATGGGCTGGAAGACCGGATAGAGGGCGCGGCGGGTGATGATGTCCAGCAGTTCGGCGTGCTCGATGGCCGAAAGTCGTTGCGGACCGGGCTGCGACAGGCACTCGGAGGCCGCGGACAGCGGGGGCGGGAGCGGAAGCACTTCCATGGCTTTACCAGAATATGGGATATGGGCCGCGAGAATAGGCCTCTCCCGTTACAGACTGATGACGTTGTCCCCGGCCGGAGCCGCCGCCCGGTCAGAAGAAATTGAGGGGCGCCCCCTTGCGGTCGCGGACTTCGCTGAACAGGCGCACCGCCCTGAACTGGATGGGGGTCGGCAGGGGAATGAAGCCGGTGTCCCGGGCCATGTCGTCGCCCTGCTGGAAGGCCCAGAAGAAGAATTTCAGCGCCAGCTTGGCCCCCTCCTCGTTCTTGGGCGAGCGCTCGAAGAGCACGTAGGTGGTCTCGGTGATCGGCCAGCTGCCGCCGCCCTCCCGGTCGATGAGGCTGACCTGCCCGGATACCGAGTCCGCCATGCCGCTGGCCCTGACCGCTTCGGCGAACGCAGCCTCCCCGGGGGCGACGAAGCGGCCGGCGCGGTTGCGCAGCAGGGCGCTGTTCAGCCGGTCCCTGGCCACATAGTTGTAGCCGATATAGCCGATGGCGCCCGGGGTCACCCGCACGGCATCCCGCACGCCTTCGCTGCCCTTCGCCGCCAGCACCTCGGCCGGCCACCGGGGCAGGCCCCGGGCGCCGATCGCGGCCGCCCATTGGGGGCTGACGCCGCTCAGGTAGGCGGTGAAGGCCTTGGTGGAACCCGACTCGTCGCTGCGCACCACCCGCACGATGGCTTGCCGCGGCAGCTGCAGATGGGGATTGAGGGCCTTGATGTCGGCGTGGTCCCAGGAGCCGATCCCGCCCAGGTAGATCCTGGCCAGGACGTCGCCGGTCAGGCGCAGGCTGCCGGCCCCGGGGACGTTGACCACCGGCACGATGCCGCCGATCAGGGTGGGAATCTGTATCAGGCCGCGTTTCCGCAGTTCCTCGGCCGACAGGGCGGTGTCGCTGGCGCCGAAATCGATGGCCCGGCCGACGATGCGCCTGACGCCTTCGCCGGACCCGACGCTCTCGTACGCGATGGCGATCTTCTGGCTGGCTTCGAAATTCTTCGCCCAGCTCCGGTAGACCGGCGCCGGGAAACTGGCGCCGGCACCGGTGGCCTGGGGGTTGCCGTGGGCAAGGGGACTGACGGCAAAAAGGAGGAGAGACGCAAGGGGCAGGTGTTTCACATTCATCGGGAAGGGGGGCGCCCGGCCTGCGGGCTCCCGGGAAGCTGCTGTCGGGCCCGCGACTCTAGCTTCCCGATATGACAGTTTTATGGCGGGGCAGGGCCTGGAGCCAGCACCCAACCTCCCGGGCGACCCAGGGCCCGTCGTCCAGGGCAAGGTCGTGGCCGGCCGTCGGATGCTCGGCGAAGGCCGTCGCCCAATGGCTGGCGAGCCGGCGGGAGCAGCGGGGATCGACCAGGGCGTCCCCCCGGCTGGCGAGGACCAGGATGGGCACAGGCGGCCTGACGGCCGGCGCCCGGTAGCGCAGGGCGGCCAGGAGCTGGCGCAGGGCGTTGCCGGCCGAGGTCGGGCATTGGCGCCGATAGCCGGCCCACTCGGCCGGCACCCCGGCAGCGTCGCCGGCCCGGCAGCTGGTGAGGCGCAGGATGGCCGCCTCCCGGCTCTCGGCGTCCCCGCCCGGTCGCAGGAGCCTGAGGAGGGGCAGGTAGCTGGCCGGCCGCAGCCGCTGATAAAAAGGGCTCAAGGGCCGCAGGCTGGTATTGATGAGGACGCAGCCCGCCACTTCCTCCGGATGGCGGGCGGCCCAGGCCACGGCCACCATGGCGCCCAACGACAGGGCGAGCAGGTGATAGGGCGGCGCCACTCCGGCCTGGCGCAGGCCGCCCCGGCACTCCTCGGCCAGCCCGGCCACCGACGGCGGGCTGGCGACGGCGTGCAGCCGGCCGTTGCCGGGCAGGTCGGGGGCGTACACCCGGGCCTCGCCGACCTCCCGCCGCAGCATGTCGGGAAAGCCTCCCCAGTGGCGGCTTTCCCGGACCAGGCCCCGCAGCAGTATCCAGGTAGTCACGGCCCCTCCCCGCCGTACCAGAGCCGCAGCGCCCGCTCCCGATGGGCCTCCCGGGCCGGGCCGACGGGCAGCCAGCGCCGGTGGCTGCAGGCGGCCCGGGACAGGAAATCGAGCCAGGCGAGGTGGCGGCGCAGGACCCGCTGCCGGCGGTGCCCGACCAGGGGATTGAAGATGCCCAGGCGGGACAGGAGCTGGCGCGGATTCTTCCTCACCCAGTTCCAGGAACCCATCTCCAGGGTGAGGGGCAGGAAGATGCGGCCGGGGATGGCGCAGGCCCGCAGGTAGAGGTAGTCCCACAGGTCGCCGTGGGCCAGGTACTGGCGGCTCTGGGGCTCGACGATGTAGCTGTGGGCGGCGTGGGCCTGGTCGAAGATTTCCTTGAGGGCATGCACCTCGGCCAAATGCCGGATGGGCTGGCGGGTGTGGGCATAGGGGAACCAGATGCGGTCCGCGATCCCGAAGCCGGAGTGGCAATCCACGGCGATGCTGAAATCGCGCCCCAGCAGTTCCTCCGCCGCCACCTGGCAGACGGCCCGGTTCTCCGCCTCCATGGGGGAATCCCGCGCCCCCCGGTACCAGGGCAGGCGGCCGCTGATGCGCTGCCCCCCGACCAGGAAGGGCACCCGCTCCCCGGCCTCCACCGGCGCGTTGCGCATGAGATCGACGCCGTTGGGGTTGGCCCGGGTGCCGCGCCACATGCCGCCGGGATTGACGATGGGCATGAACACCAGGCGCACGCCCTCGAGCTGCCGATGCAGGGTGTCGTCCCAGCCCAGCCGCCGGACCAGGCTGCACAGGTAGGCGATGACGATCTCGGCGCCGATCCGCTCGAGCCCGTGGAAGCCCCCGAAGAAGCCGACCGCCGGCACCTCCCGGCTGGGATTGCCGAGGCTGACGACATATAGGGGGAAAGGCCGCCCGCCGGCCGTCACCTGGCAGGCCACCCGCACCTCGACCCGGCTCCCGCCGTCCTGGAGGACGCGCTCCAATTCCATCAAGGGTTGAAAGTCGATCGGGGCCACGGCAACGGGGGCAGGCAATGACCGGATAGACACCCGGCCCGGGGCCGAGTTTTCCGGCGGCGGGCCGCCCTTGCAACAAAGCCGTCATCCGGGCATCACAAATCGGTCATCCGCGGCGGCTAAGGTGGCCCCCATGCCCCGCGTTCGCACCCTGTTCCTGTCGGACATCCATCTCGGCACCCGCGCCTGCCAGGCCGACCGGCTCCTCCACTTCCTCCGCGACTACCCGGCCCAGGAGACCTACCTGATCGGCGACATCATCGACTTCTGGTCCATGAGCCGCGGCATCCACTGGTCGGCAGCCCAGAACACGGTGGTGCAGAAGATGCTGCGCCGGGCCCGCCACGGCGAGCGCATCGTGTTCATCCCGGGCAATCACGACGAGGCCCTGCGGGATTACTACGGCATCGCCTTCGGCGACATCGAGATCGTCGAGGAAGCCGTGCACCGGACCGTCGACGGCCGGCGCTTCCTGCTCATCCACGGCGACGCCTTCGACCAGGTGACCCGGCACTACCGCTGGGTCGCCGTCGCCGGCGACATCGCCTACGACCTCCTGGTACGGCTCAACCACTGGCTGTCCTGGGTCCGCCGCAAGTTGGGCGTGCCCGGCTACTGGTCCCTGGCAGGCTACGCCAAGCGCAAGGTCAAGACCGCCCTCAACTTCATCTTCGACTTCGAGGATTCGGCCATCCACCACGCCCGGGAACGGGGCCTGGACGGGGTCATCTGCGGCCACATCCACTGGGCCGCCATCAAGGCGGTGGGCGGGCTCACCTACGTCAATTGCGGCGACTGGGTGGACTCCTGCACGGCGATCGTCGAGCACTTCGACGGCCGCCTCGAACTCATCGACTGGGGAGCGCACGGCACCTCCCCGGCCGCCAACCTTCAACCTGCCGACGAGATGGAAAGCTGATGCGGGTACTGATGGTTTCCGATGTGTATTTCCCCCGGGTCAATGGCGTGTCCACCTCCATCGAGACCTTCCGCCAGGCCCTGGCCGGCCGGGGCGTCGAAGTCCGCCTGGTGGCCCCCCGCTATGGCGACGAACCGGACGAGGCCGGCATCCTCCGGGTGCCGGGCCGCCCCGTCCCCGGCGATCCGGAAGACCGGCTGGCAGGCTGGCGGGCCATGGAGCGGACGGTGGAGCGGGCCGCCGCCGACTGCGACCTGGTCCATATCCAGACCCCCTTCCTCGCCCATTACGCCGGCTTGAGGGCGGCGCGCCGCCACGGCCTGCCGGTGGTCGCCACCTACCACACCCTGTTCGAGGAATACGTCCACCACTACGCCCCCTTCCTGCCGGCCGCCTGGCTCAAGGGGCTGGCCCGCGGCTTTTCCCGCCGGCAGTGCAACGCCCTGGACGGGGTGATCGTGCCCTCCATGGCCATGGGCCGGCGCCTCGCCGGCTACGGCGTCCATGTGCCCATCCACGTCCTGCCCACGGGCATTCCCCTGGGCCGGTTCAAGGGTGGCGACGGCGCCGCCTTCCGCCGCTGCCACGGCATCCCACCCGGGCGGCCGCTGGCCCTGTTCGTCGGCCGGGTCGCCCACGAGAAGAACATCGGCTTCCTGCTGGAAGCCTGTGCCGAGGCGCGGCAGGCCTGTCCCGACCTGCTGCTGGTGGTCACCGGCGAGGGCCCCGCCCTGGAGGACCTGCGACGGCAGGCGGCCACCCTGGGCATCGGCGACTCGGTCTATTTCGTCGGCTACCTGGACCGGGCCCGGGAACTCCCCGACTGCTACGCGGCGGCAGACGTCTTCGCCTTCGCCTCGCGCACGGAAACCCAGGGACTGGTGCTGCTGGAAGCCATGGCGGCCGGCCTGCCGGTGATGGCGCTGTCGGCCATGGGGACCAGCGACATCCTGGACCCGGGGCGGGGCTGCTTCTCCCCCCCGGACGATCCGGCGCAATTCGGCCTGGCCCTGGGCCGCTTCCTGGCCCGGCCGGAGGCCTGGGCGGGGGTCGGACAGGAGGCGGCGGCCTATGCGGCGGAGTGGTCGGACGAGGCCATGGCCCAGCGCCTGGCGGCGCTGTACCGCAGTCTGCAGGACGCGGGGGAAGTGCCCGGCAATGCGGAACTGGCCTGACCCGCCCGGGGCCGGGGAGGAATCCCCGTTCAAGGGCAAGACCGGCCTGCGCCGGCTATGGAACGCCCTGCACTACTCCATCGCCGGCCTCAAGGCCGCCTACGCCTGCGAGGATGCCTTCCGGCAGGAGTCCTGGCTGGCCGCCGTCCTGATCGGCGCGGCGGTCTTCCTGCCGGTCGGCGGGGTCGGACGGGCCCTGATGGTCGCCTGCGTGCTGCTGGTACTCTGCATCGAGCTTCTCAACTCCGCCATCGAGGCGGCCATCGACCGCATCGGCCTGGAGGACCACCGCTTGTCGAAGCGGGCCAAGGACATCGGCAGCGCCGCCGTCCTCGTGGCGCTGGTCAATGGGGCGGCGGTCTGGGCCTGCGTCCTGGCCGATGCCTTCGGTTGAAGCGGCCGGCGGAGCCCCCGGACATCAAGCTGTAATATGGGGCGCGGACAATCCGGCCCATAAGCAATAACCGGAACCGCCATGCTGCTGACCTCCATGTCCCTCCGCCACCGCCTGCACTGGATCAATGTGGCCACCGCCCTGGTGCTGACCGGGGTCATCGTCTTCACCCTCACCAATCTCCACGACCTGCAGCGCACCTTCGCCCGCTACCAGGAGCGGGTCGGGGTCGCCCGCCTGCTCATCGAGGTAAAGGCGGAGGCCCTCGCCGCTTCCCGGACGGACCCGATACCCATGGAGTCCGGGGAGCGGATCCAGGCGGCCAACCGCAAGGTCCGGGCCCTGCTCGAGGAAACCGCCAAGTTCGCCGGCAGCGACGCCGAGCGGGAGAAACTGGCGGAAATGGGGAAGACCTGGCAGGAATACATCCGCCAGTTCGAGAGCGCCATCAAGATCGCTTCCCAGAACCCCATGGACGCCATGAGCATCCCGGAGGCCATCTACCAGACCCTGCTGCAGCCGATGGCGGCCCGGATCGACAGCATCGTCGCCAGCAACCGGGAACAGGCCCGGGACGCCGAACTGGAGTTCCAGGCCACCCTGGACCGCATCCTGTGGCTGGTGGTGGTGCCCCTGCTCCTGGCCGGGGGGCTCATCATCGCCTTCCAGCTGGCCTTCGGCGGCCATCTCAAGAAGCGGGTCGGGCAATTCACCGAACGGGTCGATGTGCTCTACCAGGGCGACCTGCGGACCCGCCTGCCCGAGGGCCGGGACGAGCTGGGGGAGGTCGGGGCGCGGATGAACACCTTCATCGGCCGCTTCGGGGAAATCTTCGGCGAGGTCGGCAACGTCTCGGCCGAGGTCAAGCGCGCCTCCCGGCGGGTGGACGACATGACCCAGGCGGTGACCCGGAACTCCCGGGTCCAGGCCGAGAAGCTCGACCATGTGCGGGATGCCATCGACGAGCTCGGCACCCTGATCGAACGCCTCGTGGACAATGCCCGCAGCGTCGAAGGCGCCCTCGCCGAGGCCCGCGGCGCGGTGGAGCGGGGCAACGCCACCGGCCAGCGGGCCGTGGATATCCTGCTCGCCATGGAAGGCGACGTGGACCGCTCGGCCGCCGCCCTCGGCGACCAGGGCAAGGCCATCGACCAGATCAGCGGGGTCAGCCGCATCATCCGCGACATCGCCGAGCAGACCAACCTGCTGGCGCTGAACGCCGCCATCGAGGCCGCCCGGGCCGGCGAGGCGGGACGCGGCTTCGCCGTGGTGGCGGACGAGGTAAGGAAGCTGTCCGAGCGCACCCAGGTCTCGACCCGCGACATCGAAACCATCCTGCAGCAGGTCCACGCCCGCACCGGGGTGGTCGGCGAGGCCATGGACCGGGTCCGCCAGGCTGCCACCCAGGGGGTCGCCTTCGGCCGGGACGTGCGGCAGATGCTGGACCATATCGAAGAGGCCGTGCAGGCGGTGAACCAGCGGATGGAGGAAATCTCCCTCGCCACCAACCAGCAGGCGGAGGCTTCCCGGGCGGTCATCGGCCATGTCCAGACCGTCGCCGACATCGCCGCCGCGACCACCGCCGACATCGTTTCCACCCATGCCGAGGTGAAGGGCCTGTCCACCCTGTCGGAGAGCCTGCATGGCGCCGTCGGGCGCTTCACCTGGGCCTGACGCGGGGTAAAATGCCCGGATCATGGCCAAAGAGATCGAGCGCAAATTCCTGGTGGCCGACGTCTCCGTGCTCGACGGCCGCAGGGGCTTTTCCATCGTCCAGGGCTACCTGGCCAAGGAGTCCATGTCGGTCCGGGTCCGCACCTTCGGGCACCAGGCCTTCTTGACCCTGAAGGGCCCCACCTGCGGCATCTCCCGGGACGAGTTCGAGTACCCGATCCCCTTCGAGGATGCCCTCGCCCTGCTCGAGTCCTACTGCGTCACCAAGATCATCCGCAAGAAGCGCTATCTCATTCCCCACGACGACCTGGTGTTCGAGGTCGATGTCTTCGAGGGCAAGCTGGCCGGGCTGATCATCGCCGAAGTGGAACTCGCCTGCGAAACACAGCCTGTAAACCTGCCGCCCTGGATCGGGCGGGAGGTCACCGGCGATTCCCGCTTCGGCAATTTCTCCCTGGCGCGGGTGGACGCGCCGCCCCTTTTCCAGCCGGCCCGAAGCCCCTCCTAGCCCTCGGCTGCGTCGGCCATGGCGAACTCCAGGTAGAAGGTCGCCCCCCGCCCCGGTTCGCTTTCCGCCCACACCGCGCCCCCCATGCGCTCCATGGCGCGCTTGACCAGCGCCAGGCCGACGCCGCTGCCGGCGTACTCGGTGTAGGTATGGAGGCGCCGGAATATCTCGAAAATCTTGTCGTGATAGTCCATGTCGAAACCGATGCCGTTGTCCCTGACCCATAGCCGGAAGCGCCCGCCGCTCGCCTCGCCACCGATCTCGATGGCCGGATCGGGGGTCTGGGCGGTGTACTTGAGGGCGTTCTCGAGGAGGTTGTGCAGCACCTGGCCGAGTCCGTAGGGATCGGCCAGCACCCGGGCCGCCGGCACCTCCACCCGGACCGCGGCGGCCGCCGCCTCGATGTCCTCGGCCTGTTCCGCCAGGGCGGCCCCGATGGCGGCGGGCAGGTCGATGGGCTGGAGCCGGGTCGCCTGCTGGTCGATGCGGGCGTGGCTCAGCAGGTCATCCACCAGTTTGGTCACGCGCAGGGCATTTTCCCGGATGAAATTGAGGAAGAGGATGCCGTCTCCCTCCAGGCGGTCGCGGTAGTTCCTCTCCAGCAGGGTGCTGAAATTGCTGATCCGCCCGAGCGCCCCCCTGAGGTCGTGGGAGGCGGCATAGAGGAAGCCTTCCAGCTGGGTGTTGGTGGTCTGCAGTTGCGCCGTGCGTTCGGCCACCTGGCGCTCCAGTATGGCCTGCCGCGCCTCCCTCTCCTCGGCCAGGGCGCGCTCCGCCTCCTTGCGGTCGGTGATGTCTTCGGTGGAGACGATGATTCCCCCCACCCGGCCCGACGCATCGATCCAGGGATGGACCGCCCAGCGCAGCCAGTGCCGGCCGCCATCCGCCCCGATCCACAGGTCCTCGTCCCGGCTGTCGGCGACACCGGCCAGGGCGGCGCGATGGACGGCCTTCCAGGACTCGGGGAAATCGGGATGGACTTCGTACATCTGCCTGCCCGCCAGGCTGTCCCAGCCGTCTCCGTAGGCTTCGAGCCAGCGCCGGCTGGTGGCCAGGTACCTGAGGTCCCGGTCGAGCATGGCCAGGGCGGTGGGCGACAGTTCGACCAGGATGCGGGACTGGTCGAGGGCGGCCTTGAGTTCAGCTGTCCGGGTATCGACCAGGCCTTCCAGGTGCCGGCGATACTGGCTCAGCTCCGTGATGTCGATGCCGTTGATGACGACGTGGCCACCCGGGGTCCGGTGCTCGGTGAGCATGATCTGGCGGCCGTCCTGGAGCTTGATTTCGGCAGGCCGGCCGTCGGCTGCCCGGTGGCAGCGGAGCCGCTCCTGAAGCCATCCCTGCATATCCTCCAGGGCCTCGGGAAACCGGCCCTGCACCGCCAGGCCGCGCAGGATGTCCGGGAAGCGCGCGCCGGGAACCAGGGCGCCGTCGAGGCAGGGGGAAAAATCCCGCACCGCGCCATTGCAGATCACCAGCCGGTCCTGGGGATCGAAGATGGCGAAGCCGACGGCCACGCTATCCACCGCCTCCTCCAGCAGGCGGCTGGTGGCCTGCTGCCGAAGGGTCGCCTGTCTGGCCGTCCGGGACAGCCACAGGGCGATGACGATGAAGGCGCCGGCTATGCCCGCCAGTTGAAGGGCCTCGTCCCGCCAGGGCGCCAGGTAATCCTGTGTCGCCAGCCCGACCATGACATAGAACGGGAAGCCGGGAAGCTTGCGGTAGGCGATGGTGCGCTCGACCTCGTCGGCGGGGCCCCTGGCGCGGAAGATGCCGTAGTCCGGATTGGCGGCGAGGCCTTCCCGCAGCCCGGACGGAACGAGCTTGCTGCCGACGGCCTCCGTCCGCCCCAGCCGGGGGAAGCGGGCGACCGTGCCCAGGTCGCCGGTCCGCAGGATGGCGGTGCCGTGGGCCCCCAGATTCAGGGACGACAGCAGTTCCCGGAAATGGTCGGCGCTGATGGCCGCCGACACGATGCCGGCGAAGGAGCCATCCGGATGGGTCATGCGGCGGGCGAAGACCATGACCCATTGCCGGCCCACCCGGCTCTGGTAGGGGCCGCTGATGACCAGCTCCCGCGTGGGGTCGTCGCGCAGGCCCTTGAAATAGTCGAGGTCCGAGATGTCGATGCGGAAGCCCGGTGGGACATCGGTGCCGTAGCGGAAAATGCCCGAGGCGTCGGCGATCATGAGCTCCCTGGCATCGATGAGCAGCTGTTGCTGCTGGGCCAGGGCGAGTTCCAGGTCATGGGGGTCAATCGTTCCCCGCGCCTGCTGCTGCACCACGTCCCGCACCACCGATCTGAGCACCAGGTCGATCTTCTCGATGGCGCTGCCGATGTGGTCGCCCAGCACCTGGGACAGGTTGTCGGCGGACATGCGGGCCTGCTGCTGGTAGTGGAGGCGGCTCTGATAGGCGGAGAAGGCCGTCAGCGCGACGACGACGGCGACGATGGCGAAATCCCGGACGAGGTACGGGGTGCGGGAGAGCAGGCGGGCGGCGGGAAGCTTGAATCCGGTGGAAGCCATGGGGGGCGAGGGGAAAGGTCCAGCCTCGATTCATACCTCCCCGGTGTTACGCTGGTGTGAAACCCGCCCCGGCCACCGACGCCGCCCGATGAGCCCGGGAGGCTCAATACACCCCCGGCACGATCAGTTCCTCGGGCACGGGGCCCCGCAGGTAATCCGGGTTGTGCACCCGTTCGGGCAGGGCCACCGGCTCCCGGGGAATCTCCTCGTAGGGAATCTGGCTGAGCAGGTGATGGATGCAGTTGAGCCGGGCCCGCTTCTTGTCGTCCGCCTCGACGATCCACCAGCGGGCTTCCGGGATGTGGGTGCGCTCCAGCATGGTTTCCTTGGCCTTGGTGTATTGCTCCCAGCGGCGGCGGGACTCCAGGTCCATGGGGCTGAGCTTCCACTGCTTCAGGGGGTCGTGGATGCGCATCAGGAAGCGGCGGTGCTGCTCGTCGTCGTTGATGGAGAACCAGTACTTGATGAGGATGATGCCGGAGCGCACCAGCATGCGCTCGAATTCCGGCACGGAGCGGAAGAATTCCTCGTATTCCTCGTCGGTGCAGAAGCCCATGACCCGCTCGACCCCCGCCCGGTTGTACCAGCTGCGGTCGAAGAGGACGATCTCGCCCCCGGCCGGCAGGTGGCAGACATAGCGCTGGAAGTACCACTGGGTGCGCTCCCGCTCGTTGGGCGCCGACAGGGCCGCCACCCGGCAGACCCGGGGATTCATGCGCTGGGTGACCCGCTTGATGACGCCGCCCTTGCCGGCCGCATCGCGCCCCTCGAACAGGACCACCACCTTGAGCTTCTGGTCGATGACCCAGTCCTGGAGCTTGATCAGCTCCCCCTGCAACCGGAACAGCTCGCGGAAATAGAACTGGCGATCGAGGGGCTCCAGGATCGGGTGGCCGTGCCCCCGCACCTCCTCCGCCAGATGATCGAGACGATCATCGTCGATCTCCATTTCCAGTTCTTCGTCGAAGCTGTCCAGCATTTCGGCCTGGAACTGACGAATGGATATCCTCCGGTCTGACAACTTGCCGCGCTCCATGGAAACTCCTGTCGGTTATATCCGAGACAGTCGGAGCCCCAGGCATGTTCCGGGAAGCCGCGGCCCAAAAAGCAAGAAGCCCCGCACCGGGCGGGGCTTCTTGCGGGCGGGGCGGAGCGTCAGCCCTTGGGCGGCACGTAGCCCTGGACCTGGTCGGCGCCTTCGCCGAAGAAATGCTTCTCCACCTGCTCGGCCAGATACTTGCGATGCCGGGGATCGGCCAGGTTGAGGCGGTTCTCGTTGATGATCATGGTCTGCATGCGGATCCACTGCTGCCAGGCTTCCTTCGAGACGTTGTCGAAAATGCGCTTGCCCAGCTCGCCGGGATAGGGCGGGAAGTCGAGACCTTCGGCTTCGCGGCCGAGTTTGATGCAGTTCACAGTACGTGCCATAGCTTTTCTCCTTGGGGGCCAGCGGACGATTATAAGGGTTTGAAGAGAACCTTGGACCGCCGCTGGTAGTTGTACATTTCCCTTTTTTCGTCCGGCAGCTCGTCCACCCCGGCGACCTTGAAACCGCGCTCGATGAACCAGTGCTCGGTGCGGGTGGTGAGGACGAAGAGGCGCTTGAAGCCGGCCTTGCGGGCCCGCATCTCGATGCGCCGCATGAGCAGCTCGCCGTAGCCCCACTCCCGGTGGTCGGGATGGACGGCCAGGCAGGCCAGTTCCGCCGCCCCGCTGGAATGGGGGTAGAGGGCGGCGCAGCCGACGATGATGCGGTCGTGCTCCATGACCGAGAAATGGTCGAGTTCCCGCTCCAGCAGCTCCCGGGGCCGGTGCACCAGGATGCCCTCCTGCTCCATGGGCTCGATCAGTGCCACCAGGGCGCCGATGTCGTCGGGCCGGGCCTCCCGGATGTTCTCCAGGGATTCCCGGGTGACCACGGTGCCGACGCCGTCGTGGGTGAACAGCTCCTGGAGCAGGGCTCCGTCCCGCTCGTAGCCGATGAGGTGCACCCGGCCGACGCCGGCCCGGCTGGCCCGGACGGCGCAGGGCAGGTAGCGCCGGAGGTCGGGGGACAGCCAGTCGCCGTCCTTGACGAATTCGGCCGCCGCGTCGGCGGTGATGGCGTCGAGGAACTCCCCTTCCTTGTCGGTCACCCCCCGGCTGTCGGTGAGGAAGACCAGCTTGTCGGCCCGCAGGGCGATGGCGACGGCCTCCGCCACCTCCTCCATCTGGAGGTTGAAGATCTCGCCGGTGGGGGAGGCCCCTTCGCAATTGAGGAGGACGATGTTGCCGAGGGAGAGCTGGGCCTGGAGCCCTTCCCCGTCCACTTTGCGGACCTTGCCGGCGTACTGGAGATCGATGCCGTCGAGGACGCCGATGGGCTGGCCGGTGATGAAATTGCCGCCGATGACCCGGATGCGGCTGTTGGCCATGGGGGTATTGGGCAGGCCCTGGGACAGGAGGGCTTCGATTTCCAGATAGACGCTGCCGACGGCATCGAGGACGCAGTCCAGGGTTTCGGCGTCGGTGACCCGGTAGCCCCGGTGGTACTTGGACTCCAGGCCCTTCTCCCGCAGCTCCTCCTCGATCTGGGGGCGGGCGCCGTGCACCAGCACCAGGCGGATGCCCAGGCTGGCCAGGAGGTTCACGTCATAGGCCAGGGTCTTGGCCAGTTCGCTGGTGATGGCCTTGCCGCCGAAGGCGACCACGAAGGTCTTGCCCCGGAAGGCGTTGATGTAGGGCGTCACCGCCCGGAACCAGGCAACGAAGTTTTCGTCGTAGAGGGTTTCGTTCATTTCGGATTGTCGTCTGCCTTGATGGCCGCCTCCAGGCGGTCGCAGATGGTCTTCAGCACCTTGATCCGGGCGAAGTTCTTGTCGTTGGCCTCCACCAGGGTCCACGGGGCGAGGCCGGTGGAGGTGCGGTCCACCATGTCGCACACCGCCGACACGTAGGCGTCCCATTTCTCCCGGTTGCGCCAGTCTTCTTCGGTGATCTTGAAGCGCTTGAACTCGGTGTCCTGGCGCTCGTTGAAGCGGGCCAGCTGTTCCTCGGCGCTGATCTGGAGCCAGAATTTCACCACCACGGCGCCGGCCGCCACCATCTGGTGCTCGAAATCGTTGATCTCCGCGTAGGCCCGCAGCCAGTCGGCCTCGGAGCAGTAGCCCTCGATGCGCTCCACCAGGACGCGGCCGTACCAGGAGCGGTCGAAGACCGTGATGCGGCCGGTGCGCGGCAGGTGGCGCCAGAAGCGCCACAGGTAGGGCTGGGCCCGCTCCTCCTCGGTGGGGGCGGCGATGGGGACGATCTGGTACTGGCGGGCGTCCAGGGCCTCCACCGTGCGCCGGATGCTTCCGCCCTTGCCGGCGGCGTCGGAGCCCTCGAAGACCAGCACCAGGGAATGCTTCTCCTTGAAGCGGTGGTCCCGGGCGAGTTCGGAGAGGCGGCCCTGGTACTTGGCCAGCTCGCGCTCGTATTCCTTCTTCTCCAGCTTCTGGGTCAGGTCGAGTTCGGTGAGCACGTTGCGCTCGTCGATGGTGCGGACGATGGGCGGCGCCACCGGCACCTGGGCCCGCCCTTCCTGCTGCAGGCGCTTGCGCATGGATTCCAGCACCACCCGGCCGACGGTCAGGGAGCGGTATTCGTCGTCGGTGCCCTCGACGATGATCCAGGGGGCGTGGGCGGTGTTGGTCACCCGCAGCACGTGGCCCGCCACGTCCTGCAGGTCGTCGTAGGTCTTGAGGCGCTCGTAGCTCTGCTTGGTGATGCGCCAGGCGGTGCGGGGATCCTTCTCCAGGGCCTTCAGCCGCTGCTTCTGGGCGTCCTTGGAGAGGTGGAACCAGAACTTGAGGACCAGGGCGCCCTCATTGACCAGCATGGCCTCGAAGCGGTTGATGTCGTCCAGCACCTGGTCCAGCTCGGAGCGCCGCATGTGGCCGCAGATGCGGTCGGCGATGGGCTGGGAATACCAGGAGCCGGCGAAGATGCCGACCTTGCCCTTGGGCGGCAGGGCCCGCCAGTAGCGCCACATGTAGGGGCGCTCCCGCTCCTCGTCGGTGGGGGCGGAGAAGGCCAGGGTCGAGATGTGGCGCGGGTCCATCCAGGAGTAGAGGAGATTGATGGTCTCCCCCTTGCCGCTGCCGTCCACGCCGCTGATCAGGATAACGACCGGGAATTCCTTCTTCTCGAGGACGTCGTACTGGACGTCCAGGAGCTCGGCCCGCAGCTTGGGCACCTCCTTGCGGAAGGTGGCCTTGTCGATCTTGTGACCCAGTTCTGCCGATTCGAACATTCTTATTCCTCCCGGAAGTCCCCCCAGAGGGCCTGCATGGCCGCCAGGGCCGCCAGGCCCGCCGTCTCGGTGCGCAGGATGCGCGGCCCCAGCCGCACCGCCTGGAAGCCCACCTGCTGGGCGGCGATCACTTCCTGGGGATCGAGGCCCCCTTCGGCCCCGATCAGCAACTGGACGTTGGCGGCCGGCGGCAGGTCGGCCAGGGAGACCTCCGCCCCCGGCGCCAGCATGAGGCGCAATTCGCCCTCCGCCGGGCGGCTGAGCCAATGGTCGAGGGGCTCCACCGGGGTCACCAGGGGCACGTGGTTGCGGCCGCACTGCTCGCAGGCGGAAGCCGCCACCCCCTGCCAGTGGGCCACCCGCTTCATGGCCCGCTCCCCGGACAGGCGGGAGACGCTGCGCCGGCTCTCCACCGGCACGATGTCCGCCACACCGAGTTCCACGGCCTTCTGGATGGTGTAATCCATTTTTTCGCCGGCTTGCAGGGCCTGCACCAGGGTGATGGCGAGGCGGGACTCCCGCTCGACGTTGTTCCAGTTCCCCAGGGCCACCACCACCCGGTCCTTTTCGATGCGCTCGATGCGCGCCTCGTACTCGCCGCCCCGACCGTCGAATAGCACCATGGTCGCTCCCGGGGGCAGGCGCAGAACACGTATGGCATGCCGTGCCACGGGCTCCGGCAAATCAATGCGAGCCCCCGGTGCAAGGGGATCCCGACAGTAGAAACGCGGTGAATTCATCGGTGCTATTATGGTTGAAATCCTCATGAAACGGTGCGTCCCATGGTTTCCCTGAACCCTCCCGTATGCGATTTCGGTTGGAAGGCCATTGACTTCGACCTGCCCGCCACCGACGGCCGTCGCTACAGCCTGGAAAGCGTACGCGGCCCCAATGGCCTGCTGGTCATGTTCATCTGCAACCATTGCCCCTATGTGAAGGCCGTCATCGACCGCATCGTCCGGGACTGCCGGGACCTCAAGGCCGAGGGCATCGGCAGCGTCGCCATCATGAGCAACGATCCGGCGGTCTATGCCGAGGATTCCTTCGACAACATGAAGCGCTGGGCGGCGGAGCTGGATTTCCCCTTCCCCTACCTCTACGACGAGACCCAGGAAACGGCCAAGGCCTACGGCGCCGTGTGCACCCCCGACTTCTTCGGCTTCAACGGCCGGCTCGAACTCCAGTACCGAGGCCGCCTCGACGCTTCCGGCCGCAACCCGGCGCCCGCCGACGCCCGCCGCGAACTGTTCGAGGCCATGCAGGAAGTGGCCAGGACGGGCGCCGGCCCGCGGGAGCAGATTCCCTCCATCGGCTGTTCCATCAAGTGGCGCGACTAGCCGTCGATCCCGCCGCCCTCCTGCCCCGGGTGGAAGCCCTGGTGCGCGATGTCGCGGCCCGGGAGATCATGCCCCGCTTCCTGCAGGTGGCCAGGGAGCACAAGTCCGACGGCTCGATCCTCACCGCCGCCGACGTGGCGGCCCAGCACATCCTCACCGCCGAACTCGGCAAGCTCGCCCCCCTCCCCGTCCTCGGCGAGGAAATGACCGAAGCCGAGCAGCATGCCGCCCTGGCGGCCGGCGACGACGGCCTGTGGTGCGTGGACCCGGTGGACGGGACCACCAATTTCCTGGTCGGCCTGCCCTATTTCGCGGTCTCCGTCGCGCTGTTGCAGGACGGCAAGCCCCTCCTCGGCGTCTCCTACGATCCCTTCAGCGACGAGATGTTCACCGCCGTCGCCGGCGGCGGCGCCCGGCTGAACGGCGAGCGCCTCCCCCTGCGCCGCGCCGAGCCCGGCCTCAACCGGGCGGTGGCCCTGGCCGACCTGAAGCGCCTGCCCAAGCCCCTGGCCATGGCCCTGGCGGTCACCCCGCCCTACTACTCCCAGCGCAACCTGGGGTCCAGCGTCCTCGAGTGGTGCTACCTGGCCGCCGGCCGCGCCGACCTGCTGGTGCACGGCGGCCAGCGCCCCTGGGACTACGCCGCCGGCAGCCTCATGGTCCAGGAGGCAGGCGGTGGCCTCTCCGGTTTCGACCACGACGAGTTCAACGCCATCCCTCCATGGCGCCGCTCGGTGATCGCCAGCCTCGACCCCGGCACCCTGCCCGAATGGCGTTCCTGGATCAGGCAGCACATCTAGCCCGCGGCCTGATCCTCTGGTTTATCATTCGCCGACCTTATACATAAAACAACATCTTGGAGACATCCACCCCGCCCTTCGCTGCCGATGCGCCGGCCCTGGACGACCCTCGGCTTTCGGCCAGCGACATCGACCAGCGCCATTTCGCCCTGCTGCTGGAGGCCCAGCGCATCGGCCGGATCGGCAACTGGGAGCGGGACATGCGTAGCAACCAGCTGTGGTGGTCGGACGAGTGCTACCGGCTGTTCGGCTACCAGCCCGGCGCCATCCAGCCCTCCTACACCACCTTTCTCCAGCACGTGCATCCCGAGGACCGGGGCCGCGTCATCCGCGCCATGCCGGCCACCTCGGAGGGCGCCGCGACCTTCGAGGTGGAGTTCCGGGCCGTCACCGTCTCCGGTGAAACCCGCCACTTCGCCAACCACGGCCGCCTGTTCACCGATGACAAGGGCACCCCGCTGCGGGCCAGCGGCACCACCCAGGACATCACCGAACGCAAGCGCATCGAGGACAGCGTCGCACGCCAGCATGCCTACCTGAAGGCCGTGCTGGACAACCTGCCCCAGGGCATCAGCGTCTTCGACGAGGAACTGAAGCTACGGGTATGGAACCAGGGCTTCCTGGACGTCCTCGAGCTGCCGCCGGAGGCGGTTCGTGTGGGCGTGTCCTTCGCCGACCTCATCCGCATCCCGGCCCAGCGCGGCGAATACGGCCCCGGCGACCCGGAGGAGCATGTCCGGCGCCTCAACCGGCTGGCCTTCAAGTTCCAGCCCCACCGCCTGGAGCGGGCCCGGCCCGGCGGCCGCACCCACCTCACCCAGGGCCAGCCCCTCTACATCAACGGCCGCATCGCCGGCTTCGTCACCACCTACACCGACATCACCGAACGCAAGGAGGCCGAGGAGGCCCTGCGCAAGCAGCACGACCTGCTGCAGACGGTGGTGGACAACATCCCCAGCGGCGTCAGCTTGTTCAACCGCGACCTCGAGCTGGTGCTCTACAACCGGGAAATGACGCGCCTCCTCGACATTCCCGAGGAAGTATTCCAGGGCAGCCCGACGACCCTGGAGGACCTGCTGCGCTTCAACGCCCACCGGGGCGAATACGGCCCCGGCGACGAGAACAGCATCGTCAGGGCCATGATCGAACGGGCGAGGACCCCGGTCGCCCACCATTTCGAGCGTACCCGGCCCGACGGCACCACCCTCGACATCCGCGGTGCGCCCCTGGCCGACGGCAGCATGGTCACCATCTACACGGACATCACCGCCCACAAGCGCAACGAGGAGCGCCTGCAGCTGGCGGACAAGGTGTTCGCCCACAGCCCGGCGGGCATCGTCATCGCCGACGACGAGCATCGCATCCTGTCGGTGAATCCGGCCTTCACCGCCATGACCGGCCTGGAGCCCTTCGAGATCGTCGGCCACACCGTCTCCAGCCTGCCCAGCGCCACCACCGACGAGACCTGGGCCCAGCTCACCACCTGCCTGGCCCAGCGGGGCAACTGGAGCGGCGAGATGGAGGCCCACCGGAAGAGCGGCGAGCCCTTCATCGCCGGCATCACGGTGAGCCGGGTGGGAGATCCCGAGCAGGACCAGACCACCCACTACATCTGGATGTTCGCCGACGTCACGGAGCGGAAGCGGGCCGAGGAGCGGGTCCGCCACATGGCCCAGACCGATCCCCTCACCGGCCTTCCCAACCGCCTGGCGCTCCTCATGCGCCTGGCCCAGACCCTGCCCGAGAGCCGCCGCTACAACCGCAACGTGGCGGTCATGTTCATCGACCTGGACCGCTTCAAGATCATCAACGACACCCTCGGTCACCAGGTGGGGGACGAACTGCTGCGGGAAGTGGCGAGTCGCCTGGCGTGCACCGTCCGGGAGTCGGACACCGTGTCCCGCCTCGGGGGTGACGAATTCGTGGTGGTGCTGCCGGAAATCACCTCCGCCACCGACTGCGCCATCGTCGCCGGCAAGATCATCACCGCCCTCTCGGCCCCCATCCGGGTGGAGGGCCACGAGCTGCACACCAGCCCCTCCATCGGCATCAGCATCTTCCCCATCGACGGCCCCGACGGCGACACCATCCTGAAGAACGCCGACACCGCCATGTACCACGCCAAGGCGGCGGGCCGGAACAACTACCAGTTCTACGCCGACGAGATGAACCAGGTCGCCACCCAGCGCCTGGACCTGGAGAGCAAGCTGCGGCAGGCCCTGACCCGCAACGAGCTGGCCCTGGCCTACCAGCCCCAGTTCGACGCCAAGACCCGCCGCATCACCGGGGTCGAAGCCCTGCTGCGCTGGTACCACCCGGTGGATGGGGTCATCTCGCCGGTGAAGTTCATCCCCATCGCCGAGGAGACCGGGCTCATCATCGCCATCGGCGACTGGGTGCTGCACAACGCCTGCCGGGAAATCAAGCGCTGGATCGACGCCGGCCTGCCGCCCCTGCGGGTGGCGGTGAACGTCTCGGCCCGCCAGCTGCGGCGCCGGGATTTCTGCGAAACCGTGGCCGGCGCCCTGGCCGAATCCGGCCTTTCGCCGGAACTCCTGGAGCTGGAAATCACCGAGAGTTCGGTGATGGAGAACCCGGAGGAGGCCATCGGCATCCTGCAGGTGCTGCGCCGCATGGGGGTGACCCTGGCCATCGACGATTTCGGCACCGGCTATTCGTCCCTGGCCTATTTGAAGCTCTTTCCCATCGATCACCTGAAGATCGACCGCTCCTTCGTCGCCGACATCGAGCACGACCTCAACGACCGGGCCATCGCCTTCGGCACCATCGCCCTGGCCCGCTCCCTGGGTCTCAACGTCATCGCCGAGGGGGTCGAGACCGAGGACCAGCTCGAACTGCTGCGTACCAACGACTGCGACGAGGTGCAGGGCTATCTGCTCTCCCCGCCCCTCACCGGCGCCTCCGCCTTCGCCTTCCTGCACGCCCACTCCCAGACTCACGCCGGCGCCACGGCAGAGTAAAATCCCGTCTTTCATAAAAACGACGCAATCAGGGAGCTTCCATGGGACGCATGACCTTGTCTCGCTATCTAATCGAAAAACAACGCCAGAAAGGCGTGATCACCGCCGACCTCAAACTTCTCATCGAAGTGGTCTCGCGGGCCTGCAAGGCCATTTCCATCGCCATCGGCAAGGGCGGGCTGGGGGGCGTGCTGGGGGAAGCCGGCAGCGACAATGTCCAGGGCGAAGCCCAGAAGAAGCTCGACGTGCTATCCAACGAGATCCTGCTGGAAGCCAACGAATGGGGCGGCCACCTGGCGGCCATGGCCTCCGAGGAAATGGACTGGCCCCATGCCATCCCCAACCGCTACCCCCAGGGCGAATACCTGCTGCTTTTCGATCCCCTGGACGGGTCTTCCAACATCGACGTCAATGTCTCGGTCGGCACCATCTTCTCGGTGCTGAAGTGCCCGGAAGGCGCCGACCTGTCCACGCCCGAGTCCTCCGAGAAGGCCTTCCTGCAGCCGGGCACCCGGCAGGTGGCCGCCGGCTACACCGTGTATGGCCCCACCACCCTCCTGGTACTCACCGTGGGCGACGGCGTCGTGGTGTTCACCCTGGACCGGGAAATGGGCGCCTTCGTCCTCACCCAGGAAGATGTCCGCATCCCCGAGGACACCAAGGAATTCGCCATCAACATGTCCAACCAGCGCCACTGGGAGGAGCCGGTGCGGCGCTACGTGAACGAGCTGCTGGACGGCAAGGAAGGCCCCCGGGGTAAGGATTTCAACATGCGCTGGGTGGCCTCCATGGTGGCCGACGTGCACCGCATCATGACCCGGGGCGGCATCTTCATGTACCCCCTGGACGCCAAGACCTATGACCGGGGCGGCAAGCTGCGCCTCATGTACGAGGCCAACCCCATGGCCTTCCTGGTGGAGCAGGCGGGCGGCGCCGCCACCACCGGCCGCCAGCGCATTCTCGACCTCCAGCCCCAGAAGCTGCACCAGCGTGTGCCGGTGATCCTGGGCTCCCGAAACGAAGTGGAACGGGTCGCCTCCTACCACGGCTAACGCGAGCCGATAATCGCCTCCAGCAGCAATTCAGCCCCCCGTTCCGCCACGAAGAGGCGGAACGCCTGGGCTGCCGGCGACAGGTACTTGTCCTGACGCCAGGCCAGATTCCAGCGCCGGCGCACCGGTAGCCCCCGCACATCCAGGACCCGCAGGCGGTCGCTCGACAACTCCAGGCCGACCGTGTGCAGGGACAGGAAACTAAGCCCCAGGCCGGCGATCACCGCCTGCTTGGCGGTCTCGTTGCTGGTCATTTCCATCCCGGTCTGGATGGTCACGCCGCTTTCCGAAAAGAAGCGCTCCATGGTCCGGCGGGTGCCCGAGCCGGCCTCCCGCATGACGAAGCGCTCGGCGGCCAGGACCGCCGGATCGATATCCCGCTGCTGCACCAGGGGATGCCCCGGCGGCGCCACGATGCCCAGCGGATGATCGGCGAAATACTCGGCCACCAGGCCGCTGCTCTCGGGGGGCTCCCCCATTACCGCCAAATCCACTTCGCTGGCCGCCAGGGACTGCAGCACCTGCTCCCGGTTGGCTTCCAGGAGGCGCACCCGCACCCCCGGATGGCGGGCCGAAAAGCGGGCCAGCAGCTGGGGGGCGAAATAGATGCCGGTGGAGACCACGGCCAGCGCCAGCGTCCCCGCCTCCACGCCCTTCATGGCCGCCAAGGCTTCCTTCACCTGGCGGAATTCCCCAGCCATGCGCCGGGCGGCCTGGGCCATCAGCTCCCCCGCCTCGGTGAGGCGGATGCGCTTGCCCACCTGCTCGTAGAGGGGCAGTCCCACTGATTCCTCCAGCTGCCGGACCTGCATGGACACCGCCGGCTGGGTCAGAAACAGCTCCTTGGCGGCCCGGGAAAAGGAAAGCTGCCTGGCCACCGCCTCGAAAACCCGCAGTTGCCTCAGGGTGACGTTCTTCATTGGATATATAAACGGCGCCTTATGGAAACCATAAAAATTGCTGACTTTCTTTATATCACAGCACTACTAATATTCCATCAACACCAATTTACAGGAGACAACCATGGACCAAAGCAGCCGCTACGCCAACCTCGCCCTGCGGGAAGACGACCTCATCGCCGCCGGCCGCCACGTGCTGTGCGCCTACCACATCAAGCCGAAGGCCGGACACGACCCGGTGTCCACCGCGGCCCACTTCGCCGCCGAGTCCTCCACCGGCACCAATGTGGAAGTGTGCACCACCGACGACTTCACCCGCACGGTGGATGCCCTGGTCTATGAAGTCAGCCCTCTGGCCGACGGCGAATATCTGATGAAGATCGCCTACCCGACCGAGCTGTTCGACCGCAACATCATCGACGGCCGGGCCATGCTGGTCTCCTTCCTGACGCTCACCATCGGCAACAACCAGGGCATGGGCGACGTTGAATACGCCAAGATGCACGACTTCTGGGTTCCTCCCGCCCTGCTCCGTCTCTTCGACGGCCCGGCGATGAACATCGTGGACCTCTGGCGCATTCTCGGCAAACCCCTGGTGGACGGCGGCTTGGTGGTGGGCACCATTATCAAGCCCAAGCTCGGCCTGCGGCCCCAGCCCTTCGCCGATGCCTGCTACCAGTTCTGGCGCGGCGGCGACTTCATCAAGAATGACGAACCCCAGGGCAACCAGGTCTTCGCCCCCCTGAAGCAGACCATCACCCTGGTGGCCGACGCCATGCGCCGGGCCCAGGACGAAACCGGCCAGCCCAAGCTCTTCTCCGCCAACATCACCGCCGACGACCCCTTCGAGATGATCGCCCGGGGCGAGTACATCCTCGAAGCCTTCGGCGAGAACGCCAGCCAGGTCGCCTTCCTGGTGGACGGCTACGTCGGCGGCCCGGCTGCCGTCACCCTGGCCCGCCGCTACTTCCCCAACCAGTTCCTGCACTACCACCGGGCCGGCCACGGCGCCGTCACCAGCTCCCAGGCCAAGCGCGGCTACACCGCCTTCGTGCATTGCAAGATGACCCGCCTGCAGGGCGCTTCCGGCATGCACACCGGTACCATGGGCTTCGGCAAGATGGAAGGCGATTCGGCCGACCGGGCCATCGCCTACATGCTTGAGCGCGACGCCGCCGACGGCCCCTATTACCGCCAGGAGTGGCAGGGCATCAAGGCCACCACCCCGATCATCTCGGGCGGCATGAACGCCGTGCGCCTGCCGGGCTTCTTCAAGAACCTGGGACACGCCAACGTCATCAACACCTGCGGCGGCGGCTCCTTCGGCCACATCGACGGCCCGGTGGCCGGCGCCACCTCCCTGCGCCAGGCCTACGACGCCTGGAAGCAGGGCGTCGATGCCCTCGAATACGCCCGCAGCCACAAGGAACTGGCCCGCGCCTTCGAATCCTTCCCCGCCGACGCCGACAAGCTCTACCCCGGCTGGCGCAAGCTGCTCTGCGAGTGAGAGGGTCGTCATGCTCAACCGTCCCACCCTCACCCAGTTCATCATCGAGTCCCAGGGCTTCCACCCTGGGGCCACCGGTGACTTCACCGGCCTCCTGAACGACATCGCCACCGCCTGCAAGGCCATCGCCAGCGCCGTCAGCCGCGGCGCCCTGGCCGACGTGCTGGGCTCGGCCGGCAGCGGCAATGTCCAGGGAGAGGAGCAGAAGAAGCTCGACATCATCTCCAACACCGCGATGATTTCCGCCAATGCCTGGCGGGGCCACCTGTCGGCGATGGCGTCGGAGGAAATGGAGCACATCCTGCCGACCCACCAGCGGGGCCGCTACCTGCTGATCTTCGACCCTCTGGACGGCTCCTCCAACACCGACGTCAACATGACGGTGGGCACCATCTTCTCCATCCTGAGGACGCCCGACACCAGCCGCGACCCGGCGCCGGAGGACTTCCTCCAGCCCGGGACCAAGCAGGTCTGCGCCGGTTACGCCATCTACGGCCCCTCCACCATGCTGGTGCTGACCACCGGCCAGGGGGTGAACGGCTTCACCCTGGACCGCAGCCTCGGCGAATTCTTCCTCACCCACCCGGACATGGTCATCCCGGCGGACACCTCGGAATTCGCCATCAACATGTCCAACGAGCGCTTCTGGCTGCCGCCCATGCAGCGCTACATCGCCGAATGCCGGGCCGGCAAGACGGGTCCCCGGGGCAGGGATTTCAACATGCGCTGGATCGCCTCCATGGTGGCCGAGGTGCATCGCATCCTGATGCGCGGCGGTGTCTTCATGTACCCCCGCGACCTCAAGGATCCGGCCAAACCCGGCCGCCTGCGCCTGCTGTACGAAGCCAATCCCATGGCCTTCATCGTCGAGCAGGCGGGCGGCATGGCCATCACCGGCGACAAACGCATCCTTGATCTCAAGCCGGCCGGCCTGCACCAGCGGGTCGCCGTGATCCTGGGCTCCCGGAACGAAATAGAACGGATCGCAACCTACCACGCCGAAACCGCTACGGCATAACGAGTAAAAGAGGAGAACGCAATGTCCATCAAGCACCCGGTCATCGCCGTCACCGGATCCTCCGGCGCCGGTACCAGCACCGTCACCAAGGTGTTCGAAAACATCTTCCGTCGGGAGGGCGTCACCGCCGCCGTCATCGAGGGGGATAGCTTCCACCGTTTCGACCGCCACGAATTCAAGCGCATCAACACCGAGCGCGCCGAAGCCGGGGAGCCGCGCCTCTCCCATTTCGGCCCCGAGGCCAACCTGCTGAAGGAGCTGGAGAACCTCTTCCGGACCTACGGCGAATGCGGCCGCGGCGCCCGCCGCTACTACGTGCATGATGATGACGAGGCGTCCCGCCGCGGCTCCGCCCCGGGCACCTTCACCCCCTGGCAGGACCTGCCGGCCGGCACCGACATGCTCTTCTACGAAGGCCTGCACGGCGCCGTGCGCACCGCCGACGTCAATGTGGCCCACTACGCCGACCTCATGATCGGGGTGGTGCCGGTCATCAACCTGGAGTGGATCCAGAAGATCCACCGGGACACCAACCTGCGGGGCTACTCCAAGGAAGCGGTGATGGACACCATCCTCTCCCGCATGCCGGACTACGTGCACTACATCGTGCCCCAGTTCGAGCACACCCATATCAACTTCCAGCGGGTGCCGGTGGTCGACACCTCCAACCCCTTCATCGCCCGGGACATCCCCGGTCCCGGTGAATCCATGGTGGTGATCCGCTTCCGCAACCCGCGGGGAGTCGACTTCCCCTACCTGCGGGCGATGATCAAGGATTCCTTCATGTCCCGGGCCAACACCATCGTGGTCCCCGGCGACAAGCTGGATATCGCCATGCAACTGATCCTGACGCCCCTCATCTGGGGCCTGATGGAGAAGAAAAAGCTCGCCTGAATATGAAAAGGGGGGCGCCCGCGCCCCCCAGCCCTCGACGATCTATCCAAACCGCCCGCTTTG
>DATFAA010000076.1:0-36627 GCA_035255045.1 Rhodocyclaceae bacterium | reverse complement strand
GGGGTGCTTCAGCTAGTCGAAGAGACTGCCCGGCGCGAAGGGGCGCTGCGGGTGAAGACGGTGGTGCTGGAAATCGGCAAGCTGTCGTCGGTGGAGCCGGAGGCGCTGAAATTCTGTTTCGAGGCGGTGACCCGGGACAGCATCGCCGCCGACGCTGCCCTGGCCATCGTCGATGTGCCGGGTAGCGGCTGGTGCATGGCCTGCAGCGAGACGGTGCCCCTGGCTGAAGTGTTCGGCGCCTGCCCCCGCTGCGGCGGCTACCAGGTGCAGGCTACCGGCGGCACCGAAATGCGGGTCAAGGAAATAGAGATCGAATAGAGGAGATCAGAAGAATGTGTACCGTTTGCGGCTGCGGCGCCGGAGAAACCCGCATCGAGGGCGAAGGCCATCATCACTCCCACGACCATGGGCATACCCACACCCACGCGGACGGCACCGTCCACAGCCACGCCCATGACCATGAGCACGACCACGGGCACAGCCACGATCACGATCACGGCCATCACCACCACGAGCACGGCGTCGCCGGCGACCTCGATTTCGGCGCCGGCCCGGCCCGGGCCCACGCCCCGGGCATGAGCCAGTCCCGCATGGTGCAGATCGAGCAGGACATCCTTGCCAAGAACGACGGCTACGCCCGAGCCAACCGCGCCTGGTTCGACGAGCGCGGCATCTTCGCCCTCAACCTGGTCTCCAGCCCGGGCTCGGGCAAGACCACGCTCCTGTGCAGGACCATCGAGGCTCTCAAGGACAAGGTCGCCATCACCGTGGTGGAAGGGGACCAGCAGACCTCCAACGACGCCGAGCGCATCCGCGCCACCGGCGTGCCTGCCCTGCAGATCAACACGGGCAAGGGCTGCCACCTGGATGCCCACATGGTCGGCCATGCCCTGGAACGCCTGCAGCCCGCCGAGGAATCCCTCTTCCTGATCGAGAATGTCGGCAACCTGGTGTGCCCCGCCGCCTTCGACCTGGGGGAGCACCACAAGGTGGCCATCCTGTCGGTGACCGAGGGGGAGGACAAGCCCCTCAAGTACCCGGACATGTTCCGGGCCGCCGACGTCATGCTCCTCAACAAGTGCGACCTCCTGCCTTACCTGGACTTCAACGCCGACCTGGCCGAGGAGAACGCCCGCCGGGTCAATCCCCACCTCACCATCTTCCGGGTTTCCGCCACCAGCGGCGACGGCATGGCCGCCTGGCTGTCCTGGATCGAGGCCGGCCTCGAGGCCCAGGGCGGCAAGCGCGCCGAGACCGTGGACGCCCTCAAGCGCCGCATCGCCGAGCTGGAGCGCCAGCTGCACCAGCACTGAACCGCGGGTTCTGGGTCTTTCCGTGAAGACTGCCTGCCGTATCCGGGTGCGCGGCCTCGTGCAGGGGGTGGGCTTCCGCCCCTATGTCTGGCGCCTGGCCCGGGACCTGGGCCTGGACGGCTGGGTTAGGAACGACGGCGAGGGCGTGGACATCGAGGCCCGGGGCGGGGCCGCCGCCCTGGCCGCCCTCCTCGAACGCCTGCCCCGGGAGGCGCCGCCCCTGGCCCGCATCGATACCGTCGAATCCCGGCCCCTGGCGGCCGCCGACGGGGCCGCCGGTTTCGCCATCCTGGAGAGCGGGGCCGGCAGCCTCGCCACCGCCGTCGGCCCCGATACGGCCATCTGCCCGGAGTGCATCGCCGACATCTGCGACCCCGGCAGCCGGCGCTGGCGCTACCCCTTCACCACCTGCACCCACTGCGGCCCCCGCTTCACCGTGAGCCGCGGCCTGCCCTACGACCGGGCCCGCACCAGCCTGGCGGGCTTCCCCCTGTGCCCGGCCTGCGCCCGGGAATACGGCGATCCGGCCGACCGCCGCTTCCACGCCGAAACCACGGCCTGCCCGGCCTGCGGCCCCGCCCTTGCCCTGGTGGACGCCGCCGGCCGGCCCGTGGCCGGCGATCCCCTGGCCGAGACCCTGACCCTGCTGGCGGCCGGCCGCATCGTCGCCATCAAGGGCCTGGGCGGCTTCCACCTCGCCTGCGACGCCCGCAATCCGGCGGCGGTGGCCGAGCTGCGCGCCAGGAAGCAGCGGGAGGAGAAGCCCTTCGCGGTGATGGCCCTGAACCCGGCCTCCCTGGCGGACTTCGCCGCCGTGGGCGCCGCCGAGGCGGCCCTGCTCCAGAGCCGGGAAGCCCCCATCGTCCTCTGCCCCAAGGGCGGCCGGGAGCTGTCCGGCATCGCCCCGGGGCTCGCCTGGTTCGGCGCCCTGGTTCCGGCCACCCCCCTGCATCTGCTCCTCTGGCACGAAGCGGCCGGACGCCCGGCCGGCACCGCCTGGCTCGCCGCGCCCCATCCCCTGCTGCTGGTGATGACCAGCGCCAATCCCCACGACGAGCCCCTGGTCACCGGCAACGCCGAGGCCCTGGAACGCCTGGCCGGCATCGCCGACGCCTTCCTGGTCCACGACCGGGACATCGTCGTGCGCTGCGATGACAGCGTGGTGCGGGCCACCGCCTCGGGTCTGGCCTTTGTCCGCCGCGCCCGGGGCTACGTGCCGGTGCCCATCCCCCTGACCGAGGACGGCCCGCCGGTCCTGGCCCTGGGGGGCTACCTGAAGAACACCGTCTGCATCCTGAAGGGCCGGGAAGCCTTCCTTTCCCAGCACATCGGCGGCCTCGACAACGCTGCCGCCATCGGCTTCCTGGAGGAGACGGTGGCTCACCTCCTGGACATCCTGGAAGTGGAGCCGGCCCTGGTGGCCCACGACCTCCACCCGGACTTCCCCTCCACCCGGCTGGCGGCGGATTTCGCCCGGCGGCGGGGCATCCCGGCCCTGGCCGTCGGCCACCACCATGCCCACATCGCCGCCATCGCCGCCGAGCACGGAGTCAAAGGGCCGGTCCTGGGCCTGGCCCTCGACGGTGTCGGCCTCGGCCCGGACGGCGGCCTCTGGGGGGGCGAACTGCTGCGGGTGGACGGCGCCCGTTGCGACCGCCTCGGCCACCTGACTCCCCTCTCGCTGCCCGGCGGCGACCGGGCGACCCGGGAGCCCTGGCGCCTGGCGGCCAGCGTCCTGTTCGCCTGCGGCCGGGGCGGCGAGATCGCCGCTTTCACGGCCCGCCGCTACCCGGATTGCGACGGCCCCCGCCTCGCCCAGATGCTGGAGCGGGGCTTCAACTGCCCACCTACCACCAGTCTCGGCCGCCTTTTCGACGCCGCCGCCGGGCTCCTGGGGCTGCGGGCCGTGGCCCGCTACGAGGGCCAGGCGGCCATGGAGCTGGAGGGCCTCGCCGCCGCCCACGGCCCGGTGCCGGCCCTGGCCGGGGGCCTAAGGCGGGTGGACGATGCCATTGATTTCTCGCCGCTGTTATCCTTTCTCGCCGATTGCGGCGACCCGGCCTTCGGCGCCGCCCTGTTCCACGCCACGGTGGCCGCCGGGCTGGCCGACTGGGCGGCCCGGGCAGCGGCCGCCCAAGGGCTCACGGCCGTGGCCTGCGGCGGCGGCTGCGCCATGAACGCCGTGCTCATGGCGGCCCTGGGCCGCCAGTTGGAGGAAAGCGGAATCCGTTTGCTGGAAGCCCGCCGGGCCCCGCCCAACGACGGGGGCCTGGCCCTCGGGCAGGGCTGGGCGGCGCGACGAATGTTTGAGGAGATGAACTGATGTGTCTGGCGATTCCCGCACAGGTGATCGAATTGCGTGACGGCGACAACGCCGTGGTGGACCTGGCCGGGGTGAGGAAGGAAATCTCCCTGTCCCTGGTGGAGGGGGTGCAGGTGGGCGACTACGTCATCGTGCACGTGGGTTATGCCCTCAACAAGCTCGACCCGGAAGAAGCGGAGAAGACCCTGGCGCTATTCGCCGAAATGGGCGGTGCCATGGTCGAAGAGCCCCCGGTCGCCCACTGATGAAGTACATCGACGAGTTCCGCGACGGCGAGGTGGCCAAGGGCATCGCCGCCGCCATCCGGCAGGAGGCGAGGCCGGATCGCCGCTACCATTTCATGGAATTTTGCGGCGGCCACACCCACGCCATTTCCCGCTACGGCGTCTCCGACCTGCTGCCGGACAACGTGCGCATGATCCACGGCCCCGGCTGCCCGGTGTGCGTGCTGCCCATCGGCCGGGTGGACCAGGCCATCAAGCTCGCCCTGGAGCAGGGGGTGACCCTGTGCACCTACGGCGACTGCCTGCGGGTGCCGGCCTCCGACCACCTGTCGCTGTTGAAGGCCAAGGCCAAGGGCGCCGACATCCGCATGGTGTACTCCAGCGCCGACGCCGTCGCCCTGGCCAGGAAGCACCCGGAGAAGCAGGTGGTCTTCTTCGCCATCGGCTTCGAGACCACGACGCCGCCGACGGCGGTCGCCATCAAGCAGGCCCAGGCCCTGGAGCTGCCCAACTTCTCCGTGCTCTGCTGCCACGTGCTGACCCCTTCCGCCATCTCCAGCATCCTGGAGTCGCCGGAGGTGCGCCAGTGGGGGACGGTGCCCCTGGACGGCTTCGTGGGCCCGGCCCACGTCTCCACCATCATCGGCAGCCGGCCCTACGAATTCTTCGCCGAGGAATACAGGAAGCCGGTGGTCATCGCCGGCTTCGAGCCTCTGGACGTGATGCAGGCCATCCGCATGCTCATCCGCCAGGTGAACGAGGGCCGGGCCGAGGTGGAGAACGAGTTCTCCCGGGCGGTGAGCCGGGAGGGCAACGTCAAGGCCCAGCAGCTGGTGGCCGAGGTCTTCGAGCTGCGCAAGAATTTCGAATGGCGGGGCCTCAATCTGCTGCCCTATTCGGCCCTGCGCATCCGCAAGGAATTCGCCGCCTTCGACGCCGAGAAGCGCTTCGGCCTCGAGTACCAGCCGGTCCCCGACCACAAGGCCTGCGAGTGCGGCGCCATCCTGCGGGGCGTGAAGAAGCCCCAGGACTGCAAGCTCTTCGGCACGGTATGCACTCCGGAGAACCCGGTGGGCTCCTGCATGGTTTCCTCCGAGGGCGCCTGCGCCGCCCACTACACCTACGGACGCTACAAGGATGTCTGAAATCAGAAAGGGCTACGTGCGGCCCCTGGATATCAAGCACGGCCGGGTGGACATGGCCCACGGCTCCGGCGGCCGGGCCATGGCCCAGCTCATCGAGGAACTGTTCGCCCACCACCTGGGCAACGAATGGCTGGCCCAGGGCGACGACGGCGCCGTCCTGCCGGCCGGCAGCGGCCGCCTGGTCATGGCTACCGACAGCCACGTGGTCTCGCCCCTCTTTTTCCCGGGGGGCGACATCGGCTGCCTGTCGGTGCACGGCACCATCAACGACGTGGCGGTGATGGGGGCCAGGCCCCTGTGGCTGTCGGCCGGCTTCATCCTGGAGGAGGGCTTCCTCCTCGCCGACCTGGCCCGCATCGTCGAGAGCATGGCGGCGGCGGCCCGGGAGGCCGGGGTGCCCATCGTCACCGGCGACACCAAGGTGGTGGAACGGGGCAAGGGGGACGGCGTGTTCATCACCACCACCGGCGTCGGCGTCCTGCCGGAAGGCCGCAGTCTGTCAGGCAGCCGGGCCCGGCCGGGGGACGCCATCCTGGTGTCCGGGACCCTGGGGGACCACGGCATGGCCATCATGGCCCAGCGCGAGAGCCTGGGCTTCGAATCCCCCATCGTCTCCGATACGGCGGCCCTCCATGGCCTGATCGACGCCGTGCTGGAGACCGGCGCCGACATCCGCGTGCTGCGCGACCCGACCCGGGGCGGCCTGGCCACCACCCTGAACGAGATCGCCCGCCAGTCGGGCGTAGGCATGATGCTTCAGGAGAATGCCCTGCCGGTGAAGCCGGCGGTGGCGGCGGCCTGCGAATTCCTGGGTCTGGACCCGCTATACGTGGCCAACGAGGGCAAGGCGATCGTGATCTGCGCCGCGGCGGACGCCGACCAGGTGCTGGCGGCCCTGCGCGCCCATCCCCTGGGGGCGGACGCTGCCCGCATCGGCGAGGTACGGGAGGACCCGCACCATTTCGTTCAGATGACCACCGGCTTCGGCGGCAAGCGCATTGTCGACTGGCTTACCGGCGAACAACTGCCCCGGATCTGCTGAATGATCGGGGCGATGGAATCAGTGGCGGGGGGAAACCACCACGGCGGAGACGTCGAGGAGCTCGGCCAGCACCATTTCCCGGGCTTCGGCTACGTCGACGGCGTCCTTGACCTTGAAGAGCTCCCGGCGGCCGTCGTTGTAGCGGACTGCGGCGATGTACTCAGGACGCCGGCTGGAGCGGCGTTCCGGCCTGGCTTTGGTATTGGCTTGGCTTTGCATTTGATTCCTCCCTACCCTGTTATTGGGCGTTTCGGCGACATCCTAACCGAACCTAAGCCGATGAAAAATAAGGCGAAGGTAATAGGTTTATGCTCTATGCAAGGCCGCCGCCCGCTTTCCCTGTCCTGGACAGGGCTTACGATGCTGCCATGCAGCAAAAAAACCCTATCGGTATGCGGCTTATTTTCCTGACCCACGTCTTCAACAGCCTCACCCAGAGGCTCTTCTGCGAACTGACCCAGCGCGGCCACGAGGTCAGCATCGAGTTCGACATCGCCGACTCGGTGGCCGAGGAGGCGGTGGCCCTGTTCCGGCCCCACCTCATCATCGCGCCTTTCCTCAAGCGGGCCATTCACGAATCCATCTGGAAGAACCACGTCTGCCTGGTGGTCCACCCGGGCATCGTCGGCGACAAGGGGCCATCGGCCCTGGACTGGGCCATCCAGGAGGGGGAGGAGAACTGGGGCGTCACGGTGCTCCAGGCCGAGGCTGAGATGGACGCCGGGCCGGTGTGGGGCAGCGCCGAATTCTCCATGCGCCGGGCCAAGAAGTCCTCCATCTACCGCAACGAGGTCACCGAGGCCGCGGTCCGGGCCGTGCTGGCGGCGGTGGAGCGCTTCGAGGTGGGCAATTTCGAGCCCCGGCGACCCGGCCCCGAGGCCCGCGGCCGCTTGCGCCCCCTCATGCAGCAGGCAGAGCGCCGCATCGACTGGCAGCGGGACGGCACCGCCGCCATCCTCGCCCGGCTCAACGCCGCCGACGGCTTCCCGGGCATCCTGGACGAGCTCTTCGGCGAGCCCTGCCGCCTCTTCGACGCCTGGCCGGAAGCCACCCTGCGGGGCGAGCCGGGGCAGCTCCTGGCCCGGCGGGAGACGGCACTGTGCCGGGCCACCGCCGACGGCGCCGTGTGGATCGGCCACGTGAAGCGGAATCAGGACATGAAGCTCCCGGCCGCCCAGGCCTTCCCCGAGGCCGAAGCGCTGCCCGCAGCGCCCCTGGAGGGCTGGTGGAAGTCGCAGGACGACACCTGGCAGGACATCGCCTACGAGGAGGCTGGCGAGGTCGGCTTCCTGTCCTTCGAGTTCTACAACGGCGCCATGAGCACCGCCCAGTGCGCCCGCCTGACGGCCGCCTTCCGCTGGGCCGCCGGACGACCCACCAAGGTCATCGTCCTCCTGGGGGGCGAGGATTTCTGGTCCAACGGCGTCCACCTCAATGTCATCGAGGCGGCCGAATCCCCGGCCGACGAGTCCTGGGCCAACATCAACGCCATCGACGACCTGGCCGAGGCCATTCTCACCTGCCAGTCCCACTTCGCCGTCGCCGCCCTCCAGGGCAACGCCGGCGCCGGCGGCTGCTTCCTGGCCCGGGCGGCGGACCTGGTGTGGGCCCGGGACGGGGTGATGCTCAATCCCCACTACAAGAACATGGGCAACCTCTACGGCTCGGAATTCTGGACCTACCTGCTGCCGCCCCGGGTGGGGGAGGAGGGGGCCCGGGCCATCATGCGCCACCGCCTGCCCATGACCGCCCGGGAAGCCGTGCAGCTCGGCTTCTACGACGCCTGCCTGCCGGGTCCGGCCGCCGCCTTCCGGGTGGATGTCGCGCGGCGGGCCGCCGAGCTGGCGGCGGCACCGGACCTTTCCGGCCGCCTCGCCGCCAAGGCCGAGAAGCGCCGGGCCGACGAAGCCGCCAAGCCCCTGGCCCAGTACCGGGCCGAGGAGCTGGCCGAGATGCGCCGCAATTTCTACGGCTTCGATCCTTCCTACCATGTGGCGCGCTATCATTTCGTGGCCAAGTCGCCCCATTCCTGGACGCCGCGGCACCTGGCCAAACATCGCGATCTGGGTTGGGAGGTTCCTGCTTCATGAACGGCCCCGGACACATCAAGCTGCCCACCGTCCTCGTCATCGACGACGAGGTGCGTTCCCAGGAGGCCCTGCGCCGCACCCTGGAAGAGGATTTCGAGGTGCTGTGCGCCTCCAGCGCCGAGGCGGGCGTGGAGATCATGCAGCGGGAGGCGGTGACCGGCGGCGTCCAGATCGTCCTCTGCGACCAGCGCATGCCCGGCACCACCGGCGTCGAGTTCCTCAAGGAAGTGCGTGCCCGCTGGCCCGACGCGGTGCGCATCATCCTCTCCGGCTACACCGACGCCGAGGACATCATCACCGGGGTGAACGAGGCGGGCATCTGGCAATACCTCCTCAAACCCTGGCAGCCCGAGCAGATTCTGCTCACCCTGCAGCGGGCGGCGGAGGTCTGGCGCCTGCAGCAGGACAACCAGCGCCTCTCCCTGGAGCTGCGCACCGCCGAGCCGGTGCTGAAGCGCCGGGTGGAATCCAAGTACGACAAGGTCAAGCACGCCTTCGGCCTGGACAGCCTCATCCGCGCCCCCGGCAGCGCCCTCAACGAGGTCTGCGACATGGTGGCCCGCATCGCCCCCCACGACCTCTCGGTCATGGTCACCGGCGAATCGGGCACCGGCAAGGAGATGGTGGCCCGGGCCATCCACTACGAGAGCCGGCGGGCCAACAAGCCCTTCATCACCGAGAACTGCGGGGCCCTGCCCGACACCCTGCTGGAAGCCGAGCTCTTCGGCCACAAGCGGGGTGCCTTCACCGGAGCCGTCGAGGACCGGGTCGGCCTCTTCCAGCAGGCCGACGGCGGTACCCTGTTCCTGGACGAGATCGGCGAAACCAGCCCGGCCTTCCAGGTGAAGCTCCTGCGGGTTCTCCAGGAGGGGGAATTCCGGCCCCTGGGCAGCTCCCGGCCGGTGCATGTGGACGTGCGGGTCATCGCCGCCACCAACCGGGACCTGGAAGAGGAAGTCCGGGCCGGCCGCTTCCGCCAGGACCTCTACTACCGGCTGGCCACCATTTCCCTGCACGTCCCGCCCCTGCGGGAACGCCCCATGGACCTGCCCCTCCTGGCCCAGCGCCTCATGGAATCCAGCTGCCGCAGCCTGGGCAAGCCGGTGGACGGCTTCACCAACGAGGCCCTGGCCTGCATCGCCGCCTACCGCTGGCCGGGCAACGTCCGCGAACTGCAGAACGAGATCCTGCGCATGGTGGCCCTGTCCGACGGCCGCAAGCTCGGCGCCGACCTCCTCTCCCCCCGGGTGCTGCGGACCCCGGTGGGCGAAGTCCAGGCCGAGGAAATGGCCTGGCTGGCGAGTCTCCAGGGCGGCCTCAAGGAGCGCATGGAGCAGCTGGAGATGCAGGTCCTCAAGGAGGCCATGATCCGGCAGCGCTGGAACAAGTCCAAGGCGGCCCGGGAACTGGGCCTCTCCCGGGTCGGCCTGCGCAGCAAGCTGGTGCGCTACGGCCTGGAGCAGGCCTGATGCTCAAGGTCCTGTGGTTGCAGAGCGGCGGCTGCGGCGGCTGTACCCAGTCCCTGCTGTGCGCCGAACCGCGGCCCCTGTTCGACGAATTGAAGGACGCGGGCATCGAGTTCCTCTGGCATCCGGCCCTCTCCGCCGAGAGCGACGGTGACGCCCTCGCCATCCTGGAGGACGCCGCCGAGGGCCGCGCGGCCTTCGACGTGCTCTGCATCGAGGGCGCCATGCTGCGCGGCCCCCGGGGCAGCGGCCGCTTCCACATCCTGGCCGGCACCGGCCGGCCCCTCACCGAATGGGTCGGGCGCCTGGCGCCCCGGGCCCGCTGGGTCTTCGCCATCGGCTCCTGCTCGGCCTTCGGCGGCTTTTCGGCGGCCAGCCCGGACAATCCCCTGGAAGCCTGCGGCCTGCAGTACGAGAGCAGCGAGCCGGGTGGTCTGCTGGGCACCGAATTCCGCTCCGGCGCCGGCCTGCCGGTGATCAATATCGCCGGCTGCCCTGTGCATCCGGGCTGGGTGGTGGACAGCCTGGAGAAGCTGGCCCTCGAAGGCTTCTCCCCCGCCGACCTGGACGCCCTGCAGCGGCCCCTCCTCTACGCCGACCAGCTGGTGCACCACGGCTGCCCCCGCAATGAGTACTACGAATTCAAGGCCAGCGCCCACAAGCCCTCGGACCTCGGCTGCCTGATGGAGAACATGGGCTGCAAGGGCACCCAGGCCCACGCCGACTGCAACGTCCGCACCTGGAACGGCGGCGGCTCCTGCGCCCGCGGCGGCTTCCCGTGCATTTCCTGCACCGAGCCGGGCTTCGAGCAGCCCGGGCATCCCTTCCTGGAAACCCCGAAGATCGCCGGCATCCCCATCGGCCTGCCCACCGACATGCCCAAGGCCTGGTTCGTGGCCCTGGCCGCTCTCTCCAAGTCGGCCACCCCCAAGCGGGTGCGGGAGAACGCCGTCGCCGATCACCCGGTGGTGCATCCGGCCATCAAGAAGACCGGTTTGAGATGAAGCGCATCGTCGTCGGACCCTTCAACCGGGTCGAGGGGGACCTGGAGGTCAGCCTGGACGTGGAGGACGGCCGGGTCGCCTCGGCGCGGGTCAATTCCCCGCTGTTCCGGGGCTTCGAGCAGATCCTCGTCGGTCGCGATCCCCGGGACGCCCTGGTGGTGGTGCCCCGCATCTGCGGCATCTGTTCGGTGTCCCAGTCGGCAGCTGCGGCTGCCGCCCTGGCCGCGGCCGCCGGCATCGTCCCGGTCGCCAACGGCCGCCTGGCCCAGAACCTGATCCAGGCCACCGAGAACCTGTCGGATCACCTGACCCACTTCTACCTCTTCTTCATGCCGGACTTCGCCCGCAGCGCCTACGCCGGGCGGGCCTGGTTTCCGGCCCTGGCGGAGCGTTTCGCCGCCGGCAAGGGCAGCGCCAATGGCGAAGTGCTGCCGGCCCGGGCCGCCTTCCTGCGGCTCATGGGCTTCCTGGCCGGCAAATGGCCCCATACCCTGGCCCTGCAGCCGGGGGGCAGCAGCCGGGCGGTGAGCGACGTGGAGCGCATCCGTATGCTGGCCCTGCTGCGGCAATTCCGCGCCTTCCTGGAGGGCAGCCTGTTCGGTGACAGCCTGGAGTCCTTCGCCGCCCTGGGGTCGGAAGCGGCCCTCCTGGCCTGGGCCGAGGGGCGCCAGGGCGACTTCCCGGCCTTCCTGGCCGCCGCCTACGACCTGGGGCTCGAGAAGACCGGCCGGGCCACCGACCGCTTCCTTTCCTACGGCGCCTACGACAGCTTCGCCGGCGGACTCTGGCAGCCGGGCGGGGCGGTGGAAGGCCTCGACCCCGGCCGCATCACCGAGGACACCCGCCACGCCTGGCTGGCGGACGACGGGGCCCTGGCTCCCGCCGCCGGCCGCACCGTGGTGGACGCCGACAAGGCCGACGCCTACACCTGGTGCAAGGCTCCCCGCTACGGCGGGGAGGTGATGGAGGTGGGCGCCCTGGCCCGCCAGATGGTGGACGGCCACGGGCTGGTGCGGGATTACGTCGGCCACCATGGCGCCAGCGTCACCGCCCGGGTGGCGGCGCGGATGCTGGAACTGGCCCGGGTGCTGCCCCTCATGGAAAGCTGGATCCGCGCCCTGGTCCCGGGGGAGCCCTTCTGCGCCCAGGGCCACTTGCCCGAGGAGGCTCAGGGCATGGGCCTGGTGGAGGCCGCCCGGGGTGGCCTCGGCCACTGGCTGAGCGTCAAGCGCGGGCGCATCGAGCGCTACCAGATCGTCGCCCCCACGACCTGGAATTTCTCCCCCCGGGACGGGGAAGGCCGGCCGGGCGCCCTGGAACTCGCCCTGGTCGGCGTCCCCGCCGGCGAGGGAGCGCTGCCCACGGTCCAGCACGTGGTGCGCTCCTTCGATCCCTGCATGGTGTGCACGGTCCATTAGCCGGCCGTGCCAAAATAGCCGGCCCGCATACAGCCGATTCCGAACAGATGTCCGACGTCCTCGCCCCACCGCCCCGAATCGCCCTGGTGGTGCCCTGCTACAACGAGGAGGAATGCCTCCTCGCCACCATCGCCGCCCTGCGGCGCCTCCTCGACCGGCTGGCCGGGGAGGGTACGGTGGCGGCGGACAGCTTCCTCTACCTGGTGGACGACGGCAGCAGCGACCGCACCTGGACCTTGATCGCCACCGCCCACGCCGCTGACCCCAGGGTGCGCGGGCTGCGGCTGTCCCGCAATTTCGGCCACCAGAACGCCCTGCTGGCCGGGCTGAAGGGGGTCATGGGCCGTTGCGACGCTTCCATCAGCCTCGACGCCGACCTGCAGCAGGACCCCGAGGCCATCCCGGCCTTCGTGGACGCCTACCGCCGGGGGGCCGAGGTGGTCCTCGGGGTGCGCAGCGACCGGCGGGCCGATGGCTGCTTCAAGCGCACCACGGCCCGGCTCTTCTACCGCCTGATGGCGGCCATGGGGGTCGATATCGTCCCCGACCACGCCGATTACCGCCTTCTTGGCGCCCGGGCCATGGCGGCCCTGGCCGAGTACCGGGAATCCAACCTCTTCCTGCGCTACATCTGCTGCCAGCTCGGCTTCCGCACCGAGACGGTGAATTTCGCCGTGCGGCCCCGCCAGCAGGGGGAGAGCAAGTATTCCCTGGCCAAGATGCTGCGCCTGGCCCTGCACGGCATTACCTCCTCCAGCGTCGTGCCCCTGCGGCTGGTGGCGGTCACCGGCTTCGTCATCTTCCTCCTGAGCGGGGTCATGGGAGGCTATGTCCTCTACCGCACCCTGGCGGTGGGGGATACCGTGCCCGGCTGGGCATCCACCACCCTGCCCATCTACTTCATCGGCGGTATCCAGCTTCTCTGCCTGGGCGTGGTCGGGGAGTACGTCGGGCAGATCTTCGGCGAGGTCAAGCGCCGCCCCCACTATCTCCAGGACCATGAGCTCTTTTGACTGGCTGAAATCCCTCGGCCTTTTCGCCGTCTACGTCGGCATGAGCTGCTTCGGCCTCTATCTCCTCAAGGCGGCGCCCGCCTGGCTGTCCCTGCGCTTCGCCGCCGGCTTCGTGCTCTATGCCCTGGGGGCGGGCCTGTGGCTGGTGATCCTGCGCAGCCATCCTCTCTCGGTCGCCTTCCCGGTGGCTGCCGGCGCCCTCATGGTGGGTACCGCCCTGGTGGGAGTCCTCTTCCTGGGGGAAGGCCTGAGCGGGATGCAGATGGCCGGCGCCGGCCTCATCTTCCTGGGGATCGTGCTGATGGTCCCCCGCGCCGGTCTGGGGTGAGCACCATGGAAGAAGACCTGGTCGAACGCCAGCGCCGGCACTTCGACGGCATCGCCGCCCACTATGCGAAAAGCCGCCGGGACCCCAACCACCTCCTCCTGAAGGACCTCATCTGGTCGTCCTTCTTCGCCGGCAAGGATTTCATCCCCCGGGAGTGCGGGCGGGTCCTGGAGCCCATGTGCGGCCTCGGCGAGGGCCACGACATCCTCCGCCGCCACCTCTACCGCCGGGATTTCTCCTACCTGGGCTTCGACTATTCCCTGCCCATGGTCGAGGCGGCCCGCGCCTGCCGGCCGGAGCTGGATTTCGAGCACCAGGACGTCAGCACCTTCGCCGCCGGGGGCGACCCCTGGGACCTGGTCGTCCTCATCGGCGGCCTGCACCACGTCTACGCCCGCTGCGAGGCGGTCATCGAAAGGCTGTCGGCCGCCCTGCGGCCGGGGGGCTATTTCCTCAGTTTCGAGCCCACCCACGCCTGCTGGCTGACCAGGAAGGTGTGGGAGCGCATCTACGCCCGCAACGCCCTCTTCGACCCGGCCACCGAGCAGGGCTTCGAGCTGGACGACCTGGACGGCATGTTCCGGCGCCAGGGCTACCGCAAGGTTGACCAGGCCTACGCAGGGCTCGCCGCCTACGTCCTCTACTACAACCCCGACGCCTTCCCGGGCCTCAACCTGGGGGGCGAGAGGGCCGTGCGCGCGGCCTTCTGGTTCGACCGCCTGATCTGGCGCCGGGCCCTGGGGCGCAAGCTGGCCTTCGCCACCATCACCCTCTGGCAGAAGGGCTGAATTTCAGCGGGGCCGGCGGCTGGCGACCACAACCAGCGCCAGGAGCACCAGGCCGGCGAGTGCGGCCACGGCCAGCCCCGGCCACCAGTAGGTGGGCGTGAACCGGAAGGCGACGTGGTGCTGCCCTGGCGGCACCCGGACCCCGAGGAAGAAGCGGTCGGCCGGCACCACTGCGGTTTCGCTCCCATCCACCGTCACCCGCCAGCCCGGATAGGCATTCTCCCGCACCACCACCAGGCCGCCCGTGGCGGTGGAGACCTCCGCCGTGATCTCGTCGGCTTCGGCCTTCCAGGCCCCGATGGTGCCGGAGAGCCCGTCCGCCGGCGGGATGCTGCCGGGGGCGACGAAGACCGTTTCGCCCCGGGCGTATTCCGGCTGGGCGGAAAGCCGGGCGATGGCGTCGTCGGGGGCGGCCACGATGCGGCCGGGGAAGCCCACCAGGGGGGCGCTCTCTTCCAGGCGCCAGAGGCGGGGCGTCAACTGGCGCGCCACTCGGCTCCATTCGGCGCTGCGGGCGAAGGCCGGGTCGTCGGTGATGATGTACGGCGTGCCCAGAAAGCCCAGGCGCCGGGCCAGCAGTTCGCTCGGGCCGAGGTCGAGGAGCCGCAGCACCAGGTCCTGGTCCCGGGACTGGATGAAGGTGATGCCGTCTACGTAGGAGAGCCCGGCCATGGCCCCCAGGTTGGGGGTGAGGGCGGCCCGGAAGGCGGCGTACAGCTCCCGGGTGGTATCCACCTCCTCGGCGGCCACCGAGCGGGCATACACCCGTCCCGGGTCCCAGGCGATGAGCCTGGCTTCGGGCCGGTCGCCGAGGGCGTAGTAGCCGGGGGGCGCCAGCAGGTCGATCCTGCCGTTGGTTATCAGCAGTTCCGCCGCCAGGACGGCCAGCAGCGCCGGCCCGGCGATCCGTCCGAAGCGAGCCGGCAGGGCGGCGAGGAGGCGGCCGGCGCCGGCGGCGGCCAGCATGGCGGCCCCCAGGTGCACCAGGAAGAGGTACTTCTCCGGTGAGCGGAAGCGGTTGGCCAGGCCCAGGAGCTGGGCGGCCAGGGGATTGGCCGGGCCCAGGGCGAAGAAGACGCCGACGGCGATGACCGCCAGCCAGGAGAGGGCATGGCGGCGCGGGCCGGCCAGGCCGGCGGCGACCAGCGCCAGGGCGGCCCAGCCCAGGTAGAGGGAAAGGAAGATGGGAACGTGGCCGTCCGGGAAGACGGTCAGGATGTTCCAGTTGTCCTGGGAGAGGGCCGGCGGGAAGAGCAGGCTGCGCCACTGGCCGGGGGTGGCCGAAAATTCGAAGAGCTGCTCCGGGCTCAGGCCGGTCACCCGCACCGACTGCCGGTAGGCTTCCCAGGTGGCCAGGAACTGGGGGGCGAAGAGGCCGGCGGCGATGAGCCCGGCCGCCGCCTGGGCCGGCAGCCAGGCGCGGGTCAGCACACCGGGGGTGGCGAGGCGCCGGACGGCGAGGACGAAAGCCAGGAGGATGAACATCTCCGGCCAGCCCGCCAGCATCTGGAGGGCAAGGATGGCGGCCGCGGCGGCCAGGGTGCCGGCCCGGGGCGAGGCCCACAGCCGTTCACAGGTGCGGAGGGTCCACGGCGCCCAGGCGGCGCTGTGGATCAGGGTCAGCATGTTGGCGCTGCTCACCATCCAGCCGCCGAGGCCGTAGACCAGGGCGCCGGCGGCGGCCGGCAGGCGCGCGAAGCCGTAGTGGCGGGCCAGGGCGTAGCAGCCGGCCTGGCCGATGACCAGGTGCAGGGCGACGGACAGGGCCATGCCCCGGGGCGCGTCGGCGAAGAGGAAAATCAGCGAGGGCGGGTAGAGGACGCCGGACTGGGGGTCGGCCAGGAAGGGCACCCCCATCTGCACGAAGGGATTCCAGAAGGGCAGGTGCCCGGCCCGCAGGGATTCGCCGAGGAACTGCTTCATCGGCGCGAAGAAGATCTGGAAATCCCGGAAATAAAGGGCGTCGCCGGCGAACAGCGGGCGCCGGTAGAGGAACAGGGCGACGGCGGCGAATAGCGCCAGGCAGCCGAGGTCGGCTGGCGAGGGCAGAAAGTGGCGGCTAGCCGCGGGCGTGGGCGGCACGGTGCCGCCGCCCTGCACATTCCTTGAAGCAGTCAACGGCGCGCTGTTTCAGCAGTTGCCGGAACCGCCGGCGGCCTTCTTGAAGGCGACCGGTGAGCAGGAGTAGGACTCGTTGAAAACCCGGCACCCCAGGACGATGGTGAGGGTATTGCTCAGGAAGGTCTCGACGTCCATGTCGGCCTGCTGGGCCTTGCGCTGGAAGGCTTCGTAGACCTGGGGGTCGAGTTGGAGAGTGAGGGAAACCTTCTCGGAGGTCCTGCCCTCTTGGAGAACCGTGTTTGCCATGCTGACCGTCCCTGAATGTGACATCCTGCTTTTCTTATCGTAGTCGATTCCCGGCCGGCGGGCGGCCGAGGCGAGCAGTATGCGTCAATGGACAGCATGCCGCCACTCAAAAACCCATTTTCCTTGTACGGCCATTGCCGGTGCCGTTGAAGTCCCGGCTTTCCAGGTGGTCGCGGCCGTCCAGCTTGGCGGTGCCGAAGGCGGCCAGGAGGCGCTTCTTCATGTCCCGGGGCGGCATACCGGCCAGGCAGTCCAGCACTTCCTCCTCCGCTTCCGGCGGGAAGCCCCAGTCGTGGTCCGCGACGATGCCCCGGTAGAGGGCGGCGGCGATGGAGCGGGCGGCGTCCCGGTCGGGGCGGGGCACTTCGTACACGTTCATGCGGTTGAGGATGGGCTCCGGGATGCCCCGCTCGTCGTTGGCGGTGGAAATCCACAGGATGTGGGAGGCATCCATGTCGATGTCGATGTACTCGTCCTTGAAGTGGCGGGCGGTGTCCTTTTCCAGGAGGCCGTAGAGGGGGCCGAGGGCGTCGTAGCGGGAATCGCCGCCGGCCTTGTCCACCTCGTCGAGCACCACGATGGGGTTGGCGAACTCGCCATGCACCAAGGCGTGGCCCACCTTGCCGGGCTTGGCGTTGTTCCACTGGCTGGAGGCGCCGGACAGGATCCAGCCGGCGGTGAGGGAACTCATGGAGACGAATTCGTGGCCGGTGCCCAGGGCCTGGGCCAGCTCCTTAGCGAAATGGGTCTTGCCGACGCCGGGCTCGCCCAGGAGCAGGACCGGGGTGAAGCTCATGGGCTCGTTGCCGGCCACCGACAGGGCGACGTATTTCTTGAGGTCGTCGATGACATCCCGGAAATTGGGGCAGCTGCCGTAGAGCTCGTCGATCATGTCCGGGCCGGTGGGACGCACCAGGAAGCGGCCGCCGCCGCGCTGCTTCATCTTCTCGTAGAGGGCCGCCAGCCCCTCGTTGCGGTTGACGGCGGGTTCCTCGAGGGCGCGGTCGATATCGGCCACCTGATAGATGGTGCGCTGTTCCGCCACCGAGAGTCGGATGTCGCTATGTGCCATGACGCCCTCCTTGCTGCCTGGTTAGATCCTTTAACGGACCGGAACGGGAAAGGGTTGAATGCACCCACCGCGCATTAGGACAAGCATTTTCCGTTCCCCCGGCGTTTGCTCGCCGCCGGGAATCGTCCTAGGATTGGGGCATGGAACGTTTCACCATTTCCCTGGACGAATCCCTGGCAAGGCAGTTCGACGAGCTGATCGCCGCCCGCGGCTACAGCAACCGCTCCGAGGCGGTGCGGGACCTGATCCGGGCCGCCATCGAGCACGACCGCCAGCGGGAAGCGCCGACCGGCCATTGCGTCGCCAACCTATCCTACATCTACAACCACCATGAGCGCGAACTGGCCGAGCGCATCACCGGCCTCCAGCACGATCACCATGACCTGACGGTGGCTGCCATGCATAGTCACCTGGACCACGAGAACTGCCTGGAATCGGTCATCCTGAAGGGCCCCACCGGCGAGGTGCGGCAATTCGCCGATGCCCTCATGGCCGAGCGCGGCGTCCGCCACGGCCAGCTCAACGTCATCGCCCTGGAGGCGGAGCATCACCACGCCCACGATGAAAACGGAGAGGCCCATGTCCACTTCCGTCCCGCCCGCTGACATTCTCTCCGGCGCCATCATCCAGGCCGCCACCGAGGAAATCGGCGAACAGGCCTGGATCGAGGTCATCCGCAAGATGGACGAGGTCTACAACGACCTCCTCCAGTACGAGGTGGCCCTGGAGGAGAAGAACGCCGCCCTCGAGGAATCCCAGCAGTTCATCGAGAGCGTGCTGGCCTCCATGTCGGACATCCTCATCGTCTGCGACCGCAACGGCAACATCGACGAGGTGAACTCCTCCCTCCAGCACTTCTGCGGCAAGGCCGCCGCCGAGCTGGAGCGCACCCCCGTCCTCGACCTCTTCGCCGACGACGGCGAACGGGAGCGGGCCAAGGATCTTTTCGCCCGCTGCGGCCGGGATGGGGTCCATGACTGCGAATTCTTCCTGCGGGCGGGGGACGGCTCCACCGTGCCGGTATCCATCAACTGCACCCCGCGCCTGTCCCAGACCGGCAAGCTCATGGGCATGGTCATCACCGGCCGGCCGGTGGGGGAACTGCGCCGCGCCTACCAGGCCCTGCGCCAGGCCCACGAGGATTTGAAGCGCACCCAGGGCCAGCTCCTCCATGCCGAGAAGATGGTCTCCCTGGGCCGCCTGGTGGCGGGGGTCGCCCATGAGCTCAACAACCCCATCAGCTTCGTCCTGGGCAACGTCATGGCCCTGCAGCGCTACGCCAGGCGCCTGGAGACCTACCTGAACGCGGTGCATGCCAGCGACGCCGCCGAGGACGCGGCTCTCAAGGCCATGCGGGCGGAGCTGCGCATCGACCGCATCCTTGCGGACATGCAGCCCCTCATCGAGGGCATGATCGAAGGCGCCGAGCGCACCCGGGACATCGTCGATGCCCTGAAGCGCTTCTCGGCGGTGGACAAGGCTACGCCGGAGCGGGTGAACCTCACCGAGGTGGTGGAGCGCTCGGTGCGCTGGGTGGTCCAGAGCGCCCCGGCCCGCTTCGCGGTGGACGTGGACTTGCCGCCCGCCATGTTGTGTTCCGGCTCCTCGGGCCAGTTGCAGCAGGTGGTCATGAACCTGGTGCAGAACGCCTGCGACGCCACCGCCAGCGTGGAGCAGCCGCGGCTGGCCATCACCGGCAAGCTGGAGGGCGGCGAGGCCCGCATCAGCTTCGCCGACAACGGCCCCGGCATCCCGCCCGAGCACCTGCCCCGCCTGTTCGAGCCCTTCTTCACCACCAAGCCGGTGGGGCAGGGCACCGGCCTCGGGCTGTCCATCAGCTACGGCATCGTCGAGCGCCACGGCGGCCGGCTGGAGGCGGCCAACGGGCCGGCCGGGGGGGCGGTGTTCACGCTCGTTCTGCCGGTGGAAAGCGCCTGATCACATCGCCAAGGGGCGCTGGCAGCGCTCCTTTCCGGCCCAGCCACAGGCTTCCGCGGAAATCCCCGGCTGGACAAGGGCCCGGGACGTTGGCATGGTACTTGTATGAACATCTGGGAATAATTCATACAGGCGCCCGGAAATGCTGCCCACCGACTGGCTGTCCCTCCTCATCCTGACCTTCGTCCTCGGCATGAAGCACGGCTTCGACGCCGACCACCTGGCCACCATCGACGGCCTCACCCGCTTCAACGCCCGGGCCAACCCCGGCCTGGCCCGCTACTGCGGCGCCTTCTTCTCCCTCGGCCACGGCGCCGTGGTGGTGGCCATCGCCCTCGGGGTCAGCGCCCTGGCCGGGCACTGGGAAGTGCCGGAATGGTTCGGAACCCTGGGCGCCGTCATTTCCATCGCCTTCCTCTTCGCCCTCGGTAGCCTCAACCTGGCGGCGGTCCTCAAGGCCGAGCCCGACCAAGTGGTGCAGCCGGTGGGGCTGAAGGGGCGCTGGCTCGGGCGCCTGCGCCATGCCGCCCACCCGGCCCTGGTGGCCCTGGTCGGCGCCCTCTTCGCCCTGTCCTTCGATACCCTTTCCCAAGCCGCCTTCTTCGCCCTCACCGCCACCCAGTTCGGGGGCTGGCAGCATGCCCTCGCCCTGGCCCTGCTTTTCCTCCTCGGCATGCTGGTCACCGACGGCGTCAATGGGGCCTGGATCGCCCGCCTGATCGCCCGGGCCGACCAGGTGGCCCTGGTGGCTTCCCGGGTCATGGGGCTGGTGGTCTCCGGCATCAGCCTGCTGGTGGCGACCTTCGGGCTGGCCAAGCTGGCGTCGCCGGCCATCGACGCCTGGAGCGAGGGCAAGGAACTGGCCTTCGGCCTCGCCCTGGTCACCATCGTCGCCTGCAGTTTCGTCCTCGCCCTGCGCCTCACCCGGCGCCCAGCCCTGGCCTGAACGGAAAGCCGGCGAGGCCGGCTTTTCTTGACCATGGCGTTAAGAAGAAATCTGGCTTTCTCATACCTGGCTGCGGCCGCTTCCCCGGCCGGGGCCGACGACATTCCGTCCCTGCCGCCGGTGGTGGTGCAGGTGCGGGCCGACAGCCTGGTGGGTGAGGCGGCGGCCGGCAGCGAAGGGCTGGTCTCCGCTCGGCGCCTGGCCACCCTGCCCATCCTGCGGCCGGGGGAAGCCCTGGAGACGGTGCCGGGACTGATCGTCACCCAGCATGCCGGGGACGGCAAGGCCAACCAGTATTTCCTGCGCGGCTTCAACCTCGACCACGGCACAGACTTCGCCACCTCCGTCGGCGGCGTGCCGGTCAATATGCCTTCCCACGCCCACGGGCAGGGCTATTCCGACCTCAATTTCCTGATCCCCGAACTGGTGGAGCAGATCCGCTTCAGGAAGGGGCCCTATTACGCCGAGGAAGGAGACTTCGCCTCGGCGGGCGCCGCCCATATCGACTACTTCCGCCGCCTGGAGCGCGGCCTGGCCCAAGCCACCGGCGGGGAGAACGGCTTTGCCCGCGGCCTTGTTGCCGGTTCGCCGGCCCTGGGCGCCGGCCGGCTGCTCTACGGCCTGGAATGGTTCCATAACGACGGTCCCTGGCAGGTGCCGGAGGACTACCGCAAGCTGAATGGCGTCCTGCGCTACAGCCAGGGCACCCGCGCCGACGGCTTGGCGCTCACGGCCATGGCCTACCGGGGGCGCTGGATCTCCACCGACCAGGTGGCGCAGCGAGCCATCGCCGGCGGCCTGGTGGACCGCTTCGGCTCCCTGGACCCGAGCACCGGCGGCGAGACCCGCCGCTACAGCCTGGCCGGGGAGTGGGCCGGCCGGGGGCAGGACAGCCTGAGCCGGGCCACCGTCTGGGCCCTCGATTCCGGCCTCGACCTGTGGTCCAACTTCCAGTACTGCCTCAACAACGGCTGCCCGCCGGGAGACCAGTTCAAGCAGGCCGAGCGCCGCCGGGCCGGCGGCTTCGCGGCGTCCCGTGCGGTCTTCGAGAACTGGGGCGGCTTCGAGGTGGAGAACCGCATCGGCCTCGAGGGGCGGGCGGATCGGCTGCGCCCGGTGGGGCTCTACCAGACCCGGGAGCGCACCACCCTTGCCACCGTGCGGGAGGACCGGGTCAGCCAGAAGAGCGTCGCCCTGTGGGCCCGGAACGAGGTGCGCTGGACTCCCTGGCTGCGCTCCATCGCCGGGTTGCGGGGCGATGCCTACGGCTTCCGGGTGGACAGCAGCCTGCCGGCCAATTCCGGCACGGCCCGGGACCAGCTGGCGACCCCCAAGCTCTCCCTGGTGCTGGGGCCCTGGCGGCAGACCGAGGTCTATCTCAATTACGGCCACGGCTTTCATTCCAACGATGCCCGGGGCACCACCATCCGGGTCGATCCGGCGGACGGGACGACGCCAGTGGATCGGGTCCGGCCCCTGGTCCGCACCCGCGGCCGGGAATTGGGGGTACGGAGCGAGCCCTTGCCGGGCTGGCGGACCACCGTCGCCCTGTGGCAGCTGGATGTGGCCTCGGAGCTGCTGTTCGTGGGCGACGCCGGCACCACCGAGCCTTCCCGCCCGAGCCGCCGCCACGGCCTGGAATGGACCAATGCCTGGGCCCCCGCCGGCTGGCTCGCCATCGACGCCGACCTCTCCTGGTCCCACGCCCGCTTCCGGGACGGCACCGGGGCCGGCGACCACATCCCCGGCGCCGTCACCACCACTGCCAATGTCGGACTCACCGTCGACCGGCTCGGTCCCTGGTTCGGCGCCCTGCGGCTGCGCTACGTCGGCCCCCGGCCCCTGGTGGAGGACAATTCCGTGCGCTCGGCGGCCAGCGCCCTGGCCAACGCCCGCCTCGGCTACCGCCTGGACCCGTCGACCCAGCTGGCCCTGGACATCTACAACCTCTTGGACCGCAAGGCCAACGACATCGAATACTGGTACGACTCCCGGCTGCCCGGGGAGGGGGCCGCGAGCTTCGACCGTCATGTCCACCCAGTCGAGCCGCGCACCCTGCGGCTGACCCTGATCCACCGCTTCTGACGGGCCGCCTACGTGTTTTCCCCGTGGCGCCCGTGCGGTCTTTGCGGTACCCTACCGGGTTTTCCCTAATAGCTGAAACCTGAAGGAGGTTCTGTGGAAAAGGACCTGCGCGAAGCCGCGCTCGAGTACCACCGTCTGCCCACCCCGGGCAAGATTTCCGTCCGCCCGACCAAGGGCCTGACCAATCAGCGTGACCTCGCCCTGGCCTATTCGCCGGGTGTCGCCGCCGCCTGCGACCTCATCGTCGAGGATCCGGCCACCGCCGCTGAAATGACCTCCCGCGCCAACCTGGTGGGCGTAGTGACCAACGGCACCGCCGTTCTCGGTCTCGGCAACATCGGCCCCCTGGCCGCCAAGCCGGTGATGGAAGGCAAGGGCTGCCTGTTCAAGAAGTTCGCCGGCATCGACGTCTTCGACATCGAGCTGGCCGAGAACGACCCGGACAAGCTCATCGACATCATCGCCGCCATGGAGCCCACCCTGGGCGGCGTCAACCTCGAAGACATCAAGGCCCCCGAATGCTTCTACATCGAGAAGAAGCTCAAGGAGCGCATGAATATCCCCGTCTTCCACGACGACCAGCACGGCACCGCCATCATTTCGGCCGCTGCCATGCTGAATGGCCTCAAGGTCGTGGGCAAGAAGATCGAAGAGATCAAGGTCGTCTGCTCCGGCGCTGGCGCCGCCGCCATTTCCTGCCTGGACCTGTGGTGCCAGCTGGGGGTCCGGCGCGAGAACGTCATGGTCTGCGACTCCAAGGGCGTCATCTACGTCGGCCGCGACGAGAAGATGGAAGCCAACAAGGCCCGCTACGCCCGTGACACCTCCGCCCGCACCCTGGCCGATGCCATGGTCGGTGCCGACATCTTCCTGGGCCTGTCCACCGCCGGCGTCCTCAAGCAGGAAATGGTCGCGACCATGGGCGAGAAGCCGATGATCTTCGCGCTGGCCAACCCGACCCCGGAAATCATGCCGGAGCTGGCCAAGGCCGTGCGTCCGGACGCCATCATCGCCACCGGCCGTTCCGACTACCCGAACCAGGTCAACAACGTCCTCTGCTTCCCCTTCATTTTCCGCGGCGCACTGGATGTGGGCGCCACCCGCATCACCGAGGAAATGAAGATGGCCTCCGTGCGCGCCATCGCCGAGCTGGCCGAGGCCGAAGTGGCCGACGAAGTGGCCATGGCCTATCCCGGCCATGACCTCAATTTCGGGCCGGAATACCTGATTCCCAAGCCTTTCGATCCCCGCCTCATCGTCAAGATCGCCCCGGCCGTGGCCCAGGCGGCCATGGACTCCGGCGTCGCCACCCGGCCCATCACCGACTTCGGCGCCTACCGGGCCAAGCTGTCCGAATTCGTGTACCACACCGGCATCGGCATGCGGGCCATCTTCAGCGCCGCCCGCCAGGCCGAAGGCAAGCGCATCATCTACGCCGAGGGCGAGGATGAGCGGGTGCTGCGCGCCGCCCAGATCGTCATCGAGGAAAAGATGGCCCGTCCCATCCTGGTGGGCCGTCCGGCGGTCATCGAGCGCCGCCTGGCCCAGGCCAAGCTGCGGATCAAGGCCGGTGTCGATTTCGACATCGTGAACCCCGACCTCGACGAGCGCTACCGGGAATGCTGGACCACCTACCACAAGCTCATGGTGCGCCGCGGCGTCACGCCGGAAATCGCCAAGCTGTCCATGCGCCGCAACACCACCCTGATCGGCGCCATGCTGGTCCGCCTGGGCTACGCCGACGGCCTGGTGTGCGGTGTCAGCGGCCAGTACGGCGAGCACCTGGAAGTGGTCTCCGATGTCATCGGCAAGCGGGCCGGGGTCAACACCCTGGCGGCCATGAATTACCTCATGCTGCCGGGCCGCTCCCTGTTCCTGTGCGACACCCATGTCAATGAGTGCCCGACGGCGGAGCAAGTGGCCGAGATGACCCTGATGGCGGCCGAGCAGGTGAAGCGCTTCGGCGTCCAGCCCAAGGTGGCCCTGCTGTCCCACTCCAACTTCGGTTCCGGCACCTCCGCTTCCGCCGTCAAGATGAGCCAGGCCGCCGCCATGCTGCCGGCCATGTCCGGCGGCGAGCTGGAAGTGGACGGCGAGATGCACGGCGACTCGGCCCTGTCCGAGGAAATCCGTGCCAAGGCCCATCCGGAGTCGCCCCTGAAGGGCGAGGCCAACCTCCTGGTCATGCCCAACATCGACGCCGCCAACATCGCCTACAACCTCCTCAAGATGACCGGCGGCGAAGGCGTCACCATCGGCCCCATCCTGCTGGGTGCGGCCCGTCCGGTGCACGTGCTCACCTCCACCGCCACCGTGCGGCGGCTGGTGAACATGACGGCCCTGGCCGTGGTGGAATCCCTGGAACGCTGATTCCCGCCTCTCCCGGGAACCCCTGGCAATGCCGCCCCATTCGGGCGGCATTGTGCTTTAATAGCCCTCCCAACCGCGTCAAGGAGAGATTCCCGTGAGCCAAAAGTTCCGCCTGGTGACCCGCAGCGACTTCGACGGCCTGGTCTGCGCCGTGTTGCTGAACGAACTGGATCTGATCAACGACATCAAGTTCGTCCATCCGAAGGACATGCAGGATGGCAAGATCGACATCACCGGCGGCGACATCACCACCAACCTGCCCTACGTGGCGGCCGCACACCTCGCCTTCGACCACCACCTCTCCGAGACCATCCGCAACACCGGCGAACGCCCCAACCACGTCATCGACCCCAAGGCCCCCTCGGCGGCGCGGGTGGTCTACGACTACTACGGCGGCAAGGCCCGCTTCCCCAACATCGCCGACGACATGATGGAGGCGGTGGACAAGGCCGACTCGGCCCAGTTTTCCCGGGAGGAAATCCTCGATCCCAAGGGTTGGGTGCTCCTCAACTACCTGATGGACGCCCGCACCGGCCTTGGCCGCTTCCGGGATTTCCGCATCAGCAACTACGCCCTGATGATGGACCTCATCAAGTACTGCCGGAACCACGGCATCGACGACATCCTGGCCCTGCCGGACGTCAAGGAGCGGGTGGACCTCTACCGGGAGCACGCCGAAAAGGCCAAGGAGCAGATCCTGCGCTGCGCCACGGTGCACAAGAACCTGGTGGTCCTCGACCTGCGCGGCGAGGAAACCATCTATGCCACCAACCGCTTCATGATCTACGCCCTGTTCCCCCAGGCCAACATCTCCATCCACGTCATGTGGGGGGTGCAGAAGCAGAACACCGTGTTCGCCACCGGCAAGTCCATCCTGGACCGCTCATCACGCACCAACGTCGGCGAACTCATGCTCCAGTACGGCGGCGGCGGCCACCAGGCGGCCGGCACCTGCCAGGTGGCCAACGATCAGGCCGACAGCATCCTGCGGGAGCTGGCCGCCCGCATCAACGCCGACGGCTAGGCTTCCGGCGGCGTGGGGATGAGGGGGGGGGGCAGCATGCCGTGCTCGATCATCTCCGTCTCCACCTTGATGCGCAGGACGAGGAGGCCCTGCAGGGTGTCCCGGGCCTTGTCGTGGACCCAGTCGCCATGGTGGTTGCGCAGACAGGCCTCGACTTCGCCGCGATTGGCCAGATTCACGCCACAGACCGCGGCATAGTGGTAGATTTCGTGGTCGAGGTCCGCCAGTTCCTGGGGATAGTTTTCGAAGCCGCTCATAGGTCCATAGCATAGCGCGATAATGGTCCTTAGGCCGGCGATCGGAGCGGCGAGTGCCCGGAATATGGAAATGCGTGGAGGGATGTGATGTACCAGTTCGAATTGCCTGCTCCCGGCCCTGCCGCCGTTCCCCCTTTCCGCAGCGCCGACGAGGCGGCGGCCTGGCTGGCGCGCCAGCCCCTGGCCCAGCCTGCCCAGATGCAGGCCGTCCTGCAGCAGGCTATCGGCGCCGTCGACGCCTCCGACATCCCGCCGGCCGCCCGGCGTGGTGTCCTCGACCGGCTGCGCAGCGCCGTCGTCCTCGCCCAGACCGCCCTCGAGCCCCGCTTCAGCCGCAAGCCCCTGCCCCTGCCCACCGCCGACGCCGAACATTTCCTGGCCGCCCGGCGGCTGTGGCGCCTCCTGGCCGTCGCCTACCTGCGCATCGCCCCGGAACTGCCGGCCGCCGACGCGGCCCTGGCCCTGCACCGGGCGGCGGTCGCCCTGCGGGCCGAGCAGTACGCCCATTTCCTGGCGGCCTACGAGGTGCCGGCCGAACTCCTGCTGCTCCTCCACGGCATCGCCAGCGCCGCCGAAGCCCTGGGGGTGCAATACACCCCCCTGGGCGACCCGGACTACAAGCACATCAGCGAATCCCACATCGCCGGCCACGTGGCCTGGACCTTCATGCTCCAGTTCGCCGACCCCTACCGCCTGTCCATGGCCCAGCTGACGGTGGCGAACCGGGCCTTGAGCCGCTGGCGCGAACTGGCCGCCTTCCGCATGCAGCCGGATGACAGCCCCCGGGCCCGGGATCTGCCCCTCATGGACCTCCTGGGCCGGGCGGGCCTGGCCAAGGGTGGTCCCCGCTGGCTGGACGTGCGGCCGGTGGTGCGCAAGCTGAGGCATCGCATCGAAGCCCTGGAGGGCGGCCAGCGCCCCGAGGAACTGAAGCTCGGCCGCGAGCTGTCGGCCACCGCCTGCGCCCGCCTCCTGGGACAGCTCGACGAGGCCCTGCAGCCCGGCCCGGCGGCGGCCGGCGGCGAGTCCGGCAATCTGTCCCTGGTCTTCGGCGCCGAAAATATCTACGCCCTGCTCGCCGGCGAGCGCCTCAACCCGGCGGCCGAGGATACCCGGCCCCGGACGGTGGACCACCAGCGCCTGGCGGTGTTCGGCTTCGACAACCGGGTTACCCCGGTGGCGGCGGCGAAACCCGCCCAGGTTTCCGGCGAGACGTGGCAGGCCGGCGATGGCTTCGTGTGGCGGGCGCCGGAGGCTGGCGTGCGCCTTCTGTCCCCATGCCTCGTGGCCGCGGCGCCCGGGGCCGGCCAGACCCCCAGGCTGGGCGTCCTCCTGGGCCTCCGGGTTGGCCGCGACGGCAGGCTGCGGGCCCGGTTGCAGTGGTACGGAGGGCCGGTCCAGGCCGCTTCCGTCCAGGTCGGCGGCGCCGGCGGGCCAGCGCGGGTGCCGGTCTTCGTGGTCGGCGACGACGGCGCCCTGTCCCTGGTGCTGCCGGCGGCGGCGCCGGTGCGGCCGGACGGCAGGCTGGCGCTGGAAGGCAGCGGCAGGGCGCCGGTCGGCCTCGGCCAGGTGCTCGAGCGCGGCAGCGATTTCGTGCGCTACGCCGCCGCTCCCCGGTAGAGGCAGCCGGCCTGGGGTAGAATCGACACCCATTGACGTTGGCATTTCCGAGGCGGGGACAATGAGCGACAGCCCACGGGGCGACCGGCATACCGTGACCATGGACCAGTTGTGCGTCGGGCTCCACATCAAGCTCGACAGCTGGCTCGGCCACCCTTTCCTGTTCAGCAGCTTCAAGATCAAGGACCAGCGCCAGATCGAGGCCCTCCGTTCCATGGGCCTGAGCGAGATCGAGTACCTCCCCCACAAGAGCAGCGCCCGGCCGCCGCCGCCCAGCCCCGCTGCCGTCGAGGCCCCGCCCGAGCCCGACCGGGAGGCCCTGGAAGAGCTGATGCGGGAGAAGAAGGAGCGCATCGAGAGCCTCAACCGGGAGCGGGAGCGCATCCAGGCGGCCGAGCGCAAGTACGTCAAGACCGCCAACGCCGTGCAGAACGTCATGCGCCTCGCCAACAACAGCCCGGTCCAGGCGGCGGCCCAGGCCCGGGAGATCGCCGTCGAGCTGGCCGACGTCTTCCTGTCCGAGCAGAATCCCTACATCCACCTGATGGGGGACTACGTCTCCGACGAGAGCGCCTACTTCCACAGCCTCAACGTCACCGTGCTCGCCCTCATCCTGGCCCGGGCCGTCGGCATCAACGACCCAGAGACCATGCGGGACATCACCCAGGGGGCGGTGCTCCACGATGTCGGCAAGGCCCTGATCCCCAGCCAGGTGCTCCTCAAGGACGAGGAGCTGACCCAGGCCGAGGCCAAGCTCCTGCAACTCCATCCGGGCTATGGCATCAAGCTGGTGCAGCCGGTGGAGGACTTGCCTCGGCCGGTGCGGGAAATCATCTTCTTCCACCACGAGCTGGTGGATGGCAGCGGCTACCCGAAGGGCCTCAAGGGCGATGCCATCAGCCAGGCGGTGCGCATCGTCACCATCGCCAATTCCTACGACAACCTCTGCAACCAGCGGGTCGCCAAGCGCTCCAGGACGCCCTCCGAGGCCCTGTCGTTCATGTACAAGAACGAGCTGGGCAAGTACGACAAGGCCTGCCTGTCGGCCTTCATCAAAGCCCTGGGCATCTATCCGCCGGGCACCATCGTCATGTTGAAGAGCGGCCGGGTCGGCATCGTCATGTCGGTGGATTCATCGGACCTGCTCCACCCCGACCTGATGCTCTACGATCCTGCCATCCCCAAGCAGGATGCCGCCGTGGTGAACCTGCGCCGGGACCTGGAGGACAGCGTGGACCGCACCCTGCGCCCGGCTGCCCTGCCCCAGGCCATCCACGACTATCTGAGCCCCCGCAAGCGTATCTGCTACTTCGTCGATCACGCCGCCAAGGGCTGATCAGCAGCCGGACCCGGCCTCGTCCGGCGGGGTGAACTCCAGGCCCTGGCCGGTCATGGCCAGGCGGGCCCGCTCCTTGACCGCGCAATAGTCGCCGTGGCTGATGTGGAGCAGGTCGGCGATGCGGCGCATGAGATGGTTCTCATGGGCGCACAGGTGGCCGTCGGCGTAGGCGATCTGCCACATGTACTCGATGACCCGGATCTTCTCTCCGGCGTCGAAGCCTCGGTTGATGACCGAGGTGAAGTCGTAGGAGCCCGACGCGGCGCGGGCCGCCTCGTCAGCCAGCTGGACCAGGTCCCGGGTCTCCTCTTCCGACAGTCCGAATTTTTCCCGCAGGGCCCGGATCACCGCCGCCTGCTCCGCCTCGGAGATTTCCCGGTCCGCCCGCATCATCTCCAGCAGCAGGGCGGCGGTGGCCACCTGGAGCTCATGGTCGGAGGGTGGCCGGTCCCGGCTCGCCAGGGGATCGCCCAGGGAGCGGAAGAAAGCCTTGACTGTGCTGAACATCGTTTTCCTCACGGGGGTTGCGCAAGGCCGCAGCATAGCTCGATTCGGCGGGGCATTCGACGGTGCCGCGGCCATAAAAAAGGCCCGTCCGGAGACGGGCCCAAAGTCTTTCGACCGTGGAACTTTGTTGTTATTCAAACTCGATGATGACCTGGTCCACCGAGAGGCTTTCCCCGGCCGCGGCGGCGATCTTCTTGACCTTGCAGTCCTGGTCGGCCTTGAGGATGTTCTCCATCTTCATGGCCTCGATGACCGCCAGCTTCTCGCCGGCCTTCACTTCCTGGCCGACCTGGACCGCCACTTCCCGCAGCAGGCCCGGCATGGGCGAGAGCAGGAACTTGGAAAGGTCGGGGGCGGGCTTCTCGGGCATGAGGGCCAGCAGCTCGGCGGCGCGGGCGCTCATGACCATGAAGTCGGCCCGGGTGCCCCAGTGGAAGAGGCTGTAGCGGGTCTTGTGGCGCTCCACCTGGAGGGTGAATTCCTGGCCGTTGCAGGTGCCGTGGAAGAGGGACTCGCCCAGGCGCCAGTCGGACAGAATCTCGTAGTTCTCGCCCTTGTACTCGATGTGGTAGCCGCCGGGGATCGGACGGGCGACCACGGGGTGGTTTTCCTTCACTTCGCCGACGAGGCGGACCACGTTCCACTGATCGGAGACGATGCGCTCGTGGCCGGCCAGCTGGCCGGAAACGCTGGCGGCGCGGTCGGTGAAGCTGCGGTGCACGAAGGCGGCGACGGAGACCAGCAGGGCGGGATCGTCGTGGGGCACCATGGAGGCGTCGAAGCCCTTCGGGTACTCCTTGGCGATGAAGCTGGTGTCGAAGATACCGGACTGGAAGCGCGGATGCTGCATGAGCGCGGCCTGGAACGGGATGTTCGAGGAAATGCCGCGGATCACGAAGGCGTTGAGGGCGTCCCGCATGCGGCTGATGGCCTGGTCCCGGGTGGCGCCGTGGACGATGAGCTTGGCGATCATCGAGTCGTAGAACATGGAAATCTCGCCGCCGTCGTAGACGCCGGTGTCGACGCGGACCTGGCCCGGGATCTCGGCCGGCGGCAGGAAGCGCACCAGGCGGCCGGTGGAGGGCAGGAAGCCGCGGAAGGGGTCTTCGGCGTTGATCCGGCATTCCATGGCCCAGCCGTCGATGGTGACATCGGCCTGGGTGATCGGCAGCTTCTCGCCGGCGGCGACCCGGATCATCTGCTCGACCAGGTCGAGGCCGGTGATCAGTTCGGTGACCGGGTGCTCCACCTGGAGGCGGGTGTTCATTTCCAGGAAGTAGAACTCCTTGGTGGCGCCGGAGACCACGAATTCCACCGTGCCGGCGGACTCGTAATTCACCGCCCGGGCAAGGGCCACGGCCTGTTCGCCCATGGCTTTGCGCATCTCGGGATCGACGAAGGGGCTCGGCGCCTCCTCGATGACCTTCTGGTGGCGGCGCTGGATGGAGCAGTCGCGCTCGTTCAGGTACACGTAGTTGCCGTGGGAGTCGCCCAGCACCTGGATTTCGATGTGGCGGGGCTCGAGCACGTACTTCTCGATGAAGACGCGGTCGTCGCCGAAGGAGTTGCGGGCCTCATTGACGCAGGAGGAGAAGCCTTCGTGGGCTTCGGCGTCGTTGTAGGCGACCCGCAGACCCTTGCCGCCACCGCCGGCGGAGGCCTTGATCATGACCGGATAGCCGATCTTCTGGGCGATGACGACCGCCTCGTCGGGACCGGAGATGGCGTCGTTGTAGCCGGGGATGGTGTTGACCTGGGCTTCGATGGCGAGCTTCTTGGACTCGATCTTGTCGCCCATCTTGGCCACGGAGTAGTGCTTCGGGCCGATGAACTTGATGCCTTCCTCTTCCAGACGGCGGGAGAACTCGGCGTTCTCGGACAGGAATCCGTAGCCCGGGTGGACCGCTTCGGCGCCGGTCTCTTTGCAGGCGGCGATGATCTTGTCCATGACCAGGTAGGATTCCTTGGACGGGGCGGGTCCGATGCAGACGGCCTCGTCGGCCAGGTCCACGTGCAGGGCGTCCTTGTCGGCCTCGGAGTAGACGGCGACGGTCTTGATGCCCATCTTGCGGGCGGTCTTGATGACGCGGCAGGCGATTTCGCCGCGGTTCGCAATCAGAATCTTCTTGAACATTTTTCCTATTCCTCCCCGACGCTTACAGCGGAATGTTGCCGTGCTTGCGCCACGGATTGTCGAGCTTCTTGTCGCGCAGCATGGCCAGCGAGCGGCAGATCCGCTTGCGGGTGTTGTGGGGCATGACGACGTCGTCGATGAAGCCGCGGTGGGCGGCCACGAAGGGGTTGGCGAACTTCTCCTTGTACTCGGCTTCGCGCTCGGCGAGCTTGGCAGGATCGTTCTTCTCTTCGCGGAAGATGATTTCCACGGCGCCCTTGGGGCCCATGACGGCGATTTCGGCGGAGGGCCAGGCCAGGTTCACGTCGCCGCGCAGGTGCTTGGACGACATCACGTCGTAGGCGCCGCCGTAGGCCTTGCGGGTGATGACGGTGACCTTGGGCACGGTGCACTCGGCGTAGGCGTAGAGCAGCTTGGCGCCGTGCTTGATGATGCCGCCGTATTCCTGGGCGGTGCCGGGCATGAAGCCGGGGACGTCCACGAAGGTCACCACCGGGATGTTGAAGGCGTCGCAGAAGCGCACGAAGCGGGCGGCCTTGATGGAGGACTTGATGTCCAGGCAGCCGGCCAGCACCAGGGGCTGGTTGGCGACGATGCCCACCGGGTGGCCGTCCATGCGGGCGAAGCCGGTGATGATGTTCTTGGCGTAGTCGGGCTGGATTTCGAAGAAGTCGTAGTCGTCGACGATTTTGACGATCAGCTCCTTCATGTCGTAGGGCTTGTTGGCGTTGTCCGGCACCAGGGTGTCGAGGGAGAAGTCCTGGCGGCCGGCCGGGTCGTTGGTCGGCTGGACCGGCGGCTTCTCCTTGTTGTTGGCCGGCAGGAAGCCCATGAAGCGGCGCAGCATGGAGAGGGCCTCGACGTCGTTCTCGAAGGCCAGGTCGGCAACGCCGGACTTGCTGGTGTGGGTGACGGCACCGCCCAGTTCCTCGGCGGTGACGTCCTCGTGGGTCACGGTCTTCACCACTTCGGGGCCGGTCACGAACATGTAGGAGCTGTCCTTGACCATGAAGATGAAGTCGGTCATGGACGGGCTGTACACCGCGCCGCCGGCGCAGGGGCCCATGATCATGGAAATCTGCGGGATGACGCCGGAGGCCATGACGTTGCGCTGGAAGACGTCGGCGTAGCCGCCCAGGGAGGCGACGCCTTCCTGGATGCGGGCGCCGCCGGAGTCGTTGAGGCCGATGACGGGAGCGCCGACCTTCATGGCGTGGTCCATGATCTTGCAGATTTTCTCGGCGTGGGTCTCGGACAGGGAGCCGCCGAAGACGGTGAAGTCCTGGGAGAAGACGAAGGTGAGGCGGCCGTTGATGGTGCCGTAGCCCGTCACCACGCCGTCACCCGGGGTCTTCTCGGACTTGTCCATGCCGAAGTCGGTGCAGCGGTGCTCCTTGAACATATCCCATTCCTCGAAGGAATCCGGGTCGAGGAGCAGCTCGATACGTTCGCGGGCGGTCAGCTTGCCCTTCTTGTGCTGGCTGTCGATGCGCTTCTGGCCGCCACCGAGGCAGGCCAACTCACGCTTTTTTTCCAGCTGGCGGATGATGTCGTGCATAAAGGAATCTCCGGGTGAGGATCTATGTTTCAGGATGCAGGTAGCCGAGCAGCGCGTGGGCTGCTGCGGCCGGAGTGGTATGGCCTTCGGCCACGGCCTGGCTCAGTTGGGGTAGTTTTTTATTCACTTCGGCGTGGTGGCGGAAATACTGCCGCAGGCCGGAGTCGATCAGCTGCCACATCCAGTCCAGGGACTGGCGGCGGCGTTTCTCTGCGAATTCGCCGGTCGGGGTGAGGGCGTCGCGGTAGCCTTCCACGGCCTGCCAGAACTCCGCCATGCCTTCCTTCTTGAGGGCGGACACGGTGAGCACCGGCGGCTGCCAGTTGGGGGAGGCGGGGCGCAGCATGTGCAGGGCATTCTTCCACTGGGCCCGCACGACGGCGGTGGCCCGGGGGTCGATGTCGGCCTTGTTGATGACCACCAGGTCGGCGATCTCGACGATGCCCTTCTTGATGGCCTGGAGGTCGTCGCCGGCGTTGGGCAGCTGCAGCAGGCAGAAGATGTCCACCATGCCGGCCACCGTGGTCTCCGACTGGCCGACCCCCACCGTCTCAATGATGATGACGTCGAAGCCGGCGGCCTCGCAGGCCAGCATGGCCTCCCGGGTCTTTTCGGCGACGCCGCCCAGGGAGCCGGCGGAGGGGCTGGGGCGGATGAAGGCCTCTTCCCGCTGGGAGAGGATCTCCATGCGGGTCTTGTCCCCTAGGATGGAGCCGCCGGACACCGAGGAGGACGGGTCCACCGCCAGCACCGCCAGGCGGTGGCCGCGCTCGATGAGCCAGACCCCGAGGGCTTCGATGAAGGTGGACTTGCCGGCCCCCGGCACCCCCGAGATGCCGACCCGGATGGCGCGGCCGGTGTGGGGCAGCAGGGCGTTCAGCACCTGTTGGGCCCGTTCCTGGTGGTCGCGCCGGGTGGACTCGATGAGGGTGATGGTCTTGGCCAGGGCGCGGCGCTGCCCGCCCAGGACCCCGTCAACGAGGCTCTGGTCGGCAGGCGGCAGCGCCTGGCCCGGCATCGGCGTCTTGCTCAAGCCCATGGGGCTCAGCCGCGGGCCTTCTTGATCTCTTCCAGGACGCGGCGGGCCGAGTCCTCGATGCGCGTGCCCGGGCCGAAGACGGCCTTGGCGCCGGCGCTGAAGAGGAAGTCGTAGTCCTGGGCCGGGATGACGCCGCCGGCGAAGACGATGATGTCGTCGGCGCCCTGGTCCTTGAGGGCCTTGATCAGGGCCGGCACCAGGGTCTTGTGGCCGGCGGCCAGGGTGGACACGCCGATGGCGTGCACGTCGTTCTCGATGGCCTGGCGGGCGGCTTCCTCCGGGGTCTGGAAGAGGGGGCCCATGTCGATGTCGAAGCCCAGGTCGGCGTAGGAGGTGGCCACCACCTTGGCGCCCCGGTCATGGCCGTCCTGGCCGAGCTTGGCGATCATGATGCGGGGCCGGCGGCCCTCTTCCTCGGCGAACTTGGCGACGTCCGCCTTCAGGCTTTCCCAGTTGTCCTGTCCTTCCACGACGCCTCCGTAAACTCCCGAAATGGTCTGGTTGTTGGCGCGGAAGCGGCCGAAGACCTTCTCCAGGGCATCGGACACTTCGCCGACCGTGGCCCGCAGGCGGATGGCCTTGACGGTGAGGTCCAGCAGGTTGCCCTCGCCGGTCTCGGCGCACTTGGTCAGGGCCTCCAGGGCGGCCTGGACGGCGGCGACGTCGCGGCTGGCGCGGATCTGCTTCAAGCGGGCCACCTGGGCGTCCCGGACGGCGTGGTTGTCGATGTCCAGGATGTCGATTTCGGCTTCCTTGGCCAGCTTGTACTTGTTCACGCCGACGATGACGTCCTTGCCGGAGTCGATGCGGGCCTGCTTCTCGGCGGCGCAGGCTTCCACCTGCATCTTGGCCCAGCCGGATTCCACGGCCTTGGTCATGCCGCCCATGCCCTCGATTTCCTGGATGATGCTCCAGGCCTTGTCGGCCATGTCCTGGGTCAGCTTTTCCATCATGTAGGAACCGGCCCAGGGATCGACCACGTTACAGATGTGGGTCTCTTCCTGGATGATGAGCTGGGTGTTGCGGGCGACGCGGGCGGAGAATTCCGTCGGCAGGGCGATGGCTTCGTCCAGGGCGTTGGTGTGCAGGGACTGGGTGCCGCCGAAGACGGCCGCCATGGCTTCGATGGCGGTGCGCACCACGTTGTTGTACGGGTCCTGCTCGGTCAGGGACCAGCCCGAGGTCTGGCTGTGGGTGCGCAGCATCTTGGACTTGGGGTTCTTGGCGCCGAAGCCGGTCATGATGCGGTTCCACAGCAGGCGGCCGGCGCGCATCTTGGCGATTTCCAGGTAGAAATTCATGCCCACCGCCCAGAAGAAGGACAGGCGGCCGGCGAAGACATCTACGTCCATCCCGGCGGCGACGCCGGTGCGCACGTACTCCATGCCGTCGGCCAGGGTGAAGGCCAGCTCGATGGCCTGGTTGGCCCCGGCTTCCTGGATGTGGTAGCCGGAAATGGAGATGGAGTTGAACTTCGGCATGTGCTGGGCGGTGTAGCCGAAGATGTCCGCGATGATCTTCATCGAAGGCTTGGGCGGATAGATGTAGGTGTTCCGCACCATGAATTCCTTCAGGATGTCGTTCTGGATTGTGCCCGACAACTTGTCCTGGGGAACGCCCTGCTCCTCGGCGGCGACGATGTAGCCGGCCAGGATGGGCAGCACGGCACCGTTCATGGTCATGGACACCGACACCTTGTCGAGGGGGATGCCGTCGAACAGGATCTTCATGTCCTCGACCGAGTCGATGGCCACGCCGGCCTTGCCGACGTCGCCCACCACCCGGGGATTGTCGGAGTCATAGCCGCGGTGGGTGGCCAGGTCGAAAGCCACGGACACGCCCTGGCCGCCGGCGGCCAGCGCCTTGCGGTAGAAGGCGTTGGATTCCTCGGCGGTGGAGAAGCCGGCATATTGTCGGATCGTCCAGGGCTGCCCGGCATACATGGTGGCGCGCGGGCCGCGCAGGAATGGGAAGGCACCGGGGATGGTGTCGGCGAAGTCGAGGTCGGCGACATCGCTTCGCGTCCACAGCGGCTTGACGTCCAGCCCTTCAGGCGTGTGCCAGATCAAGCCGTCGGGATCGGCTCCCTTTCGTTCCGTTGTCGCCAACTTGCGCCAGAGATTCACGTCGGCGGGCTCACTGCTATCAGGCATGGTGCGCTCCTTCACTGATCGGCTGCCGCGGCCACGCGGCCACAGATATACATACTCGACATTA
>DATFAA010000075.1:0-27930 GCA_035255045.1 Rhodocyclaceae bacterium | reverse complement strand
CTCGATCTTGTAGCCGTCCGGGTCCTCGACGAAGGCAATGACGGTGGAACCGTGCTTCATGGGCCCGGCCTCCCGCACCACCTTGCCGCCCCGGCCCTTGATCTCCTCGCAGGCGGCGTAGGCGTCGGGCACGGCGAGGGCGATGTGGCCGTAGCCGTTGCCCAGGTCGTAGCTCTTGGTATCCCAGTTGTGGGTCAGCTCGATCACCGCCTGCTCGCTCTCCGGACCGTAGCCCACGAAGGCCAGGGTGAAGCGGCCCTCCGGGTAGTCCTGGCGGCGCAGAAGCTGCATGCCGAGGGTTTCGGTGTAGAAGGCGAGGGAACGGTCGAGATCGCCGACCCGGATCATGGTGTGCAGGATGCGCATCTTTTCTCCTAGAGGTTGGGGCAGGTGAGGCCCAGACGCTTCAGTTCGGTCCGCCGCTCCCGCCAGTCCGGGCACAGGCCTTCCACCACCGACCAGAAGCGGGGGCTGTGGTTCATCTCCTTGAGGTGGGCCAGCTCGTGGGCCACCACGTAATCGATCACCGGCAGGGGGAAGAACACCAGGCGCCAGTTGAGGCGGATGCTGCCCCGGCTGCTGCAGCTACCCCAGCGGGTGCGGGCCGAGGACAGGGCCAGGGTGGGCAGAGGCACGCCCAGCCGCGGCGCGAGAACAGCGAGGCGCTCGATGAAAACCGCCCGGGCCCGTTCCCGCAGGGCCCGCTCCAGCACCCGGCGGGCGTCGGCCGGGGCGGCCAGGCAGAGGGTCAACTGGCCGCCGTCGGCGGTCCACACGGCGCGGTTGGCCCCGGACGCCAGACGGACCGCCAGCTCTCCTCCGAGCAGCGGCAGGCGCAGGCCGTCGACGATGTCGAGGGGGGGCGGTGGCGCCCGGTCCTTCCAGGTATCGAGCTTGTCGATGACCCACTCGCCGTGCTGGCGCAGGAGGCTGTCGATGTCCGACTGGCGGGCGGCCGTCGGCGCCCACACCCGCAGGCCCCGGTGGTCGATGGCCAGGCTTATGGTCCGGCGCTTGCTGCGCTTGAGCTGGTAGGGAACCAGGCGGCCACCCAGGGAGATGGCCGCCTCGGACACCGTGGCCTCAGGCTTCGGCGGTTTCGGCCTGGCCTTGGGCTTTACCAGCAGCATCGCGGTAGCGGTGGGGGGAGAGCTTCCTCATCTCGCCTTCGATCCAGTCCTCGACGCGCTTGTTGACCTCCTGCTCGGAGAGTCCCTCGGCGCTGAAGGCGGGACCGATGCTGACGGTGATCTTGCCGGGCTTCTTCAGGAAGGCTTGGCGCGGCCACAGTTCGCCGGCGTTGTGGGCCACCGGCACCACCAGGCAGCCGACGTGGGTGGCCAGGTAGGCGCCGCCGGGCTTGTAGCGGCGCTTTTCCCCCGGCGCCACCCGCGTGCCCTCGGGGAAGATGATGACCGAGTAGCCCCGCTGCAGGCGGTCGCGGCCCTGCTCCACCACCTGCTCCAGGGCCTTCTGGCCGGAGGCCCGGTCGATGGAGATCATGCGCATGGCGGCCAGGGACCAGCCGAAGAAGGGAATCTTCAGGAGTTCCTTCTTGAGCACGAAGAGGCAGTAGCCTCCCGGCGGCGCCAGGTCCTGGAGGGCGACGGTTTCCCAGGCCGACTGGTGCTTGGCGAGGATGACGCAGGGCTCCTTGGGCAGGTTTTCGAGGCCGCGGAACTCGCTCTTGATGCCGAGGATGTGCTCCACCCCCCACATGAAGATGCGGCGCCAGACGTAGACCAGGTGGTAGCCCCAGACGCCGCGGATGAGGGCTGCGATGACGATGGGGATGCCGGTGATGACCGTGAGCAGGATGGACCAGGCCATGAACAGGGCGGAACGCAGGACCATCATGCTTCCTTCCGGGCCAGGAGCCAGTCAACAACGCCCGCCAGGTCGGGAAATTCCAGGGTGCCCTCGGGCAGGTTGCCCTCGGCCTTGGTCTTCTCCCCCTTGCCGGTGCGCACCAGGATGGGCAGGCAACCGACCATGGCGCCGGCCTGAAGGTCCCGCAGGGAATCGCCCACCGCCGGCACGCCCTTGAGATTGACGTTGAAGGTCTCGCCGATGCGCTTGAACAGGCCGGGCTGGGGCTTGCGGCAGTCGCAGGCGGAGTCCGCCGCATGGGGGCAGTAGAAGATGGCATCCACCCGGCCGCCGGCAGCGAACAGGGCCTTGTGCATCTTCTCGTGGATGGTGTTGAGGGTATCCATGTCGAAGAGGCCCCGGCCCACCCCGGACTGGTTGGTGGCCACCACCACCCGGTAGCCCGCCTGGTTGAGGCGGGCGATGGCTTCCAGGCTGCCCGGAATGGGCTTCCACTCGGCCGGGCTCTTGATGAACTGGGCCGAGTCGAAATTGATGACGCCGTCCCGGTCGAGGATGACCAGCTTCATTTCTCCACCGCCAGGCGGGAGATGTCGGCCACGGCGTTGAGCTGCTCGAAGAGGGCCGTCAGCAGGCCGAGGCGGTTGCCCCGGAGCAGCGGCTCATCGACGTTCACCATGACCTTGTCGAAGAAGGTGTCCACCGCTTCCCGCACGGTGGCGAGCTCCCGCAGGGCCTCGGTGTAGCCCTCGGAGGCGACGTGGGACTTCACCACCGGGGTGATGTGGACCACCTTCTCGAACAGGGCCTTCTCGGCGTCTTCCTTGAGGAGGGCGACGTCGGGGGTCGGGATGTCGCCCTCGGCCTTCTTGAGGATGTTGCCGATACGCTTGTTGGCGGCGGCCAGGGCCAGGGCTTCCGGCAGGCGCAGGAATTCCCGGACGGCGGCGAGCTTGGCAGGCACCCGGTCGATGCGGGTCGGGCGCTGGGCCAGCACCGCCTCGACGGCGTCCTGGGCATGGCCGGCGTCCCGCAGCAGGCCGCGCAGGCGGTCGAGCATGAAGTCGTGGAGGGGATCGGCCACCGGCTGGGTCAGGGTGCCGGCCGGGAAGCCGGCGGCGGCGTCGGCGATCAGCTCGCCCAGATCCAGGGGCAGCGGGGTTTCCATGAGGATGCGCAGCACGCCCAGGGCGGCCCGGCGCAGGCCGAAGGGATCCTTGTCGCCGGTGGGGATCTGGCCGATGCCGAAGAAACCCACCAGGGAATCCAGCTTGTCGGCCAGGGAGGCGGCGCAGGCAACGTTGCCCACGGGCAGGGCATCGCCGGCGAAGCGGGGCTGGTAGTGGCTCTGGACGGCGTCGGCCACCTGCTTGTCCTCGCCGTCGTGGAGGGCGTAGTAGCGGCCCATGATGCCCTGGAGCTCGGGGAATTCGCCCACCATGTCGGTGACCAGGTCGGCCTTGGCGAGCTTGGCGGCCCGGGCCGCCAGGTCGGCGTGGGCGCCGAGGCGGTGGGCGATCCTGCCGGCCAGGGCTTCCAGGCGCTCGACGCGCTGCAGCTGGGAACCAAGCTTGTTGTGGTAGACGACGCTACCCAGCTTCTCCAGGCGGGAGGCCAGGGTGGCCTTGCGGTCCTGGTTGAAGAAGAAGCGGGCGTCGGACAGGCGGGGCCGCACCACCCGGGCGTTGCCAGAGACGATGTGGATGGGGTCGGCCACCTGCATGTTGGAGACGATCAGGAACTTGTTGATGAGCTTGCCCTGGGCATCCAGCAGGGGGAAGTACTTCTGGTTCTGCTGCATGGTGAGGATGAGGCATTCCTGGGGCACTTCCAGGTACTCGGCCTCGAATTCGCCCACGTAGACCACCGGCCACTCCACCAGGGCGGTGACCTCGTCCAGCAGGCCCTCTGCGCGGTTGATGGTGGCGGACAGTTCCCGGGCCTTGGCGTCGAGCTGTTCCCGGATGCTTTCCCGGCGCTCGGCGAAGTCGGCGATGACCTTGCCCCGGCTCTTCAGGGTGTCGGCATAGCCGTCGGCGCTGACGATGTCGATTTCCTTCTCGCCCAGGAAGCGGTGGCCCCGGGTGGTCTTGCCGCTGGAAAGGCCCAGCACTTCGCCCGCCACCGGACGCTTGCCGTGGAGCATGACGAGGCCGTGGACGGGACGCACGAACTGCACGTCCTTGTCGCCCCAGCGCATGACCTTGGGAATGGGCAGCTTCTTCAGGGCGTCGGCGACGATACCGGCGAGGACGTCGTCCAGGGCGGCGCCCTTGACCGTGGCCTGGTAGAAGAAGGTCTCGGACTTGCCGTCCATGCGCTTCTCGAACTTGGGCAGCTCGGACGCCGGGATGCCCTTGGCGTCCAGCTTCTTGAGCAGCGCCGGGGTCGGGTTACCGGCGGCATCGAGGGCCACGGAAACCGGCATGATCTTCTCGAAGGCGGTGGCGTCCGGCGCCACGCCGAGGACATTGGGCACCTGGATAGCCAGCCGGCGCGGCGTGGCGAACCACTGGTAGCCGCCCTCGGCAGCCACCAGGTTGCGGTCGGAGAGGCCGGCGTGGATCTGGGCAGAGAACACTTCGCCCAGGCGGGACAGTGCCTTGGGCGGCAGTTCCTCGGTCAGGAGTTCTACGAGCAAGGTCGCGTGCATGTCATTTCCCCTTGCACATCGGGAAGCCGAGGGCTTCGCGGGAGTTGTAATAGGCCTGGGCCACTTCCCGGGCCAGGGCCCGGACGCGGCCGATGTAGGCGGCCCGCTCGGTGACCGAGATGGCGCCGTGGGCGTCCAGCATGTTGAAGGTGTGGGAGCACTTCATGACCTGCTCGAAGGCCGGCAGGGGCAGGGACAGACCCATCAGGCGCTTGGCTTCGGCCTCGTGGTCGCTGAAGTGGCGGAAGAGCATCTCCACGTTGGAATGCTCGAAGTTGTACTTGGACTGCTCCACCTCGTTCTGGTGGAAGACGTCGCCGTAGGTGATGGTCATGTGGTCATTCTTGGCCCACACCAGGTCATAGACGTTCTCGACGCCCTGCAGGTACATGGCCAGGCGCTCCAGGCCATAGGTGATCTCGCCCAGCACGGGCTTGCAGGTCAGCGACCCGACTTCCTGGAAGTAGGTGAACTGGGTGACTTCCATGCCGTCCAGCCAGACTTCCCAGCCCAGGCCCCAGGCGCCCAGGGTCGGGGATTCCCAGTCGTCCTCGACGAAGCGCACGTCGTGTTCCTTCAAGTCGATGCCGAGGGCTTCGAGGGACTGCAGGTAGAGTTCCTGGATGTTGTCCGGGGAGGGCTTGAGCACCACCTGGTACTGGTAGTAGTGCTGCATGCGGTTGGGGTTCTCGCCGTAGCGGCCATCCTTGGGCCGGCGGGAGGGCTGGACGTAGGCGGCGAACCAGGGCTCCGGGCCGATGGAGCGCAGGAAGGTGGCGGTGTGGAAGGTGCCGGCGCCGACTTCGATGTCGTACGGCTGCAGCAGGGCGCAGCCCTGCTTGTCCCAGAAAGCCTGCAAACGCAGGATCACTTCCTGAAAAGTTGGCTTGGTGCTCATCTGCACACTTTCGGAATGACGGAAAGCTCCCGATTTTACTTGGTTTTGCCATCCTTCTGGATACCGGGAACACCGGCTAATGGCAAGGGCATGGGACCAGGGGCCACGGCCGCAGCCGGCGGCGCCCCCGGTCCCGGTCAGCGCCGGCGCCGGCCGGGAACCCGCCGGGCGGCAACGAGGACGAGCAGGAAGGCGAGGCTGACCGCTGGCCAGTTGCCGAAGCGGGCGTAGGGGGTGAGTCCCTGGTAGCCCCGCACCTCGGTCCGCAGCACGCCGGCCACGAAGGGCGGCAGGACAGCCTGGACGGTGCCGTCCGGGGCGACCACGGCGGTCATGCCGGTGTTGGTGGCGCGCAGCATGGGACGCCCGGTCTCCAGGGCCCGCAACTGGGAAATCTGCAGATGCTGGGGCTGGGCCAGGGACCTGCCGAACCAGGCTGTGTTGGACATGTTCACAAGGAGCGTCGCGGCCGGCAGGGAGCGGATGATCTCCTCCCCGAAGGCGTCTTCGTAGCAGATGTTGGGCGCCACCCGCTGGCCGGCGACGGCGAAGGGCGCCTGCTCCAGGGGGCCGCGGGAGAAGTCCGACATGGGGATGCTGGCCATGGCCATGAACCAGGCGAAGCCCGGCGGGATGAATTCCCCGAAGGGCACCAGGTGGGACTTGCTGTACACCTGCATGGGGGCGGTGCCGAGGGTGGCGGCGCTGTTCCAGTACTGGCGGTCGCCGGTGGCGGCGCCGAAGACCAGGTCACCGCCCTGGCGCCGGGCCAGGGCTTTCATCTCGGCCAGGTATTCCTGGGGAACCTGCTCCAGGAAAGCCGGGAAGGCGGTCTCCGGCAGCACCGTCAGGCGGGCCGGATTGCGCGCCACCAGGTCCCGGTAGGTGAGCAGGGTGCTGACGAAGTGCTCCGGCCGGAATTTCATTTCCTGGGGAATGTTGCCCTGGACCAGGGCCACCGACACCGGCTCGCCCACCGGCTCGGTCCAGGCCACCTGCCGGAGGCCGAAGCCGGCGGCGGCGAGGACCGCCAGCACCGGCAGCCCGACCCGCCAGACTGCCAGGAGGGCGCCGCCGGCGGCCACCAGGAGCCCGAGGCCATGGACCCCGACGATGGGGGCGAAGCCCGCCAGGGGGCTGGGGGGCACCTGGGAATAGCCGAGGGCCAGCCAGGGGAAGCCGGTGAAGGCCCAGCCCCGCACCCAGTCGGCCAGGGCCAGGAGGGCGGCGAAGAAGATGGCCTGACGCACCTGGCCGGCCGGCTGCCAGCGCTTGAAAACGGCGGCGGCCAGGGCCGGGAAGAGGCCGAGGCTGACGCAGAAAAGAACCGTGGCGAAGCCCGCCAGCCAGGGCGGCATGCCGCCGAAGACCGACAGGCTGACGTAGATCCAGGAGACGCCGAGGAGGAAGAAGCCGGCGCCGAAGGCCCAGCCGGTCAGGAAGGCGGCCTTGACGTTGGCGGCCCGGCCCAGGAGCAGGAAGAAGCCCAGGCAGGCCAGGGGCGCCAGCCAGAAGAGCCCGAAGGGGGCGAAGGCGAACACGCCCACCCCACCGAGGAGGGCGGCGGCGCCCAGCCGGACCGGAAGGCGGTCGAGGATCAACCCTGGGTGCCCGTGCTCTGGAGCCCCGAGGGATCCACCAGCAGGGTGTAGAGGCGCCGGCTGTCGGCCCGCAGCACCTGGAAGCGCAGGCCGTCGATATCCACCACCTCGTTGCGCTTGGGGACGCGGCCGAGGTGACGCAGGACCAGGCCGCCGACGGTATCGAATTCCTCGTCGGAGAAGCGGGTCTTGAAGGCCGCGTTGAAGTCCTCGATCTCGGTGCGGGCCTTCACCCGGTAGCGGCCGGTGGAATCGACGCGGATGTTGTCGTGGGCCTCGTCGAAGTCGTATTCGTCCTCGATGTCGCCGACGATCTGCTCCAGCACGTCCTCGATGGTGACCAGGCCGGCGACGCCGCCGTATTCGTTCACCACGATGGCCATGTGGTTGCGGGACACCCGGAATTCCCGCAGCAGGACGTTGAGGCGCTTGGACTCGGGGATGAACACCGCCGGGCGCAGCCAGTCCCGCAGGTCGAATTCCTTTTCGGTGTGGATGCGCAGCAGGTCCTTGGCCAGGAGGACGCCAAGGACATTGTCCCGGTCCCCGTCCACCACCGGGAAGCGGGAGTGGGCAGTGTCGATCACCACCGGGATGATGTCCGACAGGGGCTCGCCGATATCGATGACGCTCATCTGGGCCCGGGGGACCATGACGTCGGTGACGCGGGTTTCGGAGGCCGCCAGGGCGCCCTCGATGATGGTGAGGGCGTCGGCATCGAGGAGATTCCTCTCGTAGGCCGAATGCAGGAGTTGGAGGAGCTGCTCGCGGTCTTCGGGCTCGCGCAGCAGCAGGGAGGTGAGTCGTTCTAAGAAGCCCGGTTTGCTACTGGAACTTTCCATAGGGTCAAGAGGCTGCGGCGGCCAGTTCCGAAGCGTACGGATCCGGATAGCCGAGGGCAGCGAGAATTTCCTTTTCTTTGTTTTCCATCGCCAGGGCCTCGACGTCGTCGTCATGGTCCCAGCCCTGCAAATGCAGCATACCATGCACCACCAGATGGGCGTAGTGGGCTTCGGCCTGCTTTCCCTGCTCCGCCGCCTCGCGCTCGACCACGGCCGGGCAGATGACCATGTCACCGACCACGACCGGTTCGGTGTCGTAGGGGAAGGACAGGACGTTGGTGGCGTAGTCCTTGCCGCGGTAGTCCCGGTTGAGGGTCTGGCCCTCCTCGGCGTCCACGAAGCGGATGGTCACTTCGCCGCCCCCGACCAGGGCCGCCCGGGCCCAGCGGCGGATGGCATCGCGGGTGGGCAGGCCCTCCCGCTTGCAGGCGTATTGCACGGACAGGTTAAGTCGTTGGCTGGGCGGCATGATGGCTTTCGTAGGCGGCGACGATGCGGGCCACCAGGGGGTGGCGGACCACGTCTTCCTTGAGGAATTCGGTGAAGGCGAGGCCCCGCACGCCGGAGAGCACTTCCCGGCATTCCCGCAGGCCGCTCTTCTGGCCCTTGGGCAGGTCCACCTGGGTGAGGTCGCCGGTGACCACGGCCTTGGCGCCGATGCCGATGCGGGTGAGGAACATCTTCATCTGCTCGGGCGTGGTGTTCTGGGCCTCGTCCAGGATGATGAAGGCGTGGTTCAGGGTGCGGCCCCGCATGAAGGCCAGGGGCGCGATCTCGATGGCGCCCTTCTCGTAGAGCTTGCTCACCCGGTCGTAGCCCATGAGGTCGTAGAGGGCGTCGTAGAGGGGGCGCAGGTAGGGATCCACCTTCTGGGCCAGGTCGCCGGGCAGGAAGCCCAGGCGCTCGCCGGCCTCCACCGCCGGGCGGGTGAGGATGATGCGCTCCACCATGTCCCGCTCGAAGGCATCCACGGCGCTGGCGACGGCGAGATAGGTCTTGCCGGTGCCGGCCGGGCCGATGCCGAAGGTGATGTCGTGGGCCTGGATGGCCTTCAGGTAGTCGATCTGGCGCGGCGTGCGGCCGTGGAGCTCGGCCTTGCGGGTGACCAGCTGGGGGCCGTCCACCGGGCTCTCCCCGGCGGAGACCCGGCGCACCGGGGCGTTCACCAGCTCGATGAGGCCGAGCTGGATGTCGTCCACCGACAGGGGCTCCCGGGCCAGGGCGTAGAAGTGCTGGATGGCCTGCACCGCCCGGCTGGCCTGGTCGCCGCGCACCGTGAAGCGCTCGCCGCGGCGGGCGATGGCGACGTCGAAGGCGGTTTCGATCTGGCGGACGTTTTCGTCCAGGGGCCCGCACAGATTGGCGAGCAGGGTGTTGTCCACCGGCGAGAGGACGATGTCCACCGGCCGGCTCTTGGGAGGAATGTTAGGTTTCACGAGTGACGATTTCGCCTCGCAGGCTGTGGGGCAGCGCCGCCGTGATGCGCACCTCCACGAATGTGTTGATCAACCGCGGATTACCGACGAAATTGACCACCCGGTTGTTGTCGGTACGGCCCGCGAGTTCGCCGGCATCCTTCTTCGACGGCCCTTCCACCAGGACGCGCTGGATGCTGCCCACCATGGCCTCGCTGATGGCATGGGCCTGTTCCTCGATGCGCTTCTGCAGGCGGGAGAGCCGGGCCGACTTGATTTCGGCCGGCGTATCGTCGGCGAGTTCCACCGCCGGGGTGCCCGGGCGGGGGCTGTAGATGAAGGAGAAGGAGGTGTCGAAGCCGACGTCGTCGATGAGCTTCATGGTCTTCTCGAAATCCTCCTCGGTCTCGCCGGGGAAGCCGACGATGAAGTCCGAGGACATGGAGATGTCCGGCCGCACCGCCCGCAGCTTCCTGATGATCGACTTGTACTCGATGGCCGTGTAGCCCCGCTTCATGGCCGCCAGCACCCGGTCGGCCCCGGCCTGCACCGGCAGGTGCAGGTGGGAGACCAGCTTCGGCACCTTGGCGTAGGTGTCGAAGAGGCGCTGGGTCATCTCCCGGGGGTGCGAGGTGGTGTAGCGGATGCGCTCGATGCCCGGGATTTCGGCGATGTACTCGATGAGCATGGCGAGGTCGGCGACTTCCTCGGAACCCGCCATGGCGCCCCGGTAGGCATTGACGTTTTGCCCCAGCAGGGTGACTTCCCTGACGCCGTTGGCGGCCAGCCCGGCCACCTCGGTGAGGACGTCCTCGAAGGGGCGGGAGACTTCCTGGCCCCGGGTGTAAGGCACGATGCAGAAGGTGCAGAACTTGGAGCAGCCTTCCATGATGGACACGAAGGCGGCGGCCCCCTTCACCTCGGCCGGCGGCAGGGCGTCGAACTTCTCGATCTCCGGGAAGGAGACATCCACCGCGGCCCGGCCCTTGGCCCGGCGCTCGGCGATGAGCTGGGGCAGGCGGTGCAGGGTTTGGGGCCCGAACACCACGTCCACATAGGGTGCCCGGGCGACGATGGCGTCGCCCTCCTGGCTGGCGACGCAGCCGCCGACGCCGATGACCAGGTCGGGATTCTGCTTCTTCAGGTGCTTGACCCGACCGAGGTCGTGGAAGACCTTTTCCTGGGCCTTCTCGCGCACCGAGCAGGTATTGAAGAGGATGATGTCGGCTTCCTCGGGGTTGTCGGTCTTGACGACGCCTTCGGAGGCGGCGAGCACGTCGGCCATCTTGTCCGAGTCGTACTCGTTCATCTGGCACCCGAAGGTGCGGATGAACAGTTTCTTTGGCATAGGCGGGACTGTTACTTGGAATCGGGCGCCGAGTTCGCCGGCGGCCATGGCGGAAATACTGAGGAATCGCATTATAGCCTATGGACAAACCCCCAGCCGCCAAACTATAATCCGCGCCCTCGAAGTGTGGTGATGTAGCTCAGACGGTTAGAGCGATGGATTCATAACCCATAGGTCGGCAGTTCGATTCTGCCCATCACCACCAAGGATTCAAGCAAACGGCCAACCTTCACCGGTTGGCCGTTTTGCTTTCCGGCCCCGCCCGCCTTGAGACCAAGTGGATGTTGCCGCTTCGCATCCAGCCCGGCCGACCTGTCGCAAAAGCTGCCCAAATGGGGCGAAAACCGCCCTCCAGGCCTATGCCAGCGCCAACACCGCGACAAAAATGTGCTACTTTTATCGAACTGCCGAAACCAACGGCGGGGATACCCTTACAAACACAGGAGACGCTCAAGTGAACAAATCTGAACTGGTCGAAGTCGCCGCTCAGGAAGCCGGCATTTCCCGGGCCGCTGCCGAAAAGACCCTGTCGGCCATCATCAACACGGTGGTGAAGACTGTGGCCAAGGGTGAAACGGTCACCCTGGTCGGCTTCGGCACCTTCAAGCCGGCCACCCGCGCCGCCCGTACCGGTAAGAACCCCAAGACCGGCGCCGCCCTCAAGATTCCGGCCGCTACCGTGCCCAAGTTCGCTGCCGGCACGGCCTTCAAGGCTGCCGTCGGCGCCACCAAGAAGTAAACTTCATGCATTGATGGCGACGGTCGCCTCGCCGATCGCCGCCACCCACACGACAAACTATTGGAATGAACACTCCTCCGCCCGCCACCCAGCCCAACGATCTTCGCCGCCGCCTCCGGGAACTGCTGTCCATACCCGAGCGCGACCGGACCGAAGAGCAGTGGGACGAAATCGTCGAACTCGAGATCCAGTTGGCCCCCGGCAACCGGGCTGGCATGACCGGAGTTCCGACCGGCAAGAGCGGCGGAGCCGCCCCGGCCGGCAATGGCCCCCAGCAGCCCCGGAAGCAGCACCGCGCCAAGAGCAGCAACCCGCGGCGTCCCGGCAAGCCGAAGCCGCCCCGCGAGCCCGCCTGATCCTCCCCGCCCCCCCAGCCGTTCGCCCCCAACTTGCCGACCGGTGGCCCCGGCGGCACAATCGCGGCCATGCAGTCATTTGATCTCGTCATTGTCGGCGGCGGGCTGGCTGGCGCCAGCTTGGCCGTCGCCCTGCGCAATTCCCGTCTCCGCATCGCCCTGGTCGAAAACCAGCCGCCCCGCCGCCCGTCCGGCTGGGATGCGCGCATCTACGCTGTCAGCCCGGCCAACGTGGCCTTCCTGGAGGCCATCGGCGTCTGGAAGCACCTGGACCCGGAGCGCGTGGCGCCGGTCCAGGCCATGGAGATTTTCGGGGATGCCGGCGGCCGCCTGGATTTTTCGGCCTACGACGCCGGCGTCGGGGAACTGGCCTGGATCCTGGAATCCTCCCTCATGGCCTGCGAGCTTTGGGAAAACGTCAAGCGCCAGAGCAACCTCACCCTCTTCTGCCCCGGCCAGCCGGCCGGCCTGGAATTCCGCCACGATGCGGCAGTGCTGAAGCTCGCGGATGGCGCCTTGCTGTCCTCCCGCCTGCTGGTGGGTGCCGATGGCCGGGATTCCTGGGTGCGCCAGCAGGCCGGCCTGGAAGCCATCAACACCGCCTACGGGGAAAAGGGCGTGGTGGCCAATTTCGCTACCGAAAAGCCTCACCGCCAGATCGCCTGGCAATGGTTCCGGGACGACGGCGTCCTGGCCTGGCTGCCCCTGCCGGGGAACCGCATATCCATCGTGTGGTCGACTCCCGATGATTATGCCGACGAACTTTGCGCCCTGCCGGCGGACGAGTTCTGCGCCCGGGTCGCCGCGGCCGGCGACCACATCCTGGGCAAGCTCGAACTCCTCACCCCGGCGGCCGCCTTCCCCCTGCGGCTCATGCGCGTTCCCGCCACCGTGGCGCCGCGCCTCGCCCTGGTCGGGGACGCAGCCCACGGCATCCACCCCCTGTCCGGCCACGGCATCAACCTGGGATTCCAGGACGCCAAGGAACTGGCCGACCTGCTCGGCGCCAGCCAGCCCTGGCAGGATATCGGCGACGAGCGCCTCCTGCGCCGCTACCAGCGGGCCCGCAAGGAGGAGACCCTGCTGATGCAGACCACCACCGACAGCCTGCGCCGCATCTTCCGCGCCAATCCGCCCGGTCTCAAGCCCCTGCGCAACCTGGGCCTCGGCCTCACCAACGCCCTGCCTTTCGCCAAAAACATGCTGGTGCGCTACGCACTCGGCGCACTCTAGGAGAACCCCATGTACAGGAAACTGCTGACGCTCATCCTCGGAGCGAGCTTCGCCTTCACCGCCGCCGCCAACGAGGCCGACATCCGGAAGGCCATCGAAAGCAAGCTGGGCGCCAAGGTGGAAAGCGTCAACAAGGCCGGCTACCTGGGGCTCTACGAGGTCTATCTCGACGGCCAGATCCTCTACACCGACGAGAAGGTCAGCGCCATCATCATCGGCAACCTGATCGACCCCAAGACCATGAAGAGCGTCACCGAGGAGCGCATGCGCAAGCTCTCGGCCATCAAGTTCTCCGACCTTCCCCTGGAGCGCGCCATCAAGCAGGTGCGGGGCGACGGCAAGCGCACCCTGGTGACCTTCGAGGATCCCAACTGCGGCTACTGCAAGCGCCTGGCCAAGGAGATGCAGAAGCTGGACAACGTCACCATCTACACCTTCCTCTACCCCATCCTTTCCGAGGACTCCGTCAAGAAGTCGAAGCAGATCTGGTGCTCCGCCGACAAGGCCAAGACCTGGAACGAATGGATGGTCGACGGCAAGGCCCCGAGCGGCCGGGACGACTGCGACACCAGCGTCCTCACCAAGAACCAGGAATACGGCCGCAAGTACAACATCACCGGCACCCCCACCCTCTTCTTCACCGACGGCGAGCGCATCCCCGGCGCCGTGCCCCTGGCCAAGATCGAGGAAAAGCTCGCCCAGACCAGCAAGTAGGGACGCAGCGCGGGCGGGGCGACGTCGCCGGCCGCCCGCTTTCGGGAAGGCATTCCCGGGAAACGGAAACGCCTTTCCCGAAAGCAAGAGTCACTTCGGCTGGCGGGCTGAGCTGATGGAGCGCAGGGCGGCCACGGCCCGGCTCAGGCTGTCGGCCACCTCCTTCTGGTTGGAGCGGACGCGGTCCAGCTTGGCCTGCAGGGTGCCGACGGTGGCGGCGTACCGTTCCATGGGGTCCACGGAGTCTTCTTCAATCGGGTTCATGGGCAAATCCTTTCAGCGAACGCCCCCGGTTTTGCAAGAAGTGTTCCCGCTGTCCTAGGTCGTCGGCATGGGATTCGACAGCCCAGGGAGCTTAAGCCCGGCTTAATTTTCATCGGGCATAATGGGCGCCATGCCTATCCGACAATTCCTCCATCGGGCCTGCCTGTGCGGCGCACTGGCGGTCGTCTCCCCAGTCCACGCCGACGACGGCGTGGTCAAGCTCTCCCCCGAGCAGGCCAAGTCCCTGGCCATCGCCACCCAGCCCCTGGCCGGCTTCGCCAGCGGTGGCGAGCGCCGCTTGCCGGCCCAGGCAGTGGTGCCGCCCAAGCAGGTGGAAGTCCTGGCGGCGCCTCTTTCCGGCCTGGTGGTGGCGGTGGGCGCAGCCTATGGCGAGGCCGTGAAGAAGGGCCAGCCCCTGGCCCGCCTGCAGAGCGCCGAAGCCCTGGCCCTGCAGCGGGAATATCTCCAGGCCCGCAGCCAGGCCAAGCTGGCGGCGGACAATCTCAAGCGGGACCGGGCCCTCTTCGACGAGGGCATCATTGCCGGCGGCCGCCTGGCCGCCACCGAAAGCACTGAACGCCAGGCGGCGGCCCAGGCGATGGAGAAGCGCCAGGCCATGAAACTCGCGGGCCTCGGGGAAGGCAGCGCCGATGCCCTGGCCGGGACGGTGGTGATGGCCGCCCCCTTCGATGGTGTCGTCCTCGAAGCCTCGGCCCAGGCCGGCCAGCGGGTCGATGCCAACACCCCCCTCTTCCGCCTCGGCCGGCTGCAGTCCCTGTGGCTCGAGATCCAGGCGACGCCGGCCCAGGCAGCCGGGCTGGCGCCGGGCGACAAGGTCTCGGTGCCCGGCTGCGCGGTGAAGGGCCGGCTGATCCTGGTGGCCCCGGCGCTCAGCGCCGCCAGCCAGTCCATCCTGCTGCGGGCGGAAATGCCCCAGCCCGGCGACTGCCTGAAACCCTTCCAATACACCCAGGTCGAGGTCGCCCCGGCCCGTGCCGGCGGCGGCTGGCGCGTGCCCAACAGCGCCCTCACCCGCCACCAGGGCCAGAGCTGGCTGTTCGCCGCCACCGCCGACGGCTACCGGGCCGTCCCCGCCCGCCTCCTGGACGAAACCGAGAAGACCTCCCTGGTCGCCGTAAATCTGCCTGCCGACACCAAGATCGTGGTCAGGGGCGTCGCCGCCCTCAAGGCCTCCTGGCTCGGCCTCGGCGCCCCGGCCCAGTAAGCCATGCTCGACCGCCTCGTCCAGTTCGCTCTCACCCAGCGCATCCTGGTGGCCATCGCCACCCTGCTCCTCATCGGCGCCGGCTCCTACGCCTTCCTGGAATTGCCCATCGATGCCTTCCCGGATGTCTCCTCGACCCAGGTGAAGATCATCATGAAGGCGCCGGGGATGACCCCCGAGGAAGTGGAGAGCCGCATCGTCACTCCCATCGAGATCGAGATGCTGGGCATCCCGAACAAGCGCATCCTGCGCTCGGTGGCCAAGTACGCCATCGCCGACATCACCCTCGACTTCGAGGACGGCACCGACATCTACTGGGCCCGCCAGCAGGTGTCGGAGCGCCTGGCCGGGGTCATGAAGGACCTGCCGGCCGGCACCGACGGCGGCCTCGCCCCCATCACCACGCCCCTGGGCGAGATGCTCATGTTCACCATCGAGGGGGATATCCCCCTGGCCGAGAAGCGCAGTCTCCTGGACTGGGTCATCCGGCCCCAGCTGCGCACCCTGCCCGGGGTGGCGGATGTGAACAGCCTGGGAGGCTTCGTGCGCACCTTCGAGGTGGCGCCCATCCTCACCGCCCTGCGGGCCCGGGGCCTCAGCCTGGCCGACGTGCGGGCGGCCCTGGAGGCCAACAACCGCAACGACGGCGCCGGCCGCATCGCCGAGGGCGAGGAAGCCCTGCTGGTGCGGGTGGACGGCCGGGCCAGGAGCATCGAGGACCTGCGGGCCATCGTCATCCGCACCGGCCAGGGCCAGCTCACCCGCCTCGGGGACATCGCCACCGTCCGCATCGGCAGCCTCTCCCGCTACGGCTTCGTCACCCAGGGCGGCCGGGGCGAGGCGGTAGAGGGCCTGGTGCTCGGCCTCCGGGGCGCCAACGCCCGCCAGGTGGTGGAGAGCGTCCGGGAAAAGCTCAAGGAAATCCAGGGCAGCCTGCCGCAAGGGGTCACCACCCGCATCTTCTACGACCGGGGCCAGCTGGTGGACCGGGCCGTCGGCACCGTTTCGAAGGCCCTCATGGAAGCCACCGTCCTGGTGCTGGTGCTGCTGCTGGCCTTCCTCGGCAACCTGCGGGCGGCCATCACCGTGGCCTGCGTCCTGCCCCTCTCCGCCCTCATCACCTTCGTCCTCATGCGCCTCTTCGGCATGTCGGCCAACCTCATGAGCCTGGGGGGCCTGGCCATCGCCATCGGCATGCTGGTGGATGCGGCCGTGGTCATCGTCGAGAACATCGAGAGCCACCTGGCCCAGCCCGGCCAGGAACAGATGCCCCTGCTGCACCGCATCTACCGGGCGGTGCGGGAGGTGGCGGTGCCGGTGGTGGCGGGCATGGCCATCATCGTCATCGTCTTCCTGCCTCTCCTCACCCTGCAGGGGCTGGAAGGCAAGCTCTTCATCCCGGTGGCGCTGACCATCATCTTCGCCCTCTCAGGCTCCCTGCTCCTGTCCCTCACCGCCATTCCGGTCCTGTCCTCCGTCCTCCTCAAGACTACCGACCACGCCCACGAGGCCTGGCTGCCCCGCCAGGCCCTGCGGGTATACCAGCCCATCCTGGACTGGTCCCTGGCCAACACCCGCAAGGTCATGGCCGCCGCCCTCGGCCTCCTGGCCGCCACGGTGGTCGCCTTCCTGTTTCTGGGCAAGACCTTCATGCCGGTCATGGATGAGGGGGACATCCTCATGCAGCTCGCCAAGCTGCCCTCCATCAGCCTGGAGCAGAGCCGGGACACCGACCTCGCCGTGCAGCGGGCGCTGCTGGAGCGGGTGCCGGAAATCAAGAACATCGTCGCCCGCACCGGCTCCGACGAGTTGGGCCTCGACCCCATGGGCCTCAACGAGACCGACACCTTCCTGGTCCTCGCCCCCATGGCGGAATGGCGCCGGCCCGACAAGGAATGGCTGGCCGGGGAAATCCGCAACGTGATGGCCGACTTCGTCGGCATGGACATCGCCTTCACCCAGCCCATCGAGATGCGGGTGTCCGAAATGCTCACCGGCACCCGGGGCGACCTGGCGCTGAAAATCTTCGGTCCCGATCTCACCCATCTCAACGACCTCACCGAGCGCATCGCCGCCCTGCTCCGTACCGTCCCCGGCGCCCAGGACGTGCTGACGGTGAAGAACGAAGGTGTCCAGTACTACACGGTGGAAATCGACCGCCTGGCCGCCGGCCGCTTCGGCTTCTCGGTGGAGGACATCGCCGGCAGCCTGCGGGCCCAGCTCGAAGGCCAGCCCACCGGCCTGGTCCTGGAAGGGGTGCGGCGCACGCCCCTGGTCATCAAGGGCGGCGAGGACATGGGCCGCTCCGCCGCCCTCTTCGCCGGCATGCAGCTCACCCTGCCCGACGGCGAAGGCTCGGTGCCCCTCTCCGCCCTCGCCAGCCTCAAGCGCGTGGCCGGCCCGGTGAAGGTGGACCACCAGGACGCCAACCGCCTCGGGGTGGTCCAGGCCAATGTCCAGGGCCGCGACCTGGTGGGCTTCGTCGAGGAGGCCAAGGCCCGGGTGGCCCGGGAAGTGCCCCTGCCCGCCGGCTACCACCTGGCCTGGGGCGGCCAGTTCGAGAACCAGCAGCGGGCCGCCAAGCGCCTCATGCTGGTGATCCCGGTGGCCCTGGGACTCATCTTCCACATCCTGTTCACCACCTTCGGCTCGGTGCGCCAGGCCATCCTGGTCTTCCTCAACATCCCCTTCGCCCTCATCGGCGGCGTCTTCGCCCTCGCCCTGGCCGGGGAATACCTGTCGGTGCCGGCCTCGGTGGGCTTCATCGCCCTCCTCGGCATCGCCGTCCTCAACGGCCTGGTCATGATTTCCTACTTCAACCAACTCGCCGCCCAGGGCCTGCCCGTCGAGCGGGTGGTGGTGGAGGGCGCCCGACGGCGCCTGCGGCCGGTGCTGATGACCGCCTCCATCACCGCCTTCGGCCTGGTGCCGCTGCTCTTCGCCAGCGGCCCCGGCTCGGAAATCCAGAAACCCCTGGCCATCGTGGTCATCGGCGGCCTCGTCACCTCGACCCTGCTGACCCTGGTCATGCTGCCCATCCTTTACCGCCGGTGGGGACAATGAATACCTGCCTGACCCTCATCCTGCCCCGCAGCCTGGAAGAACAGATGATCGACGCCCTGCTCGGGCACGCCGACTGGATCGGCCCCTTCACCGCCCACCCGGCGGACGGCCACGGTGCCCCCGGCGCCATCGAGAGCGCCGCCGAGAAGGTGCGAGGCCGGGCCGAGCGGGTGCGCCTGGACATCCTCATCGACCAGGAGCGGGCCCGGGAGCTGGTGGCCTTCCTGGAAGGGGAATTCCGCGGCGCCCAGGTCTTCTGGTGGCTGAGCCCCATCCTCGACGCCGGGAGCTTCGCGTGAGACGCTTCCTCGCCCTCTGCTTCGTCCCCGTGGCGGCCCTGGCGGCGGACTATGCCGACCTGCCTCCCGCCCCCGCCGTCGAAACTGCCCTCCACACCCATCCCATGGTGCGGGCCGCCGAAGCCGGCGTGGACGTCGGCCAGGCCCGGCGGGACGAGATCGCCGCCGGCCCCCACGAGTTCAACGTCCGCGTCGAAGGCCAGCGCCGGCGCGACAAGCCCCTGGAGACCAACTACTGGGAGCCGGCCTTCGGCATCGAGCGCCCCCTGCGCCTGCCCGGCAAGGGCGCCAAGGACGCCGCCCTCGGCGACGCCACGCTGGAGGAAGCCCGGTTCGCCTACGGCGACGCCCTCCACGAGGCCTCCCGCCTGCTCCTCGGCACCTGGTTCGCCTGGCAGCGGGAAGGGGCCGCCGCCCGGGAATGGCAGGCCCAGGTGGACGTCCTCGCCCGCCAGCACCAGGCGGTGGTCCGCCGGGTCGCCACCGGCGACGCCGCCCGCCTCGAAGCCATGCTCTCGGAAGCCCAGCTCACCCAGGCCGAGGCCCAGCTCGCCCAGGCCCAGACCCGGGACCGGCTCGCCGCCGACGAATTGAAGCGCCAGTTCCCCGCCCTGCCCCTGCCGGGCCAGGTGCCGGACGCCGAGCCCCGGCACCTGGCGGCCCCCCTGGAACAATGGCGGGACAGGATGATCGAGCGCAGCCACGAACTCGCCCTGGCCCGGGCCGCCACCCGCCGCCAGATGCTGGTGGCCCAGCGGGCCGACGCCGAGCGCATTCCCGACCCCACCCTGGGGGCCCGGGTGTCCCGGGAGCGGGGCGGCCAGGAACACCTCTTCGGCGTCCATCTCTCCATCCCCCTGCCGGGTACCGCCCGCTCGGCGGCGGCCAGCGCCGCCCAAGCCGAAAGCTCGGTGGTGGCTGCCCAGGAAGCCCGCGTCCTGGCCAAGGTGCAGGGCGAGGCCCAGCGCGCCCTGACCCAGGCCGAGACGGCCCACGGCCAATGGCAGCGCCTGGCCGCGGTCGCCGCCCGCATGGACGACAACGCCCGCCTCCTGGACCGGGCCTGGCGCCTGGGGGAAGGCCAGTTCGCCGATCTCCAGCAGGCCCGCCGGCTGGCCATCGAGGCCCGCCTGGCCGCCGCCCAGGCCCGCCTGGATGCGGCCGAGGCCTACTACCGGGTCCTTCTCGACGCCCACGAACTATGGCCCCTGGACACCGACCATACCCACTGAGCCGCAGAAGCGAGGCCCATGCGCCTGCTGCTGGTTGAAGACGATCCCTGCCTGGGGGACGGCCTCACCGTCGGCCTGCGTCAGGCCGGCTTCGCCGTGGACTGGGTGAAGGACGGCGCCGCCGCCGAAAGCGCCCTGCACAGCGAGCCCTTCGATCTCCTGGTCCTCGACCTCGGCCTGCCGCGGCTGTCGGGCATGGAAGTCCTGAAGCGCCTGCGGGCCCGGGGCCAGGCGCTGCCCGTGCTCATCCTCACCGCCCGGGACGCCGTCGCCGACAAGATCGCCGGCCTCGACGGCGGCGCCGACGACTACCTGGTCAAGCCCATCGACCTGGACGAACTGGCGGCCCGCATCCGGGCCCTGGCCCGCCGGGCCGCCGGCCGCGCCTCGCCGGTGCTGCGTCACGGCCCCCTGGTCCTCGACCCGGCGGCCCGGGCCGCCACCCTGGACGGCCGCCCCCTGGAGCTATCCGCCCGGGAATTCGCCCTGCTGCAGAACTTCCTGGAGAACGCCGGCCGCGTCCTGACCCGCTCCCAGCTGGAATCCTCCCTCTACGGCTGGCGGGACGAGCCCGAGAGCAACGCCCTCGAGGTCCACATCCACCACCTGCGCCGCAAGCTGGGGGCCGACTTCATCCGCACCCTGCGGGGCGTCGGCTACACCGTACCGAAATCTTGACCACCACCTGGTTTTCCCTGCGCCGGCGGCTCCTCTTCCTGCTCCTCGGCGGGCTCCTGGTCTGCTGGGTCGTGACCGCGGCCTGGATCCACGCCGACGCCCACCACGAGATCGACGAGCTCTTCGATGCCCAGATGGCCCAGACGGCCCAGGCCCTGCTGGCCCTGACCAGCCCCCACCTGGAGGAGGACGAGCACCGGCACGGCTTCCGGGAGCTGGAGCGGGCGGTGCACCGTTACCAGCGCAACATCATGTGCCAGATCTGGCAGAAGGACGGCACCCTGCTGCTGCGCTCCGACAATGCCCCCGCCGCGCCCCTGGCCGAGGCCGAGGGCTATTCCGAGGTGGAGGGCGCCGGTGGCCACTGGCGCTACTACACCCAGTGGGACAGGCAGCACCGCTACCAGGTCCAGCTGGCCGAAAGCCACCAGGTGCGGGACGACCTGATCGGCCAGATCGCCTATCGGCTGATGCTGCCAGCCCTCCTCGGCATTCCGCTGCTGGGGGTCTGGGTGTGGCTCGCCACCCGCCGCGGCCTCGCCCCCCTGGCGGCGGTGGCCGGGCAGATCGCCGACCGGGAGCCGCAGCGGCTCCATGCCCTGGCCCCGGCCGCCGCCCCCGCCGAAATCCGTCCCCTGGTGGAGGCCATCAACGGTCTCTTCGCCCGGGTGGAGCGGGCCCTGGAGGCGGAGCGCCGGTTCACCGCCGACGCCGCCCACGAGCTGCGCACCCCCCTGGCCGCCCTCGCCGCCCAGGCCCAGGTGATCCTGCGGGCCCGGGACGAAGACGAACGCCGCCACGCCGTCGAACAGCTGGTGGCCAGCACCCGGCGGGCCGGACATCTGGTGGACCAGCTCCTGACCCTGGCCCGCCTCGACCCCGACGACGCCGGACCGGCCTTGTCACCCCTGCGCCTCGACCGCCTGGCGGAGGAGGTATGCGCCGACCATGGCACCGCCGCCCTGGACAAGGGCGTCGACCTGGAACTGGACGCCGCCCCCCTGGAAATCCCGGGCAACCGGGACATGCTGGGCATCCTGCTGCGCAATCTGGTGGACAACGCCATCCGCTACACGCCGCCCGGCGGCCGGGTGGCCGTCGCCGTCCATGCCGATCGCCAGGGCCCCGTCCTTACCGTCGCCGACAGCGGCCCCGGCATCCCCCCGGCCGAGCGGGAGCGGGTCTTCGAACGCTTCCACCGCCTCGCCGGCCAGGAGGTCGAGGGCAGCGGCCTCGGGCTCTCCATCGTCGCCCGCATCGCCCAACGGCACGGGGCCCACATCGAGCTTGGGGCGGGCGAGGGCGGCGCCGGCCTGCGGGTGACGGTGCGCTTCCCTTCGCAATTTCGGGAATAGGGCCGCCAAGGCCGCCGGCATTCCTATCGAATTCGGGAAAGCCGCTTCCCGTGGCCGATTGCAAGCCATTGAAAGCCCAACGGAATAAATTTGGCTCGGGATTTGCTTCACGTATCCGATGACCAGAAAGCTCCACCCGGGTGGAGAGAGGGTACGGACCAATGAAATACCAGCTTTCGGATCTCATTGACTTCACCGAGCTGCAGGGCCTCATGGAGGCCTTCCATCGGGCCACGGGCATCAACCATGCCCTCCTCGACAAGGAGGGGGAGGTCCTCACCGCCGTCGGCTGGCAGACCCTGTGCAGCCAGTTCCACCATGCCCATCCCAAGTCCAAGCAGCGCTGCCTCCTCAACAACCCGGCCCTGTGGCAGAAGCTGGACAACAGGCCCTACGTCGGCCACCAGTGCCGCAACGGCCTGTTCGACTACGCCACACCGGTCATCATCGACGGCGAGCACGTGGCCAACATCTTCACCGGCCAGATACTCCACGAGCCGCCGGACCTGGAGCGCTTCCGCCGCCAGGCGGAGGAATGCGGCTTCGACGACGCGGCCTACCTGGAGGCCATCGCCGCCGTCGCCATCGTGCCCCGGGAAAGGATGCCGGACATCATGGCCTTCCTGGTCTGCCTGGCCCAGATCCTGGGCACCAACGGGCTGGCCCGGCTGCGCCAGCTGGAGGCGGAGGAGAGCCTGCGCCACCTCAACCGGCAGCTGACCGAGCGGGTCGAGGAGCGCACCGCCGAGCTGTCCCAGAAGAATCGGCTGCTCGTCGTCAAGGAAGAGAAGCTGCAGCAGAGCCACGACCTCCTGGCCAAGCTGTCCGAGCAGGTGCCCGGGGTGCTCTTCCAGTACAAGGTGACCCCCGACGGCCGCAGTTCCTTTCCCTTCGCCAACCAGGCCATGCAGGAAATCTACGAGGTCATGCCCGAGGAGGTGCAGGAGGATGCCTCGGTGCTGGCCGAATACCACCACCCGGAGGACGCCGAGGGCATCGTCGCCTCCCTGCGGGAATCGGCCCGGAGCTTGAAGCCCTGGCACTACGAGTACCGGGTCGTCCTGCCCAGCCAGGGAGTGCGCTGGCGCCTGGGCAACGCCCGGCCGGAGCGCCTCAAGGACGGCAGCATCCTGTGGCACGGCTTCATCACCGACATCACGGAACGCAAGCACCTGCAGCAGGAGCTGGAGAAGCAGGCCCGCCTGGACTACCTGACCGGGCTCGCCAACCGGCGCCACTTCATGGACCAGGCGGACAAGGAGCTGGCCCGCACCCTGCGCTACCAGAATCCCCTGGCCATGCTCATGCTCGACGTGGACGACTTCAAGGGGGTGAACGACACCCATGGCCACAAGGTGGGCGACCTTGTCCTCGAGAGGCTGAGCGCCATCTGCCGTGACGCCCTGCGGGAATTCGACATCGTCGGCCGCCTCGGCGGCGAGGAATTCGCCGTCCTGCTGCCCATGACCGACGGCGCCCGGGCCCTGGACATCGCCGAGCGCCTGCGGCAATGCGTCGCCCGGACGGTGGTGCCCCTCGACCAGGGGGTGTTCCTCAATTTCACCGTCTCCATCGGGGTGGCCCAGTTGGCGGCCGGCAACGGCACCATCGACGTCCTCCTCCAGCAGGCCGACCAGGCCCTCTACGAGGCCAAGCGCAGCGGGCGCAACCGGGTGTGCATGTACCGGGGCGACGAATAGGGGATGGCTTCCGGCCGCGGGGCACGGAAATTTCCGGCGGCCGGCGAAACAGGAAGATCACCGCAGGCTCTAACGGTTCAGGCGCCCGGCACCGCTTTGGGAAATGCCGTTGTCCCATGCCGCAGCGCGCCAGGATCGAAGGTGAATATGTGCATCCGCTATGCCCTGAGCGCAAGCCGCCAAGAGCTGATCCGGGAATTCGGCGTACACGCCTGTCCCGAGACCTTCCCCGCCGGCTACAACCTCGGCCCCTCCCAGCTCCTCCCCATCATCTGCCTGGGTGAGGACGGGAAGCGGGTCGTCCGCCTGCAGTGGTGGGGGCTATCGCCGCCGGGGGCGGGCAACGGCAAGCGCCATGCCACCCTGGCCAACGCCCGGGCCGAGAGCCTGGCGAAGAAACCGAGCCTGCACGAGGCCTACCGGGAGCGCCGCTGCATCGTTCCCGCCTCGGGTTTCTTCGAATGGGCGGAGGAGGGGCTGGAGCACCGGCCCAACTATGTGCAGCCGGTGGCCGGCTCCCTCTTGGGCTTGGCGGCGATCTGGGAATACGGGCCGGAAGGCGCCGAAGGCCCGGGGACTTTCGTCATCCTCACCGTCCAGGCCAACGAACGGCTCATGGCCATCCACCACCGCATGCCCATCATCCTCGAGCCGGGGGACTACGGCGCCTGGCTGGACCCCCAGACCCCTCGCCAGGACGTCGCCCGCCTGGCCCACCGCTGCACTCCCGCCGACCGGCTGCTCGCCTACCCGGTGTCGCCGGCGGTGAACCAGGCGGACAACAACAGCCCGGATGTCATCAAGCCCCTCAGGAGCGCGGTGTTCTGATCCTCCCCCCCGGAAGCCGGCCTGCCGCGACCGAACGGCCGCCGCCGCCGGGGGTCGAATCCTTATCATCGAGCCGGGAGGGGCCCGCCATGGCCACCGTAGTGCGCGTTCCCGTGGACAGGGAGATAGATGTGGTGACGGCACGATTGCGTGGCAGCGAATTGGCGGAACGGCTTGGCTTCTCGGCGAGCGAGGTCTACGCCATCGCCATCGCCGTCTCGGAGGTGGCGCGCAACATCGTGCGCTACGCCCGCCGCGGCGAGATCGTCTTCAGTGAAATCGACGGACGCGGCCGCAAGGGCCTTTCCATCGTCGCCCGGGACGACGGCCCCGGCATCGCCGACCTGGCGCGGGCCAAGTCCCCCGGCTTCTCCACCGGCAACAGCCTGGGGCTGGGGCTGAACAGCGCCGAGCGCCAGATGGACGAGTTCGACATGTCCTCCAGCCTCGGCCAGGGAACCACCGTGACCATGACAAAATGGCGGAACGGAAAGTAGCCCGCCGTCCCGCCCGCCCTCGCCAGCAAAGGAGAAGCGCCCCATGGACCAGAAGGATGCCCGCGTCGTCAATGAAAACATCGTCCGCACCCTGGCCCTGCAGATCGTCCTCGGCACCATGCTCCGCCACCTGGGAAAGGAAACCCGCCAGTCCCTGCTCGCCGAGTTCGACGCCCTGACAGCGGGCATGCAGGCGGCCAGCGCCGTGCGTCCCGACGACGTCGAGTACCTGCGGGTCCAGCGCCAGGTGTTCCAGGAGGTCCGGGATTTCCTCTTCCACCCCAGCGCCGACGATGAACACCTGCGGCAGTCCTGACCCGGCGCCCGCCGGCGGCGGCTGAGGAGGGCCCGCCGCCGTGTCCTCCGCCGTCCGCTTCATCTTCATCCTCACCCTGGCCGGTTTCCTCCTGGAGATCGCCCTGGGCCCGACCGTCCTCTACGGCTTCGCCCTGTGGCCCCTCCACGCCGGCTTCATGCCCTGGCAGGTGGTGACCTACGCCTTCCTCCACGCCAGCCTGTCCCATTTCGCCTTCAACATGCTGGGCCTGTGGATGTTCGGCAAGGAGCTGGAGCTATGGCTGGGGCGCCAGGTCATCCTCCGGCTCTATTTCGCCAGCGTCCTCTCCGCCGCCGTCATGCAATTGCTGGTCACCGGCCTCACCGGCACGGTGTATCCGACGGTGGGTGCCTCCGGCGGGGTGTTCGGCATCCTGCTGGCCTACGGCATCCTGTTCCCGAACCGGGTGGTGATGCTCCTCTTCCCGCCCATCCCCCTGCCCGCCTGGCTCTTCGTCACCCTCTACGCCGGCCTCGAACTCGCCCTGGGGGTGACCGGCAGCCACGAGGGAGTGGCCCACTTCGCCCACCTGGGCGGCATGATGGGCGGCTACCTGGTCATCCGCCGCTGGCGCCGGCGGCGCAACCGGCGCCTCTGAATTTCCCGGAGGCGGCGGCCGGCCTCCAGCCTGGACAGCCCGGCCATATACAGGGGTACCCCTATGACTATGGGCATATCCCCCCATACAGCCGACCGGCCCCGACCGCTAGATTCCCTATCACGACGGCATTAACCCCGAATCCCCTGGCATGGCGCCGGGGATCTCCGCCACAACAGACGCCGCGGACGGCCGCAAGGATAGAGATCGACATGACGGAAAGCGCAGAAGAGTTCATCGACGTCGCCCAACTCCGGGTCGGACACTACGTGTACATGGATCTCGGCTGGATATCCCATCCCTTCCCCCTCAACAGCTTCAAGATCCGCACCCGGGACCAGATCGAGACCATCCGCACCCTGGGCCTGGACCGCATCCGCTACTCGCCCCAGCGCAGCGACCCGGCTCCGGCCGAGCCCTCCCCGGCCGCCGCGGATTCCCAGGCTCCCGCCGGCCGGCCGTGCGCCGCGAGGGAGCCCCGGGACACGCACCGGGAGCTGGTGGCCGAGCAGCAGGCCAGTCTCAGGAAATGCGAGCGCCTCTTCGGCGAAGCCTCCCGCGCCTTCCGCCAGATCGCCGAGTCGGCCCACGCCCGGCCCGAGGATGCCCGGGAAGGGGCCCTGGCCCTGGTCGAGGGCATGAGCGACAAGATAACCGGCGAGGGGGAATCCTGCATCCGCCTCCTTTCCGAAAAGGTCGGCGAGCGGGCCTCCCTCCATGCCATCAACGTCACGGTCATCTCCCTTTTGCTCGGCCGGGCCTGCGGCCTGGACGAGGCCGCCATGCGGGACCTCGGGGTCGGCGCCCTGCTCCACGACCTGGGCCAGTTCGACCTGCCCGACCGGGTGCGCTACTGCGACGACGGCCTCAGCGCCGCCGAGCAGCAGACCTACCGGGAGCACGTCCGCTACGGCGTCGAGGCGGGCAAGCGGATGAAGCTCCCCAAGGGGGCGCTGCTGGTCATCGGGCAGCACCACGAGAGCGCCGACGGCAACGGCTATCCCCTGCGCATCGGCAGCGACCACATGTCCCCCGCCGCCCGCATCGTCAGCCTGGTGGACCGCTACGACAGCCTCTGCAACCCCAGCAACCCGGCCCAGGCCCTGACCCCCTACGAGGCCATGTCCCACCTCTTCGTCCAGCGCAAGCAGTGCTTCGACGCCACCGTCCTGGCCACCTTCGTGCGCATGATGGGGGTCTATCCGCCCGGCTCGGTCATCCAGCTCTCCGATGAGCGCTATGCCCTGGTGGTGTCTGTGAACGCCACCCGGCCCCTCAAGCCCCGGGTCATCATCCACGACGAATCGGTGCCCCGGCAGAACGCCCGGGTGGTGGACCTGGGCGACGAGCCGGGCCTCGGCATCCGCCGCAGCCTGCGCCCCCTGCAGCTGCCCAAGGCCACCTTCGACTACCTGTCGCCCCGGCAGCGCATGTGCTACTTCTTCGAACACGGCCGCAGCTTCGGCGAGGAGGGCACGGTATGAGCCATACTCCCTGGCAGCCCCTCATCGACGGCCTGATCGAATCGGTGCTCATCGTCGACGGCCTCGACCTCCGCATCCTGGCGGTGAACGGCAACGCCTGCCGGATGCTGGCGGCCGAACCCGAAGACCTGGTCGGCCGGCCGGTGAGCGAACTGGCCGCCACCCCGGAGGACATGTTCTTCTGGGAGGACATCGCCGCCGGCATCTCCGAGGAACTGATGTCCGCCACCATGCTGCGCCGCCTCGACGGCTCGATCATGCACGTGGACCGGCGGGTGAGCCGGGTCATGCCCGAGAGCGGGACCCTGGTGTACGTGGTCGGGATCAATGACCAGAGCGATCGGCGCCGGGTCGAGGACGAGCTGGAGAAGATCGTCGCCGAACTGCGCGCCACCCTGGAGTCCACCGCCGACGGCATCCTGGTGGTGGACCTGGACAGCGGCATCCGCAGCTACAACCAGCGTTTCGCCGAGCTCTGGGACCTGCCCGACGAGCTCATGACCTGCCGGGACGACGCCGCCGTCCACGCCTGGCTGGCCCGGAACGTCCTCGACGCGGAGGGCTACGGCGAGCGGCTCCAGGCCCTCGGCCACTCGCCCCTGCTGGAGGCCACCGACCTGGTGGTGCTGCGCAGCGGCCGCGTCCTGGAGCGGGTTTCCCTGCCCCAGTACGCCCGCGGCCGCCCCATCGGCCGGGTCTTCTCCTTCCGGGACATCACCCGGCGGCTGGCCGACGAGGCCC
>DATFAA010000074.1:0-14582 GCA_035255045.1 Rhodocyclaceae bacterium | reverse complement strand
CTCGACCTCAACCTTGGCAAGGTTGCGCTCTACCAACTGAGCTACTGCCGCGTCGAACAGGCGCGCATTATAGAGCCTGTCGGAATATTGTCAACCGCGATCCCCGCTCCGTTGCGCGATCTCCGGCCAGGCCATGCGAAGGTAATATCCCATTGACCAGAGGGTCAGAAGGGCCGCGATCCAGATCAGCCAGGTTCCATAACGCATGGTGTCGCCGCCGAGCAGAGGGGCGTGGAACAGCAGCAGCGGGATGGCCGTCATCTGGGCCGTGGTCTTGATCTTGCCGAGCATGGAGACCGCCACGCTCTTCGAGGCGCCGATCTTGGCCATCCATTCCCGCAGGGCGGAGATGGTGATTTCCCGCCCGATGATGATGGTGGCGACGATGGAATCCACCCGATCCAGCTGCACCAGCACGATGAGGGCCGCCGCCACCATGAGCTTGTCGGCCACCGGGTCGAGAAAGGCGCCGAAGGCCGAGGTCTGGTTGAGGCGCCGGGCCAGGTAGCCGTCGGCCCAGTCGGTCAGGGCCGCCGCGATGAAGATCAGGGTGGCGGCCAGGTTGCGCTCGTGGGGAGTGAGCCAGGGGTCGGGCAAGTAGTAGACCGCGATCAGCAGCGGTATGGCCACGATGCGCAGCCAGGTCAGCAGGATAGGTAAGTTAAATGGCATTAGTGCAATGCGGCGTATATTTTTTCGGCCAGTTCCCTACCGATGCCAGGTACCGCCGCCAGTTGATCGATGCTCGCCCCCAGGACGCCCTGCAGTCCGCCGAACTGGGCGACCAGGGCCTTTCTCCGGGCCGGCCCGACACCGGGGATGCTCTCCAATGTCGATGTCTTGCGCGCCTTGGCGCGCTGGGCACGATGGCCGGATATGGCAAACCGGTGGGCTTCGTCGCGAATCTCCTGAATCAGATGCAGGGCCGGGTGTTCCGGCGGCAATTGTAGCGGTTCCCTTCCGTCCGGGAAAATGAGGGTTTCCAGCCCGGGTTTGCGCTCTTCGCCCTTCGCCACGCCCAGCATCGGGATGCCGGTGAGGCCGAGGTCGGCCAGGGCGGACCATGCCGACCCCACCTGCCCCTTGCCGCCGTCGATGAGGATGAGGTCCGGCGCCGTGCCCTCCCCTTCCGCCAGGCTGTCATAGCGGCGGGTGACGGCCTGGCGCATGGCAGCGTAGTCGTCGCCGGGCTGGATGTCCCGAATGTTGTAGCGCCGGTACTCCGATTTGCGCATGCCGTTGCCGTGATAGACGACGCAGGAGGCCATGGTGGCTTCCCCCTGGGTATGGCTGATGTCGAAGCATTCGATGCGCTGGAGCGGGTCCGCCGACCCGAGGGCGTCCTGCAGGGCCGCCAGGCGCTGCTCCTGGAGGGCGGTGGCCTGGCTGCGGGCGGCGATGGCGAGGCGGGCGTTCTGCACCGCCATCTCGATCCACATGCGATGGGTTACGGCCCGGGCTTCCTGGATGGGCACCGCACGACCGACCAGCTGCGCCAGCATGGCGGCTGCCTCGCCCTCCTCTTCCTCAGCCGGCAGAGGGTTGGCCAGGATGCGGGACGGGGCCGGATGGGCGGCGTAGTGCTGCAGCAGGAAGGCGGCCACCCCCTCCGCCGGCGAGATGTCCCCGGCGTTGGAGGGAAACTGGGGACGATCCCCAAGATGGCGTCCGCCCCGCACCATGGCGAGATTGACGCACAGCTGCCCGCCCTCCCGGATGGCCACGATGACGTCGGCGTCCTCTCCCTTGCTGCTGGAGACGTACTGCTTTTCCTGAACCTGGCGCAGGGACTGGATCTGGTCCCGGTACAGGGCGGCCTGCTCGAAGGCCAGGCACTGGGAGGCCTCGTCCATGGATTCGGTCAGCCGCCGGATGACCTCCTGCTGCTTGCCGAGGAGGAAGAGCGCGGCGAACTGGACGTCAGCGGCGTAGGCCTCCGGCGAGATCAGGTCGACACAGGGTCCGCTGCAGCGCTTGATCTGGTAGAGCAGACAGGGACGGGAACGGTTGGCGAAGACGGTGTCCTCGCAAGTGCGCAGGCGGAACATCTTCTGCAGGAGGTGGATGCTGTCCCGCACCGCCCAGCTGGACGGGAAAGGCCCGAAATAATCGGCCCGGCGATCCGGGTTGCCGCGGTAGAACCCCAGGCGCGGGTATTTGCCCCGGGTCAGGACGATGTAGGGATAGGACTTGTCGTCCCGGAACAGGATGTTGTAGCGGGGCGCCAGGGACTTGATGAGGTTGTTCTCGAGGAGCAGGGCTTCCGCCTCGGAACGGGTCACCGTCGTCTGGATGGTGGCGATCTGGCTCACCATGTGGGCGATGCGCGGGCTCGAGAGATTCTCCCGGAAATAGGAGGAGACCCGCTTCTTCAGGTTCTTGGCCTTGCCCACGTACAGCACCGCGCCGTCCTCCCCCAGCATGCGATAGACGCCGGGCAGGTCTGGGAGCGTGGCCAGGAAAGCCTTGGCGTCGAAGCTCATCGATCCAGATGCTGGCGAACGGCCTCGAAGACCGCCTCGAAGCTCTCCCGGGTCAGGCGGCCGGTACGCCAGTTGTAGCCGCTGCAGTGGTAACTGTCGAAGAGGACGACGCCGCCCGGCAGGGTGTGCCGGACGTTGTGCCCGAAAACGTAATCCTTCGGCTTCTGCCCGTAGGCCCACAGGATGCCCTGATGGGCGATGGCCCCCAGGGCGATGATGGCTTTGAGCTCTGGCATGGCGGAGATCTCCGCCTTCAGGTAGACGTTGCACTGGCGGATTTCCGCCGTTGTCGGCTTGTTGGCCGGCGGCAGGCAGCGCACCGCATTGGTGATGCGGGCGTCGGTCAGATGCATGGCCGGATTGGCCCAGCCGCTGGCATCCAGGGGCTCGGGCACGCTGGCAAATCCGAAGCGGTGCAGGGCCGGATAGAGGAGCTCGCCGGCCACGTCGCCGGTGAATGGCCGGCCCGTGCGGTTGGCTCCCCGCTCGCCGGGGGCCAGGCCCACCACCAGCAGGCGGGAGGCGATGTCGCCGAAGGGCGGGACGGGGTGGGCGTGCCAGGTGGGCTCGCGATGGCGGATGGCGGCCAGGTGCTCAGCCAGGCGGGGACAGGCGACGCAATTGGCGGGATGGACGAATGTACTCATTGGACGATGTTAACATGGCGGCCATGCAGCCACATTGGGACCTCTTCTGCCGCGTCATCGACAATTACGGCGACATCGGCGTGTGCTGGCGGCTGGCGCGCCAACTCAAGGCCGAATACGGCTTCGCGGTCCGCCTCTGGGTCGATGACCCGGTGGCCCTCGCCATCCTCTGCCCGGATTTCAATCCCGCACTGCCCGAACAGGTGGCCGAGGGGGTCGAAGTCTGCCACTGGGCCGATCCGTTTCCGCCGGCGGACCCCGCCGACGTGGTTATCGAGGCCTTTGCCTGCGACCTGCCAGAAACCTATCTCCACGCCATGGCCCGCTGCAGCCGCCAGCCCTGCTGGATCAACCTCGAATACCTGTCGGCCGAGCCCTGGGTGGAGGACTGCCATGGCCTGGGCTCGCCCCACCCCGGCCTGCCCCTTATGAAGTATTTCTTCTTCCCGGGCTTCACCGCCAGAACCGGCGGACTGCTGCGGGAAGCGGGACTGTTCAGGGAGCGTGAGGGCTTTGCCGCCAGTCAGCCCAGCCGGGACCTCATCGAGGTCAGCCTGTTCTGCTATGACAGCGCGCCGGTCGGGGAATTGCTCGATGTCTGGTCATCCGGCGAGGAGGCAGTCCGCTGCCACGTTCCCCCGGGCCAACCGCGAGCGGCCGTGGAGCACCACCTGGGACACCACGGGCCATCGCGTATCGGCAATCTGGAGGTGGTGCCGGCCCCCTTCGTGCCCCAGCCCCATTTCGACCGCCTGCTATGGCAGTGCGACATCAATTTCGTGCGTGGCGAGGATTCCTTCGTCCGGGCCCAATGGGCGGCCAGACCCTTCGTCTGGCACATCTATCCCCAGGAGGACGAAGCCCACATGGTCAAGCTGGACGCCTTCCTCGCCCACTACACAGCTCGGTTGCCCGCTCCCGCTGCAACGGCCGTCACGGACCTCTTCCATGCCTGGAACCGCGGCCACGGCCTGTCGGCGGCCTGGAAAGCCTACGCGGCCCAACGCACCCTCCTCCAGCGCCACGGAGGGCAGTGGGCCAAGGCCCTGGCCAAGCAGAACGACTTGGCCGCAAGCCTCGTCAAATTCTGTTCCGATAAGTTATAATTTTACGTTTTTCTATTTTCAGGTTTTGGGACATCCAGAATGAAGACCGCTCAAGAACTCCGCTCCGGCAACGTCATCATGGTCGGCAGCGACCCGCTGGTGGTGCAAAAGGCCGAGTACAACAAGTCCGGCCGCAACTCCGCCGTCGTCAAGATGAAACTCAAGAACCTTCTGACCGGCGCCGCCTCCGAAGCCGTCTACAAGGCTGACGACAAATTCGAGCAAGTCATCCTCGATAAGAAGGAAGTGACCTACTCCTATTTCGCCGACCCCATGTACGTGTTCATGGACGCCGAGTACAACCAGTACGAAGTCGAAGCCGAGAACATGGTCGACGCCCTCAAGTACCTGGAAGACGGCCTGCCCTGCGAAGTGGTCTTCTACAACGGCAAGGCCATTTCCGTGGAACTGCCCAACAGCGTCGTGCGCGAAGTGGTCTACACCGAGCCCGCCGTCAAGGGCGACACCTCCGGCAAGGTCATGAAGCCCGCCAAGCTGGCCACCGGCTTCGAGCTGCCGGTCCCGGCCTTCGTGGAAATCGGCGACAAGATCGAAATCGACACCCGCACCGACGAGTACCGTTCCCGCGTCAAGTAAGCTTTCCGGGATAGATGCAAGAAAGGGCAGCCTCGGCTGCCCTTTGTTTTTTCAGGCCACCAGCGCCGCGGTGGTCTGCACGGCAGCCAGGTAAGCAGGATCGGCAACCAGTTGTTGCCAGGAGGTCGCAGGCCCCGTCGGCAGCAGCTTCTCGATGCGCCGGCAGCGGGCGGCTTCCCGGACCGGATCGGCATTGGGACGCCACTTCTCCAGCACCTCGCCCACCGAATCCGGGGCGTTGCACAGGAGCAGCACGTCACAGCCGGCCCGGTAGGCGGCCTCGACCCGTTCGATGACGCCGCCGACGACGCTGGCCCCTTCCATGGACAGGTCATCGCTGAAAATAGCCCCGTCGAACCTCACGTTATTTCTCAAATAGTCGATCCATTTATTTGAAAATCCGGCAGTCTTATCATCAAACGCAGGATAGGTGACGTGGGCCGGCATGACCGCATCGAGCGCAAGCTTGCGGTAGGGGGCGATGTCTTCCTGGAGGGATTCCAGGGAGCGCGGATCGACCGGGATGGCGACATGGGAATCGGCTTCCACGTTGCCATGGCCGGGGAAATGCTTGCCGCAGGCCGCCATGCCGGCTTGGCGCAGCCCTTCCATGAGGGCGCCGGCAAGCTTGGTGACCACCTCCGGACTGCGATGGAAGGAGCGGTTGCCGATGACAGTGGAGCAGCCGTAGTCAAGGTCCAGCACCGGCGTGAAGGAAAGGTCGACGCCCCGGGCCCGCAACTCGGCGGCCAGGACGTAGCCCACCTGGCGGGCCTGCGCCAATGCTGCCTCCGGGTCCTTGTCCCAGGCCGCCCCCAGGGCGGCCATGGCCGGCAGCCGGGTGAAGCCGCTGCGGAAGCGCTGCACCCTGCCGCCCTCGTGGTCCACCGCAATCAGCAGGCTGGGACCCCGCAGGCTCCGGATCTCGGCGGTCAGCTTCTCGAGCTGCTCCACATCGGAAAAATTACGGGTGAAGAGAATGATGCCGCCGACCAGGGGATGGCAGAGCCGCTCCCGGTCCAGGTCGGTCAGGGCAGTGCCGGCGATGTCGATCATCAGCGGCCCGAGGGGGAGTTGTTTCATGGGCGTTCCAGGATGACGTAGGCGACGGCGTAGTCCGCTTCGTCGCTGATGGACAGATGGGCGACCAGTCCCTGGCCGGCGACCAGGGTGGCCAGCTCGTCCCCGTAGGCAAAGGCCGGCTTGCCGGCCGGGTCATGGATCACGGCGATGGCAGGCAGGGTCGCCGGCGCCCGGACCCCGGTGCCCAGGGCCTTGGCGAAGGCTTCCTTGGCGGCGAAGCGCTTGGCGAGGAAGCGCCCCTTGTCCGGGGCGGCATCGAAATCCCCGCGCTCGGCCGGGGCCAGGATCTTCTCCACGGCCCGCTCCCCGTGCCGCTCCCAGAGGGCGCGCAGCCGGGCGACGGCAGCGATGTCGGTGCCGATGCCGTGGATCATTCGCCCAGTTCGGCGGCTTCCCGCATCAACTGCTTCATTTCCCGCACCGCCTCCCGCAGGCCGACGAAGACGGCGCGGCTGACGATGGCGTGGCCGATGTGCAGTTCGCGTACCCCGTGGAGCCGGGCCACCGGCTGCACGTTGTAGTAATTGAGGGCGTGGCCGGCGTTGAAGCGCATCCCCAGCTGGCGGATGGCGCGGCCGGCCTGCCGCACCTTGTCCAGCTCCGCCAGTACGGCGGGAGCTTCGGCATCCCGGCCCTTGGCATGGAAGGCGTGGGCATAGGGACCGGTGTGGATTTCGCAGACCCGGGCGCCGATACGGGCGGCAGCCTCCACCTGGGCCACGTCGGCGTCGATGAAGACGCTGGTGACGATGCCGGCGTCCGCCAGCCTGGCCACCGCATCCTTGAGCTGTGCTTCCTGGCCGGCCACGTCGAGGCCGCCCTCGGTGGTCACCTCGTGCCGGCCCTCGGGCACCAGCATGGCCATTTCCGGCTTGAGGCGGCAGGCGATGCCGACCATTTCCTGGGTCGCCGCCATTTCGAGGTTGAGCTTGATCTGGGTGAGGTCCCGCAGGCGCCGGACATCCTCGTCCTGGATGTGGCGGCGGTCTTCCCGCAGGTGCACGGTGATGCCGTCGGCACCGCCCAGATGAGCCTCCACCGCCGCCCATACGGGGTCAGGCTCATAGGTCCGGCGGGCTTGGCGGATGGTGGTAACGTGGTCGATATTGACGCCCAGCTCGATCATAGTTCCTGCAGCTCCTTGAAGATTTTCCGTGTTTCCAGTTCCACGCCGCCCAGATAATAGGCCATGAGCGAACGCATGAGTTGCTTGGCTTCCATCCGGGTCCGCGGGTCCGTGAAGCGCTCGGCACCGAGGTCGAGCAGGGTCTGGCCCTTGACCGGCTGCCCCCCCTGCCCGCCCGGTCCCTGGCGCACCGGTCCCTGTTCGATCTGATAGCTGTAGAAGGCATCCGGCTCCACCGCCCGGCCTTCGCTGTCCCGGTCCAGAGTCAGGCCGTAGCCCAGTTCCTGCAGCAGCGCCTTCTCGAAGCTGCGCAGGTCCGGTTCCGACACCTTGCCTTCGGGATCGCTGCCGAGGCTGGCCAGCATGGCCGTGTAGCGCCCGAACAGCCGCTCGTGGGGATCCTCCCGGGGCAGCAGATGGACCAGCAGTTCGTTCAGGTAGTAGCCGCAGAAGAGCGCCTCACCCTTCAACAGCGGCTGCCCGCCTTGCCATTCGGCCTTCATCAGGGTGAGCACTTCGCCCTTGCCGGCCCAGCTCAGCTCCAGGGGCTGGAAGGCCATCAGCAGGCCGCGCAAATTAGAGCGGGGGCGGCGCGCGCCCCTCGCCAGGAGGGCCAGGCGGCCGAAATCCCGGCTGAAGGCTTCGACGATCAGGCTGGTTTCCCGGAAGGGATAGGTGTGGAGCACGTAGGCAGGCTGGGCGTCGACTTTCTGCCGCTGCATCGCCGTTTACTCGTAGCCGAGGCTCTTCAGGAGACGTTCGTCGTCGGCCCAGCCGGATTTCACCTTGACCCAGATTTCCAGGTAGACCTTGCCGTCGAACAGGCGCTCCATGTCCTGCCGCGCTTCGCTCGCGATGCGTTTGAGGGACTCGCCGCCCTTGCCGATGACGATGGCCTTGTGGCCTTCGCGATCCACGACGATGGCCGCGTAGATGCGGCGCAGATTGCCCTCCTGCTCGAATTTCTCGATCTCCACCGCGGCGTTGTAGGGCAATTCGTCCCCCAGGAGGCGGAAGAGCTTCTCGCGGATGTATTCGGCGGCAAGGAACCGTTCGCTCTTGTCGGTGAGCTCGTCCTCTGGGAAGAGCAGCCCTTCGTTGGGCAGGTGCTTGCGGGCCTCGGCCAGGAGCTGGTCGGTCTGCCGCCCCTTGGCGGCGCTCACCGGCACCACGGCGGCGAAGTCATGTTCGGCGGATACCTGGGCCAGGAAAGGCAGCAGCGCCGCCTTGTCCTTGAGGCGATCGGTCTTGTTGACCACCAGGATGGCCGGGATGTCCGGCGGCAGGAGCTTCATGACCGCCCGGTCCCGGGCGTCGAAATGGCCGGCCTCGATGACGAAGAGGATCACGTCCACATCCACCAGGGTCTGGGTTACGCCCCGGTTCATGGCCCGGTTGAGGGCATTGGAGAAACGGGTCTGGAAGCCCGGCGTATCCACGAAGACGTACTGGGCATCCGGGTTGGTCAGGATGCCGGTGATGCGGTGCCGGGTCGTCTGGGCCTTGCGGGAAACGATGCTGATCTTCTCCCCCACCAGATGGTTGAGGAGGGTGGACTTGCCGACGTTGGGACGGCCGACGATGGCGATGTAGCCGGAGCGGATATTTTTCATGCGTTGAGCACTTTCAGGGCGTTTTCGGCGGCGGCCTGTTCGGCCAGGCGGCGGCTGCCGCCCTCGCCGATCTCCCGGACGCCGAAGCTCTCGACTTCGCAGGCCACCTTGAACTGCTGACTATGGGCGGCCCCGGTGGTTTCCAGGACGACGTAGCGGGGCAGCGGCTTCTTCCTGCCCTGGAGCCATTCCTGCAGGCGGGTCTTGGCGTCCTTCATGCTCTGGCCGGGCAGCAGCTCGTCGAACATGGCGGAATAGAGCCGTTGGATGGTCTGCTGGGCGGCGTCGTAGCCGCCGTCCAGGTAGATGGCGCCAAAAATGGCTTCCAGGGCATCGGCCAGGATGGACGGCCGCTGGTGCCCGCCGCTCTTCATCTCCCCCTCCCCGAGGCGGAGAAAATCCCCGAGACGCAGGCTCAGGGCCAGCTTGTGCAGGCTCTCCTGGCGCACCAGATGGGCCCGCAGCCGGGACAACTGCCCTTCCGGCAGTTCGGGGTAGCGGCGGTAGAGCTCGGCGGCGACAGCGCAGTTGAGAACGCCGTCCCCGAGGAATTCGAGCCGTTCGTTGTGAGGGGAACTGTGGCTGCGGTGGGTCACCGCGTTGAGCAGCAGGGCCTCGTCAGCGAAACGGTAGCCGATGGCCCTGGTAAGACTGGATAGACTCATTACTCCTAGCCGCCGGGGGCGGTCGAGCCCTGGTACTCGATGACCAGGCTGACATTGCGGAAGAGGTGGATGCGCTTTTCGTAATCGAAGGAGACGACGAGTTGGCCGTTCTCCTTGGAGATATCGAGTTGGTCTGGGGAAAACTCCAGGTAATCGATCTCGGCAAATCTCGCGAATGCCTTGCGCACGTCCGCCACCGTGGCTCCTGGCTGCGCCTGTTCGACCACCGCCTTGCTGTCCTTGAGAATCTTGTAGTACTCGATGACGGAGGGCGCCACCTTCATGGCGAGGACCGCGACGAGGATGAACACGACGCCCCACACCATCACCCCAGACAAGCTGAAACCCCGTTGATTTTTCATTATTCGCTCCCTTACCGGAAAGAACCGATCCGGCTGAAATCACCAAAGTTGAGCCAGATGAAGAAAGCCTTGCCGACGATGTTCTCTTCGGGCACGAAGCCCCAGACGCGGCTGTCGCGGCTGTTGTCCCGATTGTCCCCCATCATGAAATAGTGGCCGGGGGGCACCGTGCAAATGACGCCGGAGTGATTGTAGATGCAATTCTCCCGGTGGGGAAAAGGCACGGTATCGGGAACGAAGGCGGGAGCATCGGCGTCGTTGAGCATGCGATGCTCGACGCCGCCGAGGTTTTCCACGTACTGCTCGGAGTAGTAGAGGCGCTCGGGATGCAGGTAGTCGCCGATCCGCTTCACGTCCACCGGCTGGCCGTTGATGGTGAGGCGCTTGTTCTGATAGGCGACCCGGTCGCCGGGCAGGCCGACCACCCGCTTGATATAGTCGAGGGAAGGATCCTCCGGGTAGCGGAAGACCATCACATCGCCCCGTTTGGGCAAATTGACGTCGATGACCTTCTTGTTGATCACCGGCAGGCGGATGCCGTAGGTGAACTTGTTGACCAGGATGAAATCGCCCACCAGCAGGGTCGGAATCATGGAGCCCGAGGGAATCTTGAAGGGCTCGACGACGAAGGAGCGCAGCACGAAAACGACCAGGATGACCGGGAAAAAACTGGCTCCCCACTCCACCCACAGGGGCTCCTTCGCATCCCTGGCGCGCAGTTTGCGGAATTTCAGGACATCGACCGCATAAAGGACGCCCGTGACCACCAGCAGAACAAAAAGAATCAGGGCAAAGTTCATCGGGTTTTTCTCTTCTTAGTTATCGACGCGCAGCACGGCCAGGAAGGCTTCCTGGGGAATCTCGACGCTGCCCACCTGCTTCATGCGCTTCTTGCCGGCCTTCTGCTTCTCCAGCAGCTTCTTCTTGCGGGTGATGTCGCCGCCGTAGCACTTGGCCAGAACGTCCTTGCGCAGGGCCTTGACGTTCTCCCGGGCGATGATGTGGGAGCCGATGGCGGCCTGGATGGCCACGTCGTACATCTGGCGGGGGATCAGCTCGCGCATCTTGTTGGCCAGCTCGCGGCCCCGGTACTGGGAATTGGCCCGGTGCACGATGAGGGATAGGGCGTCCACCTTTTCGCCGTTGATCAAGATGTCGAGCTTGACCACATCGGCCGCCCGGTACTCCTTGAAGTCGTAGTCCAGGGAAGCGTAGCCCCGGGAGCAGGACTTGAGCTTGTCGAAGAAGTCCATCACCACTTCGGCCATGGGCATTTCGTAGACCAGCTTCACCTGCCGCCCGTGGTAATGCATGTCCACCTGGTTGCCGCGCTTCTGGTTGCACAGGGTGATGACGTTGCCCAGGTAATCCTGGGGCACGAAGATGGTGGCGGTGATGATCGGCTCACGAATCTCGTCGATCTTGCCGAGGTCCGGCAGCTTGGCCGGGTTCTCCACCTGGATGACTTCCCCGTCACGCATCACCACTTCGTAGACCACGGTCGGGGCCGTGGTGATGAGATCCTGGTCGAATTCCCGCTCCAGGCGCTCCTGCACGATCTCCATGTGGAGCAGGCCCAGGAAGCCGCAGCGGAAGCCGAAGCCCAGGGCCTGGGACACTTCCGGTTCATACTGCAGGGAGGCGTCGTTGAGCTTGAGCTTCTCCAGGGATTCCCGCAGGGAATCGTACTGGTTGGCCTCCACCGGATAGAGCCCCGCGAACACCTGGGGCTTGATTTCCTTGAAGCCGGGCAGCGCCTCGGCGGCCGGATTTTCCACGGTGGTAATGGTGTCGCCCACCTTGGCGGCCTTCAGCTCCTTGATGCCTGAGATGACGAAACCGACCTCCCCGGCGCGCAAGGATTGGCGCTGCTGGGACTTGGGAGTGAACACCCCGACCTGCTCGCACAGGTGCTGGGCGCCGGTGGACATGAGGAGGATCTTGTCCTTGGGCTTCAGTTCGCCATCCACCACCCGCACCAGCATCACCACGCCGACGTAGTTGTCGAACCACGAATCGATGATCAGCGCCTTGAGGGGAGCGTCGGCATCGCCCCGGGGGGACGGAACCTTGGCGACCACCGCCTCCAGGATGTCCTCGACGCCCACGCCGGTCTTGGCGGAGGCCAGCACGGCTTCGGTGGCGTCGATGCCGATGACGTCCTCGATCTCCTGGCGGGCGCTGTCCGGATCGGCGGAAGGCAGGTCGATCTTGTTGAGGACGGGCAGGACTTCGACCCCCAGCTCGATGGCGGTGTAGCAGTTGGCCACGGTCTGGGCTTCGACGCCCTGGGAGGCATCCACCACCAGCAGAGCCCCTTCGCAGGCAGACAGGGAGCGGCTCACCTCGTAGGAGAAGTCCACATGCCCCGGGGTATCGATCAGGTTGAGGTTGTAGACCTTGCCGTCCCGGGCCTTGTAATGGAGGGCCGCAGTCTGGGCCTTGATGGTGATGCCCCGCTCGCGTTCGATATCCATCGAATCGAGCACCTGCTCTTCCATCTCCCGGTCCGACAAGCCGCCGCAGAGGTGGATGATGCGATCGGCCAGGGTCGATTTGCCGTGGTCGATGTGGGCAATAATGGAGAAATTGCGGATGTGATCCATGGGGAGCCAGCAAAAAGGGGCGCTGCAGCGCCCCGTGATCCAAAGACAGTGAATTTTAGCGGATTTCGCTCAAATACTCACGGACTTTGGGCTCATCCAGGAAGTAGTGGCACAGCTCGTTCTCGCCGTGGAGGAGGACTGGAACCAGCTCGTCGTAGCGGCTCTCCAGCTCCGGATCCGCATCCACGTCCAGCACGGTCACCGTGGCGCCGAACTCGGCAGCGATGGGCGCCAGCGCCGCCTCCATGTCATGGCAGAGATGGCACCAGGCCCGGCTCATTAAAGTCAGTTCAACGGCCACCGTTCATTCCCTTGATGGTAACGAAAGTCTGCATGTCCCCGCGCCGGACCAGCAGCGTGACGCTGGCCGACTTGTCGAACTGCGCCAGGAGCTTGTTGAACTGCTCCACCGTCTTGACCTCGGTGGTGGCGCCCTTGCTTATCACCGCCAGAACGACGTCCCCCGGGCGCAGGTCGGCACGGGAGGTGCTGCCGCGAACATCCTCGATGAGAAGGCCGTTGTTGATCTTCAGCTCCCGCTTCTGATCCGGCGTCAACTCGCTGACCACCAGCCCCAGGCGGTTGGCCTCCTGGTCTCCGGCGGCCTTGCCCTTGCCCTTCTGGCTGCTGGCGGCAACCTTCTCTTCCTGCACCTCGCCGACCGTGACCGACACATCCCGGGTGGCGCCCTTGCGCCAGATCTGTACCGTCGACTTGGTGCCCGGCTTGGTGCTGCCCACCAGACGGGGCAGGTCACCGGAGGAGTTGATGACCTTGCCGTCGAACTTGAGAATGACGTCCCCCGGCTCCAGGCCAGCCTTCTCGGCAGGCCCGCCCTTCTCGACGGCATTGACGATGGCGCCCGCGGGCTTGGACAGCCCCAGGGATTCCGCCAGCTCCCGGGTCACCTCCTGGATCACCACTCCCAGGCGGCCCCGACTGACCTTGCCATGGGCCCGCAGTTGGTTCTGGATATCCATGGCCACGTCGATGGGGATGGCGAAGGACAGGCCCATGTAGCCGCCGCTGCGGCTGTAGATCTGGGAATTGATGCCGACCACCTCGCCCCGCATGTTGAAAAGCGGGCCGCCCGAGTTGCCGGGATTCACGGCCACGTCCGTCTGGATGAAGGGCACGTAGCTCTCCTGAGGCAAAGAACGCCCCTTAGCGGAAACGATGCCGGCGGTCACCGAGTTGTCGAAGCCGAAGGGCGAGCCGATGGCGATCACCCATTCGCCCACCCGGAGTTGATTGGGGTCGCCCAGACGGACCGTCGGCAGATTGCCAGCATCGATCTTGATTAGCGCCACGTCGGTGCGCTTGTCGGCCCCGATGACCTTGGCCTTGAATTCCCGCTTGTCGGTCAGGCGGACGGTGATTTCATCGGCTGCCTCGACCACGTGGGCGTTGGTCAGGATGTAACCGTCGCCGCTGATGATGAATCCCGACCCCAGGGACTTGTTCTCGAATTCCCGCGGCACGCCCCCGTTCGGCTGACGAGGCATGAAGCGCTTGAAGAACTCGAACATGGGATCATCTTCGTCGAAGGGCAGCGGCATCGCGCCCCGCCCCCGGATGACCTGGGTGGTGCTGATATTGACCACCGCCGGCCCCTGCTTGTCGGCCAGCTCCGTGAAATCGGGCAGGACGCGGGTCTGCGCCACCGATACCGAAGTCACGAGCAGAAAATAGACAACTGCCAGTACGCGTTTCATGGAAGCCAGAACCTCCGGTCAGCTAGGAATGGGAACGCGACACGATATAAGGGCGGATTTGCGTATTTCCAGTCCCGTGACCGATTTTCCAACGTACCAGCATCCAGGCGATCAGGAGCCCCACTCCACCGCCTGCCATGGCCCCTGGATCGCCGCCGGCCTGCATGCCCACGGCCGCTCCGGCAATGACGCCAAGCAGCGGCAGGCCATAGGCCAAATTGGCGCTGCGTCGCACCGCTCCGCCGGCAATCGCGATGGTGACGGTTTCACCGACGGCCGCCCCGCCCGGATTATCGACTCGATAGGTCTTCTTGCCCGCGCAGAACATCTGGGTGAGGTGCTGGCCGCCACAACCGCCTTTCTCATGGCAACGGCCGCAACCGCCCTGCTCCACTTCGACGACAGCCTCCCGGCCATCCAGGGCGCGCACCACGCCGCGGATCGTACTGACCTGATTCTCCACTCCTACCACCGGCGATCAGGAGCCGTGTCGAGGAGGGGACGCAACTTGGCGGCCACCGCTTCGCGGGCCCGGAATATGCGGGAGCGCACCGTGCCGATGGGGCAGTTCATGATCTG
>DATFAA010000073.1:0-2655 GCA_035255045.1 Rhodocyclaceae bacterium | reverse complement strand
AGGGCGGTCGCCATCATGCCCGAGAGGCGGGTGTTGAAGGCGAGCCCGATGGCGGCCCAGAAGGCCATCACCAGGTAGATGAACATGGACATCCAGGAGGCCGGGACGTGGATGAAGATGATGCGGTAGCCCTCGCCCTGCTGGAAGTCGGTGGGGGCCACCAGGAGCCCCAGGTAGAGGCCGGCCAGGCCGAAGAGCACCGCCAGGGCGGTAAAGGCGGGGATCAGCTTGCCGGCCAGGGGATAGAAGGTGGCCGGGGAGGCGTATTTATAGACGTTCATTCCAGGGCGATCTTGAGGGCCGCAGCGGCGGCCCAGGGGGCAAATCCGAGGGAAGCGAAGGTGATGGCGGCAAGGAGGGACAGGTGGGCATTCGGCCCGAGCCCGGTGACGGTGGCGTCCACGGCGCCGGCGCCGAATATAAGTACGGGAATATACAGGGGCAGGACCAGGAGGGACAACAGCACGCCGCCGCCGCGCAGGCCCAGGGTGAGGGCGGCGCCGATGCCGCCGATGCCGGACAGGGCCGGGGTGCCGAGGAGGATGGCCACCGTCAGCACCAGCAGGGCGTCGCCGGAGAGGTCGAATTGCAGGCCCAGCACCGGCGCCAGCAGGGCCAGGGGCAGGCCGGAAACCAGCCAGTGGGCCACCACCTTGCCCAGCACCACGAGGCCGAGGGGATGAGGGGCCAGGGCCAGCTGCTCCAGAGTGCCGTCCCGGTGGTCGTCGGCGAAGAGGCGGGGCAGGGAAAGCATGGTGGCCAGCAGGGCCGCCACCCACAGCACGCCGGGGGCGAGCTTCCGGAGGAGGTCCGGCTCCGGCCCGATGCCCAGGGGGAAGAGGCTGACCACGATGACGAAGAAGAAGAGGGCGGAGACGATGTCCGCCTGTCGCCGCATGGCCAGTTTGAGGTCGCGGCCGATGACCGCAGCGACGATTTTCAGCATCAGGAGAGCCGCAATTCCTTGACGGCGCCGGCGGGGATGTCCACCGGCTGGTGAGTGGTCATGACGGCCAGGCCGCCGCGCTGGAGATGGGCGCCGATCAGTCCCGCCAGCCACTCCACCGCCGCCACGTCGAGGGCGACGAAGGGCTCGTCCAGCACCCACAGGAGGCGCTTCTCCTTGACCAGGCGGGCCAGGGCGACCCGGCGCTTCTGGCCCTGGGAGAGGTACTTGCAGGCCAGGTCCTCGCGGCCGGCCAGCCCCACCTGTTCGAGGGCGTCGATGGCCTCGTCCTCGGAGAGGTCCTCCTCGGCCAGCCGGGCGGCTGCCATGAGGTTCTCCAGAGGAGTCAGCTCCTCCTTGATGGCGTTGTGGTGGCCCAGGTAACAGAGGTTGCTGCGGAATTCATCGGCCAGGGCGCGGATGGACTGGCCCTGCCAGCGGATTTCGCCGTTTTCCGGGGGCAGGAGCCCGATCAGCATGCGCAGCAGGCTGGTCTTGCCGGCGCCGTTGCGGCCCTGCAGGTAAAGGAGTTCGCCCGCCTGCAGCCGGAAGCCGAGGCCCTTGAAGAGGCGGCGTTCGCCGCGCACGCATTCCAGATTGTCCGCTTCGAGCATTAAGGGGGAAAAAGCGCGAAAAATCAGCGTTAAATTATGAGCGCGCAAGTTTAGCGGCAGATTGAGCAGAATCAAAACGTACGGTGAATTACGTACGTTTGTGGGGAAGACACCTGAGCGCCGGCGCGGCAAGCCGGTATAGTGGCGGACGTGGGATCGGATAACCCTTTAGGGGGAGGAATGGGATGAATTCCGTGGGCAGCCTGTCGGTAGCGGCCCGCTACGCCGAAGGACGACTGTCGGACCTGGATGTGCAGCTGGAAAGACCGGCGGTGACCCGCCTTTTCCTGGGCCAGACCCCGGCCGCCGTGGCCAGGACGGTGCCTTACCTCTACACCCTGTGCGCCCAGGCCCAGGGGACGGCGGCCCGGGCGGCCCTGGCGGCGGCCGCCGACGCCGACCTGCCCCCGGCCGATTCCCCCGCCCTGTGGGCCGAAGCCCTGCACGAAAACCTCTGGCGCCTGCTCCTCGACTGGCCCCTGGCCCTGGGGCTGCCCCAGGCCAAGGAAGCCTTCATCGCCTGGCGGGCGGCCCGCGGCGGCGGGCAGCTCGGCGCCGCCACCCGGGACCTGCTGGAGACCACCTTCCTCGGCTGCCGGCTGGAGGATTGGGTCGAAAAGGGCCGGCGGCCATCCCAGAGCCTTGCCGCCCGCTGCCTGGAGCGGCTGGAATGCACTGAAAATTCGATGCTTTTTGATCTGGCTCCATTGACGCCCGGCGACTGGCTTGCATACTGGCGGGCCGGGCGCGGCGGGGAACCGGCGGCCCCCCGGCCGGCCTCGGTGGCGGCCGCCTGGCAGGCCCGCCTGCAGGAGGCCATCGCCGGGGCGCAGGCCCTGGCCGGCGGCTTGCCCTATCCGATGGCTGCGGCCGGCGGCGAGGGCTGGGGCGTCGGCCAGACCCTCACCGCCCGCGGGGTGCTGACCCATGGGGTGCGGATCGAGGACGGACGGGTGGCGGCCTACCGGGTGTGGGCGCCCACCGACCGCCACTTCGCCGATGCCGGTCCCCTGACGGACCTTTTGAACGACGGCAGCTGGCCGGCCCTGGGGGCGGCGAAGCAGGCCCTGGAGCAGGCGGTGTTGGCCCTGGACC
>DATFAA010000072.1:0-4452 GCA_035255045.1 Rhodocyclaceae bacterium | reverse complement strand
GCCGCCACCAGCACTACCAGCACGCAGCCAACGATCGAACCGACATAGGGAATCCAGGCCAGAACCGCTGTCATGAGGCCAAGGAGCAAGGGGGCCGAGACGCCGAGCAGCCACAGTCCGCCGGCAAGGCAAAGGGTGTCGAGCACCGTCAGTTCCAGGAGCCCCGCGAAATACAAGCGGGCGGTACGGTCCATTTGATCCAGGAGGCAGAGGGTGCGCTCGAAGAAGGCATTGGGCACCGCCTGCCCGAGGAAGCGCTTGAAGCGCCAGCCATCCCGCAGCATGAAGAAGGCCAGGAAGGGCGCCAGCAGCAAGGACGGCGCCCAGGCCGCCACGGTCATGGCGATGGTAGCCAGGTATTTGCGGGAAAAGTCGTCGCCGAGTTCGGCGATCTGGCCGGCCAGCTGTTCGCTGAGGCGGGCACGGGCCAGCATGGCGACGCTGCCCTCCAGATGCCGGAAGGTGGCAATAAGAAAGCTCAGGCCGCCCTCGACGTAGCGGGAAGCCGACTCCTGCCAAGTGGAAGCGTCCGTCAGCAGCTTGGGCAGGAGCAGAGTCAGGACCAGCGCCAACCCCACGAAGACCCCAACGCTCACCAGGCCGGTGGCGGCATCGTGGCCGAAGCCCGCCAGCACCAGGCGCAGCTTCAGGGGCAGCAGGGCGTAATAGATGATTAGGGCCAGGATGAACGGGACCACCAGCCACAGCACCTTCTGGAACAGGTAGAGCAGCAGGCAGGTGCTGGCGATGGTCGCGGCCCAGACGATGGGGCCGGACCGGTAATCGGCATGGTCCTCCATCACTGGGCGAGCGCTTCTGCGGGCAGGCGGGCAACCATGTTGCGCAGGCGCTGGCCGAGATGGCGGGCGAGTTGCATGGCGATGCGCGACGCCAAGTGGGCATGGGATTCCATCAGGCGCTCGAAATCGCCGCGGAACAGCACCGCCACCTCGGTCGGCTCCCCTGCCCTGGCCTGGGCCGAGCGCGGCGAATCGTCCAGAAGGGCCAGCTCGCCGAAGAATTCACCCGGCCCCAGCTCGGCAATCGGCCTCTCCACCTGGCCCGGCTGGCAAATAATCACCCGGCCGGAGAGCACGATATAGAGCGCCTGTCCCTCCTCACCTTGGTCGAAGACGACTTCTCCCGGCAGGTAGCGGCGGTCATGGACAAAGGCTTCGATAATTTTGAGTTCGCTTGCCCGCAGGCCGGCAAGAAGCGGGGTCTTGCCGAGGCGATGGGTGCCGGTGGCATCGGGCCGGCCCCGCATGAATCCGAACATGGTGATCCTGCAAGCGTCTGAAATGAGCTCATTTTACCCGTCATTCGCCATGCCATCGCGTCGGCATGGAGATGGGAGGCGGGATGGCACCGCCCGCGGGCCTGGCCCGGAACTTCCTCAATTTTGATCTCTCCACTTGTTTGCTGGCCGAAGGAACCCCCATAATCTGCCGACAGCCTCACCCACCTCCGCCGCTAGCCATGCATAACGAAACCCTAAGACCGGAAAGCGCACCACCCGACTGGAATGGCGTCCAACCCACCCTGGCCGGCCATGCCCAGCATGCTCCTGGCACTCTGGTGGACAAGTACGGCCGGCGCATCACCTATGTGCGCCTCTCCATCACCGACCGCTGCGATTTCCGCTGCACCTACTGCATGGCGGAGGAAATGACCTTCCTGCCCCGCTCGGAGGTCCTCAGCCTGGAGGAATGCCTGCGGGTGGCCTCGGTCTTCGTCGGGCTCGGGGTGAACAAGCTGCGCATCACCGGCGGCGAGCCCCTGGTGCGCAAGGATGTGATGTGGCTGATCGAGCGCCTCGGCACCCTGCCCGGCCTCGACAACCTGGTGCTCACCACCAACGGCTCCCAGCTCGAGCGCTTCGCCGCCCCCCTCAAGGCGGCCGGCGTGCGGCGCCTCAATGTCAGCCTGGACACCCTGCGCCCCGACCGCTTCAAGGCCATCACCCGCATCGGCGACGTGGTCAAAGTGCTGAAGGGCATTGAGGCGGCCCGGACGGCCGGCTTCCGCCGCACCAAGCTCAATACGGTGATGATGCGCGGCATGAACGACGACGAGTTCGCGGACTTGGTGCAGTACGCCGTCGACCACGAACTGGACATCTCCTTCATCGAGGAAATGCCCCTGGGCGACATCCACGGCCGCAGCCACACCTTCATCTCCTCGGAAGAGACCCAGCAGCGCCTGGCCGAACGCTTCACCCTGGTGGCCTCGACCGAAAGCTCCGGCGGCCCCGCCCGCTACTGGCGCATTCCCGGCACCGAGACGCGGGTAGGCTTCATCTCCCCCCACAGTCACAACTTCTGCGACACCTGCAACCGGGTGCGCGTCACCGCCAAGGGCGAGCTCTATCCCTGCCTCGGCCAGAACGACGCCATCCAGCTCCTGCCTGTGCTGCGGGCCCACCCGGAGGATACGGACCCCCTCAGGCAGGCCATCATGGAAAGCATGGGCATCAAGCCCTACGGCCACGACTTCACCCACCAGATGGAAGCGCCCCAGGTGGTCCGCTTCATGTCCATGACCGGCGGCTGACCCCGCCTGGCAGCCCAGGCCCCGGCAGGGGCCAAAAAAAAAGCGGCCCGGCGGGCCGCTTTTTCATGGTCAAGCCGGGAGGAAGGCTTATGCCCCTTCCCGGGCGGCCCGCTTGCGCTCGTTCTCGGTGAGATAGCGCTTGCGCAGGCGGATGGACTTCGGGGTCAGCTCCACCAGTTCGTCGTCGGCGATGAATTCGACGGCGGCCTCCAGGCTGAGCTGGATGGGCGGCACCAGGCGGACGGCTTCGTCGGTGCCCGAGGCCCGGACGTTGGTCAGCTGCTTGCCCTTGATCGGGTTGACCACGAGATCGTTCTCCCGGCTGTGGATGCCGATGATCATGCCCTCGTACAGTTTCTCGCCGGGGCTCACGAACATCCGGCCGCGGTCCTGCAGCTTCCACAGGGCGTAGGCCACGGCCTCGCCGTTGTCCTGGGAGATCAGGACGCCGTTGCGGCGCTCGGCGACACCGCCTTCCTTGACCGGCGCGTATTCGTCGAAGACGTGGCTGATCAGGCCGGTACCCCGGGTCAGGTTCATGAACTCACCCTGGAAGCCGATCAGGCCCCGGGCCGGGATGCGGTACTCGATGCGCACGCGGCCACGGCCGTCCGGCACCATGTCGAGCATATCGCCCTTGCGCAGGCCAAGGCTTTCCATGACGCCGCCCTGGTGTTCCTCTTCCACGTCCACCGTCAGCAGCTCATAGGGCTCGCATTCGACGCCGTCAACGACCTTCTTCACGACGCGGGGCCGGCCGACGGCCAGCTCGTAGCCTTCCCGGCGCATGTTCTCGAGCAGGATGCCGAGGTGCAGTTCGCCCCGGCCGGCCACGTCGAAGACGTCACCGTTGGCGGTGTCATGCACGCGCAGGGCCATGTTGGTCAGCAATTCCTTGTGCAGCCGGTCGCGGACCTGGCGGCTGGTGACGAACTTGCCTTCGGTACCGGCCAGGGGGCTGGTATTGACCATGAACTGCATGGACAGGGTCGGCTCATCGATCTTGAGGAGCGGCAGGGACTCGGGATTCTCGGGGTCGGTCACGGTGCAGCCGAGGACGAGGTCCTCGATACCGGTGATCTGGACGATATCGCCGGCCAGGCCTTCATCCTTCTCCACCTTGTTGAGGCCCTGGTAGCCGAGGACCTGGCCGATCTTGGCCTTGACCGGGGTGCGCTCGTGCTCGGCCATTTCCTCCTCGGTACCGAACAGGACCAGGACCTGCTGGCCGGTCTTGACGCGGCCGCGGTTGATGCGCCCGACGCCGATGCGGCCCACATAGGACGAGTAGTCCAGGGCGGCGATCTGCAGCTGCAGGGGTGCGTCGACATCGGCATCGGGAGCCGGCACGTGGGAGAGGATGGTGTCGAACAGGGGCTTCATGTCCTCCCGGGGCGCATCCAGTTCCATGGCGGCCCAGCCGTTGAGGCCGGAGGCGTAGACGATGGGGAAGTCCAGCTGCTCGTCGGTGGCGCCGAGCTTGTCGAAGAGGTCGAAGGTCAGGTTGACGGCGTTGTCGGCATCGGCGCCGTCCCGGTCCACCTTGTTCACCACCACGATGGGCTTGAGGCCCAGGGCCAGCGCCTTCTTGGTGACGAAACGGGTCTGGGGCATGGGGCCTTCGACGGCATCCACCAGCAGCACGACGCCGTCCACCATCCCCAGCACCCGCTCCACCTCGCCGCCGAAGTCGGCGTGCCCCGGGGTATCGACGATGTTGATGTGGATGCCCTGGTAATCGACCGCGGTGTTCTTGGCGAGAATGGTGATGCCCCGCTCCTTTTCCAGGTCGTTGGAGTCCATGACCCGCTCCTCCACGTGTTGGTGGGCTGCGAAGGTGCCGGACTGGCGGAGAAGCTGGTCGACCAGGGTGGTCTTGCCATGATCGACGTGGGCGAT
>DATFAA010000071.1:0-28849 GCA_035255045.1 Rhodocyclaceae bacterium | reverse complement strand
CGCCCGCCGCCTGCCGGTCCGGGGGCTGGCCGCCGTGGTCGCCCTGGGGGCCGCGCCGGTGCTGGCGGCCCTGGTCATCCCCTTCTTCCAGGCGCCGGATTCCGGCGCCTACGCCGACGCCTACACCTGGCTCATGCAGTGGACCAGCTGGGAGGCTCCCCTGGCCCTGGGCCTCGTGCTCTTCCTCGGCAGCCGGGGGCGGGGGACGGCGCCGGGCTTCGGGCTCTCCCTGCTGCTCTTCGTCGCCGGCCTGCTCCTGGGCTCGGCCATCAACGGCCAGACCACCCTGATCACCGCCCACTACCACGGCACCATCGGCGCCGTCACCCTGGCCTTCATGGCGGCCGCCTTCGCCGTCCTGCCGCGCCTCGGCATCGAGCCGCCCAGCCCCCGGGCCATCCGCCTGCAACTCGGCTTCTACGGCTACGGCGTGCTGCTGATGATGGCCGGCCTGGCCGGCGCCGGGCTCATGGGCGCTCCCCGCAAGACGCCGGGGGAGCTGGCCCTGACCTGGAGCGTGGAGACCGTCTCCCGCATCTGCCTCGGCATCGGCGGGCTGCTGGCCACCATCGGCATCCTCATGTTTGCCGTGCTGCTCCTGAAGCGGCTTTTCCCCATCTCGGCCGTCGCCGTGTATTCCCGGTAATCCCCCGATGTCCAGCCAAGAAGCCTCGAGTTCCCTGCCTGAAACCCCGAAGCCCGCCCCCCGGCGGCCGGCCGACGTGCGCTGGCGCGCCATCGGCCTGACCGCCGCCTTCGTCGTCCTGGGCGGGATGTTCCTGGAGTTTTCCGACCGGCTGCCGGATTTCGGCGGCCGGATGCGCGCCGCCGTCCATGCCGAATCCCAGAAGCGGGGCGAGATCGACCAGCGCTTCAAGCAGGGCGTGGCCATGCTCCATTCCGGCCAGTACGAGTACGCGGCCACGGCCTTCCACCGGGTTCTCCAGCTCGCCCCCAAGATGCCGGAGGCCCACGTGAACCTGGGCTACGCCCTCCTCGGCCTGCAGCAGTACGCCGCCGCCCGGGATTTCTTCGATTCCGCCACCGAGCTCCGCCCCAACCAGGTCAACGCCTACTTCGGCCTGGCCGAGGCCCTGGCCGGGCTGGGGGATACCTTCGGCGCCATGCAGGCCATGGAGACCTACATCCACCTGGCGCCCAAGGACGACCCCTTCCGCCGCAAGGCCGAGGCGGCGGCATGGGAATTGCGTACCAAGCTGGAGGAACAGAAGAAGGCCGTCGGCGCCCCCGCCGGCCAGAACCCGGCGCCGCCGCCCCAAGGAAAACAATGAGCCTCTACCGCTACGCCTCCCCGGCCACTTTCTATCCCCTGGCCGGCAAGCTGATCCCCGCCTTTACCGCCCTGGCGGTGCTCTTCGGCCTGGCCGGCCTCTACCTGGGGCTCCTGGTGGCCCCCACCGACTTCCAGCAGGGCGAGGGCTACCGCATCATCTTCATCCATGTCCCGGCCTCCTGGATGTCCATGTTCATCTACCTGGTGATGGCCTTCTGGGCCGCCATCGGGCTCGCCTTCAACACCCGCCTCTCGGGCATGATGGCGACCGCCCTGGCCCCCACCGGGGCCCTCATGGCCTTCCTGTCCCTGTGGACCGGCGCCTTGTGGGGCAAGCCCATGTGGGGCGCCTGGTGGGTGTGGGATGCCCGCCTCACCTCCGAACTGATCCTCCTCTTCCTCTACATCGGCTTCATCGCCCTGCAGTCAGCCATCGACGATCCCCGCCGGGCCGACAAGGCCGGGGCGGTGCTGCTCCTGGTCGGGGTGGTCAATGTGCCGGTCATCTACTTCTCGGTGAAGTGGTGGAACACCCTGCACCAGGGCGCTTCCGTCTCGCTCACCAAGTCGCCGTCCATGGCCTCCACCATGCTCTGGGGCATGCTCCTCATGGCGCTGTGCTTCTGGATGTACTCCATCGCCGTCGCCTTCGCCCGGGTGCGCACCATCCTGCTGGAGCGGGAGCGCCACACCGACTGGGTCAAGGAACTGCTGGCCGGAGAGACCAAATGACCATCTACTGGAACAGCCTGTCCGACTTCCTGGCCATGGGCGGCTACGCCGGCTACGTCTGGGGCTCCTTCGGCGTCACCGCCCTCATCCTCGTCCTCGAGCCCCTCTTGGTCGCCAAGCGGAAGAAGGAAACTATCCGCCGACTGAAGCGTCTAATGCACGCCGAGTTACGCAGAAACCCTACTGCGGACTCGGTAAACACCTCAAGGAATTCTGCTGAATGAAAACCCGTCACAAACGCCTCGCCCTCATCGGCGGCGCCCTCGCCATCGTCGGCGTCATCGCTGCTCTGGTCCTGAACGCCCTGAACAGCAACATCGCCCTCTTCATCTCCCCCACCGATGTGGCGGCCGGCAAGGCGCCCAAGGAGAAGGTCTTCCGCATCGGCGGCCTGGTCAAGGAAGGCAGCCTGCAGCGGCAGGCGGACGGCGTGACGGTGAGCTTCGTGGTCACCGACAACGAGAACGACCTCACGGTGAACTACAAGGGCATCCTCCCGGACCTCTTCAAGGAGGGCAAGGGCGTGGTCGCCCAGGGCAAGCTTTCCGCCGGCGGCCCCTTCGTCGCCAACGAGGTGCTGGCCAAGCACGACGAGAACTACATGCCGCCTGAAGCCGCCAAGGCCGTGGGCGATGCCCATGCCCGGGCCGCCGCCAAGAAGGCTGCCGACGAGGCCGCCGACAAGTCGGCCAGCGCCGCCCCCGCCAAGCCCGGCAGCGCCAACTAAGGGCACGACAGGACTCCCATGATTCCAGAACTCGGCCATTTCGCCCTCATCCTCGCCCTGGTGGTCGCCGGCGTCCTCGGGACCCTGCCCCTCATCGGCGCCCACAACAACCGTCTGGCCTGGGTGGCCATGGCCAGGCCCGCCGCCCGGGCCATGGCGCTGCTCATCACCTTCGCCTTCGCCTGCCTGACCCAGGCCTTCATCGCCAACGATTTCTCGGTCGTCTACGTGGCCGAGCACTCCAATTCCCTGCTGCCCCTGCAGTACCGCATCGCCGGCGTCTGGGGCGGCCACGAGGGCTCGCTGCTGCTCTGGATGCTGATGCTGTCCTGGTGGGCCCTGGGGGTGACGGTCTTCTCCCGGCAGCTGCCGGAGACCATGGTGGCCCGCGTCCTCGGCGTCCTCGGCCTGGTGGCGGCCGGCTTCCTGCTCTTCATCCTGGTCACCTCCAACCCCTTCGAGCGCCTCATTCCCGGCGCCGAGGAAGGCCGCGACCTCAATCCCCTGCTGCAGGACCCGGGCCTGGTCATCCATCCGCCCCTGCTCTACATGGGCTACGTCGGCTTCTCGGTGGCCTACGCCTTCGCCGTCGCCGCCCTCCTGTCCGGCCAGCTGGACGCCGCCTGGGCCCGCTGGTCCCGGCCGTGGACCACGGCCGCCTGGATCTTCCTCACCCTCGGCATCGCCATGGGCTCCTGGTGGGCCTACTACGAGCTGGGCTGGGGCGGCTGGTGGTTCTGGGACCCGGTGGAAAACGCCTCCTTCATGCCCTGGCTGGTGGGTACCGCCCTGGTCCATAGCCTGGCGGTGACCGAGAAGCGCGGCAGCTTCAAGAACTGGACGGTATTGCTGGCCATTTCCGCCTTCTCCCTGTCCCTGCTCGGCACCTTCCTGGTCCGTTCCGGCGTCCTGACCTCGGTGCACGCCTTCGCCACCGATCCCCGCCGGGGCATCTTCATCCTGGCCTTCCTGGTGGTGGTCATCGGCTCCTCCCTCGCCCTCTTCGCCTGGCGCGCCCCCAAGGTCGGCCTGGGCGGGCGCTTCGGGCTGGTGTCCCGGGAGTCCATGCTCCTCACCAACAACGTCCTGCTGGTGGTGGCGGCGAGCACCGTGCTCCTCGGCACCCTCTACCCGCTCATCATCGACGCCCTCAGCCTCGGCAAGATTTCCGTCGGCCCTCCCTACTTCGACGCCGTCTTCGTGCCGGTGATGGTGCCCGTCCTCTTCCTCATGGGCGTCGGTCCCTTCGCCCGCTGGAAGGAGGCTTCCCTGCCCGAACTGGCGCGCCTGCTGCGCTGGGCCCTCGTGGCCGCCGCGGTGGTGGCGGTAGCGCTGCCCTTCGCCTACGGCAGCTGGACGCCCCTGATCGGCCTGGGCCTGCTGCTGGCGGCCTGGATCGTCATCACCGCCGCCATGAACTTCGCCGAGCGGGTCCAGCACACCCGGGGCGGCCAGTCCTTCCTGGCCGCCGCCCTGAAGCAGCCCCGCCACTTCTTCGGCATGCACCTGGCCCACGTCGGCGTCGCCGTCTTCGTGGTCGGCGTCACCATGGTGGGCGGCTTCCAGGACGAGCGGGACGTCAAGATGGAGCCGGGCGACACGGTCAACGTCGCCGGCTACACCTTCAAGTTCAACGGCGTGAAGGCGGTGGAGGGCCCCAACTACGTGGCCGCCCAGGGCGACATCGACCTCCTGGTCAATGGCCGCTTCGACCGCAAGATGGCCCCCGAGAAGCGCAACTACCACTCCTCCGCCATGCCCATGACCGAGGCCGCCATCGACGCCGGCTTCCTGCGGGACGTCTACGTCTCCCTGGGCGAGCCCATCGACCGGGACAAGCCGGAAGGCGCCTGGGCCGTGCGGGTCTACTACAAGCCCTTCGTCGACTGGATCTGGGGCGGCTGCATCCTCATGGCCCTGGGCGGCCTCCTCGCCCTCCTCGACCGCCGCTACCGGGTGAAGGCCCGGGCGGCCGCCACCACCACTCCCTCTTCCGCCGCATCCCAAACCGCATGAACAGATTCCTCTGGCCCCTCCTGGGCTTCATCGTCCTGGTCGTCTTCCTCGCCGTCGGCCTCAACCTGAATCCCCGGGACGTGCCCTCCCCCCTGGTGGGCAAGCCGGCCCCCGCCTTCGCGCTGCCGGTCCTGGCAACCCCGGACAAGACCTTCGGGCCCAAGGACATGGCGGGCAAGGTCTGGCTCCTCAACGTCTGGTCCTCCTGGTGCGTCTCCTGCCGCCAGGAGCACCCGGTGCTGGTGGAATTCTCCAAGCGCGCCAGCGTCCCCCTGGTCGGACTCAACTACAAGGAAGTCCGCGGCGACGGCGAATTCGACATGGGCAAGATGGGTCCCGAGGAAGAGAAGCAGCTGGCCCAGAAGCGCGCCGACCAGTGGCTGACCCAGCACGGCAACCCCTACACCCTGTCGGTCCTCGACCTGGACGGCCGGGTCGGCATCGACTACGGGGTCTACGGCGTGCCCGAGACCTACGTCATCGACAAGACCGGCACCATCCGCATGAAGCACACCGGCCCCATCACCCCGGACGTGCTGGGCGGCAAGATCCTGCCCCTGATCGGCGAGCTGTCCAAGTGAAGCGCCTCCTCCTCGCCCTCTGCCTGGCCCTGGCCGCCCACCTCGCCCCCGCCGGCGAGGCGGCGCCCCTGGCCGCCGACCCGGTGGCCGAAAAGCGCCTCGTCAAGCTGTCCGAGCAGCTGCGCTGCCTGGTCTGCCAGAACCAGAACATCGCCGACTCCCATGCCGAGCTGGCCGAGGACCTGCGCCGGGAAATCCGCGGCATGATCCAGGCCGGCAAGTCGGACAAGGAGATCATCGACTTCATGGTGGCCCGCTACGGCGACTTCGTCCTCTACAACCCGCCCTTCAAGGCCACCACCGTCCTCCTCTGGGTCGGTCCCCTGGCCCTCATGCTGGTGGGCCTGGTCGCCCTCGGCCGCTACCTCAAGCAGCGCAACCAGCGCATCACCGACGACGCCCCCCTGTCGGACGAGGACGCCAAGCGCGCCGAAGCCCTCCTGAACGAAACCAAGCATTCATGACCCTATTCGCCGTCTTCGCGACGCTCCTCATCATCGTCGCCGCCGCCTTCCTGCTGCCGCCCCTGTGGCTGGGCCTCAAGCCCGCCGTCTCCGCCGCCGACCGGCGGGCTGCCAACCTGGCCATCTTCCGCGACCAGCTGGCCGAACTGGAACGGGAGAAAGCCGAAGGCACCCTGGCCGAGGCCGATTTCGAGCAGGCCAAGCGCGAGCTCCAGCACCGCCTCCTGGAAGAGGTCCAGCCCGAGGGCCAGGCCGCCGCCAGCGACCGGCCCAGCCGCAAGACGGCTGTCGCCCTGCTGGTGCTGGTGCCGGTGCTGGCCGTGGTGGGCTACACCCTCCTGGGCAATCCCCGGGCCCTCAATCCCGCCCTCACCGCGCCGCGCCCCGAGGTCACCCCGGCCCAGATCGAGGGCATGGTGGCCAAGCTCGCCGAGCGCCTCAAGGCCAACCCGGACGACATGCAGGGCTGGATCATGCTGGCTCGCTCCTACAAGGCCATGGGCCGCTACGCCGAAGCGGCGCAGGCCTACGGCAAGGCCGAGAGCGTCGTCATGCAGGACGCCGGCCTCCTGGCCGACTACGCCGAAGCCCTGGCCATGAGCAGCCAGAGCCGCATGCAGGGCAAGCCGCAGCAGCTCATCGACCAGGCTCTCAAGCTCGACCCCCAGAATTCCCAGGTCCTGCTCATGGCCGGCGTCGGCGCCATGCAGGCCGGCAAGCGGGCCGAGGCCGCCGCTTACTGGGAGAAGCTCCTGCCCATGGTGGAAGAGGGTTCGGAAATGGAAACGATGCTGAAGAGCAGCATCGAGAAGCTGCGCTCGGGCAAGTAAGGAGCGCCCGCGGTGGTTGATGCCGGCCGCCGCGGTTTCCTGGGCGGGCGCCTTCGCAAGGAAGCGCCCCTGCGCCCTCCCTGGGCCCTTCCCGAAGCGATTTTCAGCGACCGCTGCAGCCGCTGCGGCGACTGCACCGGGACCTGTCCTCAAGGAATACTGAAGCTGGATGAGGGCGGCTACCCCATCGTCGATTTCAGCCGCGGCGAATGCACCTTCTGCACCGCCTGCCTCGGCGCCTGCCGCACCGGCGCCCTGGTCCGGGGCGAGATGCCCTGGCGCCTGACCCCGGCAGTTTCCCAAGCCTGCCTGCCCCGGAGCGGCATCGAATGCCGCAGCTGCGAGGACGCCTGCCCGGCCTCCGCCATCCGCTTCGTCCCCCGCCTCGGAGGACCCGCCCTGCCGGCCGTGGACGGCGAACGCTGTACCGGCTGCGGCGCCTGCGTGGCGCCCTGCCCGGCCGCGGCCATCGCCCTCAGGGCCTGATCAGCCGCAGCGCACTTCCAGACTGCGGGGCGCCTCCGCGCTCGCCGCCTTGATGAGGCCCGGCATTTTCCGGTAGCGCTCGTAGAGCCCCATCACCAGCGGTACGTAGAGCCGGGTTTCCCGATAGGGGGGAATCTGGCGGCCGTGGCGGTCAACCGCCCCTTCGCCTGCGTTGTAGGCGGCCAGGGCGAGCTTGGGATCGTTGTCGTAGCGCTTCAGCAGGTCCCGCAGGTATTGGGAGCCGGCCCGCAGGTTCTGGGTCGGGTCGTAGGGGTCCTTGACGCAGTAGCGCTTGGCTGTGTCCGGCATGATCTGCATGAGCCCCATGGCCCCCTTGTCGGAGCGGGCCCGGGGGTTGTAGCCCGATTCCGCCGTGATGACCGCATGCAGGAGGGCCGCGTCCACCTGCAGGGCCGAGGCCAGGCTGGCGACCTGGGCGCTGTAGGCCTGCTGCCGGGCCCGCAGGGGGCCTGACGCCTTGGGTTCGGCCGCGGCAGTGCGCTTCCCGGCCGCGGCCGGCGCCACCGTCTTGGGCGTGCGTATGAACAGGGTGTAACGCTTGTCCTGGGGCACGTTGCTGAAATGGGCCGTGCCGTCGGCGTCGATGTAGCCGTAGATGTCAGCCCGCGCGGCGGTGCCCAGGGCCATGAAGGAGAGTGCTGCCAGCAACCACGATGTCCGCTTCCTGCCGATCATGCGCCACCCTTGCGAAAGCGGTAGCCCTTCAGATTCAAGATGACGCCGTCGCTGGAAATGCGTTCCACCTTCAGTCCTGTCCTCACTTCTTCTCCTTCGCGCCAGGCGCGGTCGTTGATGATGGCCAGGCGCTCGTTGGCGTCGCTGGCCTGGGCAAAGCCGGCCACCGTGATGTTACGGGCCTCCTGCTGGAGGGCCGGCGGCAGCTCGGCGATGGTATAGAGCCGGGAATCCGGCCGGGTTTTCCTTTCCGGGGCGGCCATTTCCACGCTGGCCGGCCGGGCTTCCGGGCGCAAGTCCCGGACGGGGGCCGCCGGCCGGGCCGCCACGGGAGCGCGAGAGACCACGGGGCTGGCCGCCCTCGCCACGGGCGGCGGGACGGCGGGCACGGCAGCCGCCAGGGGCAGCTGCCGCTCGGGCTCCCGGGTGTGGGTCGCACCCGCTTCGGGATGCTGGGCCCAATGCTCCCAGGCCAGGGCCAGGACGCCGGCGCCGACCGCCATGGCGGCGACCCCGACCGGCCAGCGGCGCCGGGCGCCCGGGCCGGGCATCAGGCCCGCCTGGATGGTGTGCAGGCCGGGCACGCCCTGGCGCTGGCGCTCCAGGTCCGCTTTCACCAGGGCATCGAGGATGTAGGACATCTCACTGCTCCTTCTTCTGGTCTTCCGCCGGCTTGGCGGCCTCGGCCAGCCGTGCCCGGGTCAGGGGGCCCACCATGCCGGTGATCGGCAGGCCCTCGGCCGCCTGGTAGCGCCGGACCTCCTCCGCCAATTCGGCGTCGAAGACCGGGTTCGGGGATGCGGCCGCCGGGGTGCCCAGGGCCTGGGCCAGGTCGTGGCGCAGGCGCTCGACGGCGGCGCCCCGGCTGCCCGGCCGCAGGATGTCGGCGGCGGGCTTCTTCGCCAGCGGGCGGGGCGCCGCCCCGGCTGCGGGCCCGGGGTCGGGCGAAGCCGCCTGGACTGCCGGCACGGCCGGCGGCGGGGAAGGTTCCGGGGTCGCCAGGCCGACCGGCACTGTGGCCGCAGCGGGCACGACGGCCGCCTGGGGTGCCCGGGCAGCGGCCGGTCCGGCATCGTAGTTGAGGTAGCCGGCCACCAGGGCCGCCGCGCTCCCCAGGCCGCCCAGGGCGATGAGGGCGGCCCGGATCGGGCCGCGGGCGCGGCGGCGCTCCCCCAGGACCTCGCGGCCGGAGCGCAGCACGGTGGCCCCGTCGACCCGGTCCCGGCCGTGGACATAGGCGCCGAGGAGGGACCGGTCGGCGATGATGTTCACCAGCCGGGGCGTGCCGCCGCTCAGGCGGTAGAGGCGGTCGAGGGCGGCCGGGGAGAAGATCTCCCCCTTGGCGCCGGCCGCCGCCAGGCGATGGGCGACGTAGCCCTTGGTGTCGGTGCGGGACAGGGGCCCCAGGTGGTAGCGGGCGACGATGCGCTGGCTGAGCTGGGCCATATCCGGCCGCGCCAGCAGCTCCCGCAACTGGGGCTGGCCGAGGAGGAGGATGCGCAGCAGCTTGCGCTGGTTGGTTTCCAGATTGGTCAGCAGGCGGATCTGTTCCAGGACCTCGGGCTCCAGGCTCTGGGCCTCGTCGATGACCAGCACCGCCATCCGCCCCCGGGCGTGGACGCCCAGGAGCCAGGCGTTGATGCGGTCCACGTAGGCTTTCACCCCCGGGTCCGTTTCAGGGACCGGGATTCGGAATTCTTCACAGACGGTGGCCAGCAATTCGAGGACGGACAGTTTCGGGTTGAAGACGAGAGCCAGTTCGCAGTCGGCCGGCAACTGCTCCAGGAGGCAACGGCAGATGGTGGTCTTGCCGGTGCCCACTTCCCCGGTCAGGACCACGAAGCCGTCGTCGCTCTTCACCCCGTACAGCAGGTGGGCCAAGGCTTCGCGGTGCCTTTGGCTCATGAACAGGTAGCGCGGGTCCGGGGCGATGGAGAAGGGCGCGGCTGCCATGCCGAAGTGGTCCAAGTACATGGGCGTCACGGCAGCCTCCCTGGGTTCGTATTTCTGTGCCGTCGTAGACAGCCTTCCGGCCACAAAGTTGCCGGGATGTCTCCGTCCATTCCCATAATCCCGCACATTGCCCCTACAGGCCCCAGTGAGGCGCCGAGGCCGGATGCCGCGGACCCCCTGCGAATGGGGTATGGGGTTTATTGCCGCCCGCCCCGCCATCTACCTAAACTGCATTGCAAGACCAACAACAGACAAGAACAAAGGGAGTCGTGCCATCGACGGCCGTCGAACCGGCACCAGCGTTTGGATAGGAAAGGGCGATGGAGTCACCCCCATCGCCCTTTTTTGCTACCCCCCTGATCGGGCGCCTTATTGTGTCCTGATTACTTCACCGTGAAGCTGACCGAAGTGTAGGCCGAAACCCCGTTGGCCGTGGCCGTCGCCCCCGAGCGGTAGGCCCCGGTCGGGTCGCTGCTCGAGATCTGGTACGGGAAGAAGGCCTGGCCGTTCTTGTCGGTGGTGGTGGTGTAGTAAACCATGTAGCCGTTCGACTTGGTCAGCTTGAAGGTGACGCTGGCGTTGGCCACCGGGGTGCCGTTGCTCTTGACGGTGGATACGGTGGTCACCGTGCTGCCCCGGGGGTAGCTCCACTGGCTCACCGAGACGTTCTCGCTCAGGGTGTAGGCCGGGGCGTTGACCGTGTAGGTGGCCGCGGCGCTGCCACTCAGGGAACTGGCCCCGCCGGTGGCGCTGGCGCCGACCGTGTACGAGCCGCCGGCGGCCGTGGCCGGGGAAGTCACCGCCAGGGTGGTGGAAGCGGCGCTGCCGGCGCCGATGGCTAGGGACGCGGCCCCCAGGGTGCCGCTCCAGCCGGCCGGCACGCTCTTGCCCAGATTGAAGGTGGAGGAGCCGCAGGTGGCGCTGTCGTTGTTGGTGACCGCCACCGTGTATTGCACCGCCGTGCCCGGGGCGACGCCGCTGCTCTGGGACGGGGAAATGGCCACCGAAGGCTTGACCCGGGTGCAGGCGGTGGAGGTGCCGCCATTGGCCAGGGACACGTTGACGGTGGCCCCCGTGGCGTCGGCCCGCAGCACGTCCACGGTGATGCCGGCAGCCGAGTCGGTGAAGGTCTTGCCGGCGGCGAGGGCGGCGTCCTTGAGGTCGTTGTACTCGGACGAGTAGTCGCTGCCCGGGGTCATGTCCAGGAGGAAGGCGCCGCCGGAGGCGCTGGCGGTGTGCACCAGCACCCCGCTGGTCAGGTTGCCGGTGCCGTTCAGGACATTGTCGAAGCCGGTGGGCTGGCGGTACTCCAGGTAATACCAGGTCTTTTCCCCGGTAGTGGCATTGGTGCCCTTGAGGATCTTGAGGGCCTTGGCGCCGCCGGTGCCGGCGACGTAGGGCACCAGGTCGTAGCGTCCGCTGGACTGCACCGTGGTGATGGGCGGCATGCCGCCATAGTTGAGCCAGCCCAGGGTCTCCTTCTGGTAGGCGCTGAAATGACCATAGAGGCCCCAGCCCATGGTGTCCACCAGGTCGCCGTACTCGGAGGTGGAGCAGCTGGCGCCCACCGAGGTGCCGCCGCACTCCTGGCTATGGGCATGGTGCAGGCCGAGGTTGTGGCCGAGTTCGTGGGCGATGATGCGGCGGTCGAAATAGCCGTTGATCCAGGCGTCGGTCGGGCTGCCGCCGATCATCCCGTAGCCCGCCCAGCTGCAGGCCGAGGTGTTCGGGAAGATGTAGACGAAGCGGGAATAGGGCGAGAGGTCGGCCCCGGCCGCGGTGGCGGCGCTGCGGGCGTAGTTCTTGATGGCGTCCCGGTCGCAGCTCGTGCTGGAGACCGGGATGGTGTACCAGCCGAAGACATTGCCGCTGACCGAGGTGGTCTGGAAGGAGTTTTCCAGGTAGAAGTTGCTCACCTGGCCGAAGACCAGGCTCTGCACCGCCGACGGGGTCTGGGGCGAGGACACCTTGTCCTGGAAATTGACCAGGATGACCGCCGTCTTCTGGACGCCGACCGCGTAGGGCATGGCGGCGGCCACGTCGGCGGGCGCCGGGCCGATGGGGGTGGGGCTGGCTTCCGCCGTCAGCACGTGGTCGGAAAGGAGCCCCTTGACCCGCACCCGGGCGCCGGACAGCAGGCGCTGGCGCAGCTGGCCCGCCCGGAAGCGCAGCTCATGGCGCTCGCCGCTGGCGGTCTTGAGGAAATGGTGGATGGTGGCGGTGCGGTCCGGGTAGTCCGCCACCTCGACCTGCAGCTCGCCTTCGAGGACGGCCGCCCTGGCAATGGCGCCGGCGGCGATGGGGCTCTTGCCCGCAGGCAGGGTGATGGCCGAGGCCGGAAGGGATGCGGCGGCGAGCAGACAGCCGGCGAAGGCCGCAGCGATCCGCGCCGCAGCCGTGGCAATGCGTCGAGACACTGGATTTCTCCAAGAAAATTGGGCCAGTCCCGGGGAGGGATCGGAATCGATTTCGACTACTGGGCGGCTTCGCCACCTCGGCCGGTCCGGCACGAGGCTCCCTGTCGCTGGCGCGACCGACGAAGCGCGGTTTTCTTTTCTTGGAGAGGAGAGTCGAAAAACACTGGCCGGGCAAAAGACGCCGCAACCGTGCCCCCCTGGGTACTACTAAAGTAATAGACGTAGGGATTGTATGTAGCTAAGGGCTACTGTCAAGCCCAAATCTAGAAAGAAGACCGCAGAAATCCCCAGCCCTTTCTGGACAGGGGAATAAGCCGAGGACGTGGGCATCGTCTCCATCCCGCCCCGGGCCTACCGGTTAGCACCTAGGGGGAAATTCATTCCAGCTCCATAAGCAACTACAGGTTCGCCCGTAGAGACAGCCCCCCGATAGTTCCTAAGTTAAGAAAGTCGATGCGAGCAGGCGATGAAACTGAAAGCGCAGGACAGGACGTGGATTTCCCGACTTTGACCGAACCGACGCCAACGCCGGCCGCCCCCAGCCCGGGGGCGGCGATCCCCGTTCCTTCCCGCACCATCGGCTTCACCCTTCCTCCAGTGAAGGGACTCGACTCGTCGGTCGCACTTCCTGCCGGTCGATCGAATAGAGAGAGCAGAACACCCGTCAGCCCTAGGGAGGCACGCAGCCAGTCCGGAAGCGCCACCGAATCCGGCCCGTCATCGGGGCCGGCCTTCGCCGCTTCCTGTCCCTGTCGTGCTGTCGCCGCCCCCGGCCTCCTGCCGCCCCGCCAGGCAGCAAGGCGGCCATGGGGATTTCCCTCAAGCCTTCATTCAGGAATCCTCTTATGAAAGCCAAACTCGCGGGACTCGCCCTACTCTCGGGAATGTCCCTGGCGGCATCCGCCGCCCAATACAACTTCACCCCGATCATCGAACCCCGGGATACCGCCGGCCTGAACCTGGTGATCAACCTGGGCAACCAGCTGACCATGGACGTGACGGACCGTGGCGACAACACGGCCCTGTTCACCTTCAGGAACGCCGGCGGCATCAACGCGGCCGTGACCGGGGTGTACTTCGACGACACCCCGTCCAATCTCTTCAGCAACGTCACCATCGCCAGCCAGAGCCCCGGCGAAGTCTCCTTCCACAGCGTCAGTCCCGCACCCCTGCCGGGAGGCAGCATTCCGACCTTCAACTTCACCACCACCCAGCAGTTCAACGCCACCTCGCCCACAGCCTCCAACGGCGTGAACAACTCCACTGCTCCCGGCGGCGAATCCCTGACCCTGGCCGCCGCCCTGCGCAGCGGCCACAGCTTCACCGACGTGGTCAATTCCCTCAACGGCGGCAACGAGGCCAACCAGAGCTTCCTGCGGGTGGGGCTGCGGCTCACCGCCATCGAGAACCTCGACGTCTGCGGCTGCGCCATGTCCTTCCTGGACAAGGGCACCGGCACGAGTGGCGGGGGTGAGGGCTCGCCGCCGCCGCCGATCCCCGAGCCCCAGACCTACGGCATGCTCCTGGCCGGCCTCGGCCTGGTGTCGGCCATGGTCCGGCGGGGCCGCAAGAACGGCTAGCGAGCGCCGGCATGGGCGGGGGAAACACCGGAGAAACCCCGGCGCCCCGCCCATCCGGAACTACGCATACGGATATCCAGCCCGTGGTCGACTACAGCCAGCGCCCCACTGACAACGCCTCGATAGTTCCTATGTTGTTAGGTTGGTATGGCAGGTCATGAGCTGAAATGCAGGACAGAGCATGGATTTCCGGATTGTTACCACCCCTCCGCCAGCGAGGGGACTCGACTCGACGACCGCGCCCCTGCCGGCCGGCCGCACAGAGAGAGCAGAAGAGCCGTCATTCCTTGGGAGGCACGCAGCCAGTCCGGGGGCGCCACCGGAACCGGCCCGTCATCGGGGCCGGCTTTCGCCGCTGCCTGCGCCTGCTGCGCGTTTGCCGTTCCCCGGCCTCCTTCCGCCCCGCCAGGCGGCGGGCAGCCATGGGAATCCGCCGTTAGTCTTCATTCAGGAATCCTCTTATGAAAGCCAAACTCGCGGGACTCGCCCTACTCTCGGGAATGTCCCTGGCGGCATCCGCCGCCTCCTTCAACTTCATCCCGGTCACCGAACCGGGCAACACGGTGCTCCAGAGCCTCGGCAAGCAGCTCACCATGGAAGTGACTTCCGGGGGGGGCGACAACGTCCTGTTCACCTTCACCAACCGGGGCTCCCTGGAGTCGAGCATCTCCCGGGTCTTTTTCGACGATGCTCCCTCCAACCTCTTCTCCAGCTTCACCGTCGCCAACCAGAGCCCCGGGGTCCAGTTCGTCATGAACACCGACCCGGCCATCCTGACCGACGCCAGCGCCGACCCCTACCGCTTCTGGGCCACCGAGTCCGCCCAGGCCGTCACCCCGCGCTTCGTCAACGGGGTGAATGACACCGCCGAGGCGCCCGGGGAATTCCTCACCCTGTCCGGCATCCTCAATGCCGGCAAGACCTTCGCCGACGTGGTGGCCTCCCTCGCCGAAGGCCCCCCCACCCAGGGCAATCTCCTGCGGGTCGGCCTGCGGGCCATCGGCATCAACCAGTTCAACGACAGCGGCAGCGCCTCCTTCCTCGATACCGGTCCCGGCAGCGGCCCCACCGCTCCCATCCCGGAATCCAGCACCTACGGCATGCTTCTGGCGGGCCTGGGTCTCATCACCGCCATCGCCCGGCGCCGCCAGTCGGGCCATTGAGCGGTTGTGCCGTCAGAGAACGGGGCGCCAGCCCCGTTTTCTTTGTCCAGCAAGGCCCGGGCGCTGGGCAAGGCCCGGATTTCCCATGGTAAGATCATGATTATGTTCCGCTTGCCGCCCCGTCTCTCCATTGCCTGTCTTCTGCCCGTGGTGGCAAGCCTCCCCGTCCAGGCCGACGAGGCGGACGTCATCAATTTCAGGGCTTCGGCGAGCATGCTGCGGGATGACAACCTGTTCCGGGTGCCCAAGGCCGCCAACCCCACGATGGAAACCATCACCACCACCATCGCCGGGGTCGACTTCAACAAGCGCATCAGCCTCCAGCAGCTCATCGCCCATGTCAGCTGGATCGACACCCGCTACAGCAACAACGACTACCTGAACGCCGGCAGCCTGCACTACGACGGCAAGTGGCTGTGGGCCGTGGGCTCCCACCTGAAGGGGGAGCTGGCCGCCGACCGCAGTTCCGCCCAGAACTCCTTCGCCGACTTCCCGGGCCTGCGCCGGCGCAACCTGCGCACCACCGAGAACCAGCGCTTCAACCTGGAATACGCCTTCCATCCGAGCTGGCACGTCATCGGCGGGGTGTCCCACCTGACCGTGACCAATGACCAGCTGCTCACCCAGGAAAGCGACTTCGAGGCCAGCGGCGCCGCCATCGGCATCAAGCACACCCCCGCCTCCGGCAACTGGCTGAGCTTCCAGACCCGGCAGTCCGACGGCCGCTACACCAAGCGCCCCTTCGAGACCTTCAGCCAGTTCGACAACCGCTTCACCGACCGCGGCCAGGAATTCGCCGCCAGCTGGCAGCCCACCGGCCACAGCACCTTCAGCGGCCGCCTGGAGTACCTGGAGCGCCACCACCCGCACTTCTCGAAGCGCAATTTCGCCGGCTGGACCGGGCAGCTCGGCTACCTGTACCAGTACAGCGCCAAGACCTCCCTGACCGCCACCTACGTCCGCGGCCTCAACGCCTTCCAGGACACCAGCAGCAGCTACTACACCTCCGACGACCTGGTCTTCGGCGCCCGCTGGGACGCCACCGCCAAGATCGGCGTCAGCGGCCGGGTCGGCTTCTCCCACCGCCGCTACCTGGGCGAAGTCACTGCCCTGGCCGGCCCCCGGCGGGAAGACGACGTCGCCCGGGCCGGGATCGACGTCTCCTACCAGGCCTACCGCTGGCTGGAGCTGAAGGCCGGCCTGGCGGCGGAAAAGCGCAATTCCGTCGGCACCGCCCTCGACTACACCGACCGCCAGGCCCTCATCTCCGCCACCGCCCGTTTTTAAGGCGGCAGCCCGCCGGACCGCTTCCGGCAAGCCCCTTCCCATGAAAATTGAATTTTTTGTGCCACTTCTGGCATAAATTCGATTTTCCCCCGCTTTTTCTGCACCTTTCTCCATCCCCCGGGTGGGGTGATTTCCTACCGGCGATGCATCGGTATTCCTCCTTTTGCCCATCCGACGCGGCAACTAGGATGACCGGGAACGTACCGTGGCCCTGTCGAGCCAGGACCCCGTTACATCCTTTGGACCCTAGCCGGTGTGGCGGCTGGCATTACCGGATATCGCGAAATGTATCGATTTTGTCGTCGGACTGGGCCAAGAGGAAAGATCCGGGCCCTCACCGCAATAATGCTCGTCGCATCGGCCCTGACGGCCTGCGGCGACAAGGCCGGGGAGGGCAAGCCCGCCTCCCAGGTGGCGGCCAAGGTCAATTCCGGTGAGATTTCCATCCACCAGATCAACTTCGTCCTCCAGCACATGGCGGGACTCACTCCGGAGAAAACCGCCGAGGCCAAGCGCAAGGTCCTCGACGGCCTCGTGGACCAGGAACTGGCGGTGCAGCAGGCCCTCGAGGCCAAGCTCGACCGGGACCCGAAGATCATGCAGACCATGGAGGCCGCCCGCCGGGAAATCCTGGCCCGGGCCTACCTGGAGCAGGCGGTGGCCGGCAAGAACCGGCCCAGCCCCGAGGCGGTGCGAACCTATTACCGGGAGCACCCCGAGCTGTTCGCCGACCGCCGCATCTACCGGGTGCAGGAAATCGGCTTCCCGGCCGATCCCAAGGTGGTGGCGGCGGTGCGCCAGCAGATCGCCAAGTCGAAGAGCGGCGAGGACCTCCTCAACGGCCTGCGGGCCCAGGGCATCCAGGTGGCCGGCGTGGTCATGGCCAAACCGGCCGAAGGCATCTCCCTCAACATCCTGCCCCAGCTCTCCCGCATGAAGGACGGCCAGTCGGCCCTGTTCGAGAACGGCGAGCGGGCCTCCCTCGTCACCCTCATCGGCACCACCCCTGAGCCCCTGAGCGAAGACGCCGCCCGCCCGGCCATCGAGCAGTTCCTGGCCCGGCGCCAGACCGACGAGCTGGTCAAGCAGGCCATGCAGGACCTGCGCAGCAAGGCCAAGATCGAGTACGTCGGCGAATTCGGCAAGGAGGCCGAGGCCGCCCGCCAGGCCGAGGCAGCGGAAGCCGCCCGCAAGGCCAAGGAAGCCGAGGCTGCCCGCCAGGCCGCCCGGGCCGCCCAGGCCACCGAAGCGGCGAAGCGGGCCGAGGAAATGAACAAGGCCCGGGAGGCGGCCGAAGCCGAGCGCGCCCGCTCGCCCTCCGCTGTCCGCCTGCCGCCGCCGTCGGACAGCTCCATCAGCAAGGGCATCTCGAGTCTCAAGTAATCCCGACAGCACCTGGAGGAAAACCGATGAAGACATCTTCCCGACTCCTGGTCCTGGTCCTCAGCTGGCTGCTGCTCCTGGCCGCCGGCTTCGCCCGGGCCCAGGATGGCAAGAAGAGCGAATACCTGCTCGGCGCCGGCGACTCGATCCGGGTCACCGTCTTCCAGAACCCCGATCTCACCCTGGACACCCGGGTCTCCGAGAACGGCACCGTCACCTACCCCCTGGTCGGCGCCATGCAGCTCGGCGGCCACACCATCTCCGAGGCCGAGGGCATCGTCGCCACCAAGCTCAAGAAGGGCGGCTTCGTGCGCCAGCCCCAGGTCAGCATCCTGGTGCTCCAGATCCGGGGCAACCAGGTTTCCGTCCTGGGCCTGGTGAACCGCCCCGGCCGCTACCCCATCGAAACCTTCAACACCCGCCTCTCCGACATGCTGGCGGTGGCCGGCGGCATCGCCCCGGCCGGCGCCGACACCGTGGTCATCACCGGCGTCCGGGACGGCAAGCACTTCCGCCAGGAAATCGATATCCCCTCCCTGTTCCTGGCCAAGAAGTCCCCCATGGACCTGGAGGTGGCCGGGGGCGACAGCATCTACGTGCACCGGGCCCCCATGTACTACATCTACGGCGAGGTGCAGCGGGCCGGCTCCTACCGGCTGGAGCGGGACATGACCGTGCTCCAGGGCCTCGCCCTGGGCGGCGGCCTCACCCCCCGGGGCACCGAGCGGGGCGTGCAGGTCCATCGGCGCGGCCCGGACGGCAAGATCCAGGTCATCAAACCCAGGATGGACCAGGCCCTGCTGCCGGACGACGTCATCTACATCCAGGAAAGCCTGTTCTAGGGCCGGCCACGGAGCGGAAACCATGAATTTCCAGCAAATCCTCCCCATTGTCTGGGCCCGGCGCCAGGTGGCCCTCCTCACCCTGCTGGCGACGGTGGCCCTGACCACCCTGGTCAGCCTGGTCATGCCCAAGCAGTACGTCGCCACCTCGTCGGTGGTCCTCGACATCAAGCCCGACCCGGTGGGCGGCTTCGTCGCCCCGGGTGCCGGCTCAATGAACTACATCACCACCCAGACCGACATCATCGAGAGCGACCGGGTCGCCACCCGGGTGGTGCGGCTGCTGCGCCTGGGCCAGAACCCGGAGGCGGTGGCCAACTGGAAGGAGGCCACCGACGGCAAGCTGCCCCTGGAAAACTACTACGGCCAGCTCCTCGGCCGGGGCCTGACCATCAAGCCCTCCCGGGGCAGCAACGTCATCAACCTGACCTACACCGCCAACGACCCGGAATTCGCCGCCAACGTCGCCAACGCCTATGCCCAGGCCTATGTGGACGTCAATGTCGAACTGCGGGTGGAGCCGGCCCGCCAGTACGTGGCCTGGTTCGACCAGCGCCTGAAGAGCCTGCGCGGCGACCTCGAGAAGGCCCAGGCCAAGCTCTCCCTCTACCAGCAGGAGAAGGGCATCGTCGCCACCGACGACCGCCTCGACCACGAGACCGCCCGCCTCTCCGCCCTCACCGCCCAGTTGGTGGAGGCCCAGGGGGAACGGGCCACCAGCACCAGCCGCCTCAAGAACACCGGCAACGAGCTTTCCCCCGACGTCATGGAGAGCCCCATCGTCCAGAGCCTGAAGGCGGACATCGCCAAGGCCGAGGCCAAGCTCACCGAGCTCAACATGACCCTGGGCCGCAACCACCCCATGTACAAGCAGGTGGAAGCCCAGGCGGCCGGCCTCAAGACCCAGCTGAACGAGGAAATCCGCCGCATCTCCGGCAACGCCATGGCCACCACCCGGCTCACCACCGAGAAGGCGGCGGAAATCCAGCAGGCCATCGAGGACCAGAAGCAGCACGTCCTGCGCCTGCGGGCCGAGCGCGACACCATCGCCATCCTGGCCCGCGACGTGGAGAGCGCCCAGCGGGCCTACGACGCCGTCTCCCAGCGCATCAGCCTGACCAACCTGGAAAGCCAGATGCAGCAGAACAACGCCAGCATCCTGAGCCTGGCGGTGGCGCCCGAATCCCCGGCCCGGCCGCGCATCCTCCTCAACATCCTGGCCTCCATCGCCATCGGCATCCTCCTCGGCATCGGCGCCGCCATGGGCCTGGAGAAAATGGACCAGCGGGTGCGCAATCCCGCCGACCTGGCCGTGGTCGAGGGCATCCCCGTGCTCGGCATCCTGCAGGCGGAATCCAAGCGCTATTCGGTCCGCCAGCACATCGCCAACTGGATGTCCTACCTGCGCCGCAAGCGCCGGCCGCCGCCGCCCCCCTCCGAACCCCGCATGGGCGACACCCCAGCCCAAGGAGCCTGACCATGGACGTCCCGCATCCCATCGCCAGCCGCCCCATCGGCGCCATCCTCATGGACCGGGGCCTCCTCACCCCGGAAGGGGCGGAGAGCATCCTCAAGCTGCAGCGGGAGGCCAAGCTGCCCTTCGGCGACGCCGCCATCCAGCTCGGGCTCCTGACCGAGGGCGACATCCAGTTCGCCCTCTCCCAGCAGTTCGACTACGCCTACCTGCCCCAGACCGGCGACAAGCCGGTGAGCGACGAGCTGGTGGCCGCCTACCGGCCCTTCAGCCATGAAGTCGAGGACCTGCGGGCCATCCGCAGCCAGCTCATGCTGCGCTGGTTCAGCAAGGACAAGGCGAGGAAGGCCATCGTCGTGGTCGGCAGCGGCCGCGGCGAGGGCCGCAGTTTCCTGGCCGCCAACCTGGCCGTCGTCTTCTCCCAGCTCGGCGAGCGCACCCTGCTGGTGGATGCCGACATGCGCAATCCCCGCCAGCACCAGCTCTTCAAGCTCGACAACCGGATCGGCCTCTCCAGCCTCCTGGGCGGGCGCGCCAACGGCAACACCATCGTGCCGGTGGAAGCCTTCTCCAGCCTGGCGGTGCTGCCGGCCGGGCCGACCCCGCCCAATCCCCAGGAACTCCTCGGCCGGCCCGCCTTCGGCCACTTCCTGGAGATGGTGGGCGGCCTCTACGACGTGGTCCTCATCGATACCCCGGCCGCCGCCGGCTGCGCCGACGGTGCCATGATCGCCACCCGGGTGGGGGCCGCCCTGGTGGTGGCCCGCCGCAACGAGACCCGGGTCGCCGCCTTCGCCGACATGGCCCGCAGCCTCACCGCTGCCGGCGTGGCGGTGGTGGGCTCGGTCCTCAACGCCCCGCCGCCCGCCGGCGCCCTCAATTGAGTCCGCCCCACCTGGATACCGCTTCGATCCCGCCCCGACCACCGTGGATCTCGCCCTCCCCGCCCCGGTCCTGCCCCGCTCCGCCCGGCTCGTGCTGCTGGCCGGCTTCGCGGCCATGTACCTGCCCACCTACTGGTGGGCCGCCACCACCATCTGGCAGACCGACGACCAGGCCCACGGCGCCATCATCCTCATCGTCGTCGCCTGGCTCTTCTGGAAACGGCGGCGGGCCATCCTGGAGGCCCTGGCCGAACCGGCCCCGGTGGCGGGCTGGGCCTGCTTCGTCCTCGGGCTGCTCCTCTACGTCGTCGGCCGCTCCCAGGACGTCTCCATCTTCCAGATCGGCTCCCAGATCCCGGTGCTGGCCGGCGCCCTGCTCCTCCTCGGGGGCCGGCCGGCGGTGCGGGCCGCCTGGTTCCCCCTCCTCTACATCGTCTTCATGATCCCCCTGCCGGGCATCCTGGTGGACGCGGTGACGGCGCCCTTGAAGCAGTGGATTTCCCTCATCGCCGAGAACGTCCTCTACGCCGCCGGCTATCCCATCGCCCGCAGCGGCGTGGTCATTTCCATCGGCCAGTACCAGCTTCTGGTGGCGGACGCCTGCTCCGGCCTCCATTCCATGTACAGCCTGTCGGCCCTGGGGGCCCTCTTCATGTACCTGGTGGGCCGGCGCAGCGTCATCCACAACCTGGCCATGGTGGCCAGCATCCTGCCCATCGCCTTCACCGCCAACGTGGTCCGGGTCATGTTCCTGGTGCTCCTCACCTACCACTTCGGCGACGAGACCGGCCAGGGTTTCCTCCACGGCGCGGCAGGCATGGTGCTGATCCTCGCCGCCCTCCTCTTCCTCCTCCTCCTGGACCGGCTGCTGGCCCGGCTGATCCGGCCCCGGCCGCAGGCAAGCCATGGCTGACAATCTCAAGGCCCTGGTGGTGATCCTCTTCCTGGCCGGGGTCGTCTTCCTGGCGGCCCGGGGCCCGGCCTGCCAGGCGGCCATGGCCGAGGAGGACTTCCGGCGCCGGCGCAACCTGTGGCTGGCCCTCACCGCCCTGGTCTTCCTGGCCCAGGACTTCTGGCTGTTCATGGCCGGGGCGGCGGTGCTCCTGCTGGTCCTCGGGCGCCGGGACCCCAACCCGCCGGCCCTCTTCTTCTTCCTGGTCTTCGCGGTCCCGGCCCTGGCCAGCGAGATTTCCGGCTTCGGCCTCGCCCGCCAGCTCTTCGCCTTGAGCTACCCGCGCCTCCTGGCCCTCACCGTGCTGCTGCCGGCGGCCCTGGCCCTCTTCCTCAACCCCGGCCCGGAGAGCTCCGCCTCGAAATGGCCGGACCGCATCCTGGCCGCCTACATCCTCCTCACCCTCGGCCTCCAGCTGACGGTGGACACCTTCACCAACACCCTGCGCTACGGCCTCTACGACGGCCTCGACATCGTCCTGCCCTACTACGTGGCGAGCCGCGCCCTGAACAGCCGGAAGGCCTTCCGCGACGCCCTCATGAGCTTCTCGGTGGCGGCCATGGTCCTGGCCGCCATCGGGGTGTTCGAGTTCGCCAAGAGCTGGCTCCTCTACGCCTCCCTGGACAACATCCTGGGGGTGGGCTGGGCCTACGGCGGCTACCTGCAGCGGGGCGACAGCCTGCGGGCCCTGGCCAGCACCGGCCAGCCCATCGCCCTCGGCTTCGTCATGGCGGTGGCCTGCGGCCTCTTCCTCTACCTGCGCCCGGCCGTCGCCAGCCGGGGCGCCTGGCGCCTGGGCCTCGCCCTGCTCATGGCCGGCCTCCTGGCGCCGGTGTCCCGGGGCCCCTGGCTGGGCGCCGCCGTCGGCTTCGTGGCCTTCGTCGCCACCGGCCCCCGGCCCCTGGAAGACCTCTCCAAGCTCGCCTTCATCGGCCTCCTGGCCGCCCCCCTGGTGCTCCTCTCGCCCATCGGGGACAGCCTCCTGGAGCACCTGCCCTTCATCGGGGCCGAGGCCAGCGACACCGTCGCCTACCGCGAGCGCCTGCTGGAAATGTCCCTCGGCATCATCCGGGACAATCCCCTGTTCGGTTCCTTCGACTTCCTCCGCTACCTGGAGGACCTGCGCCAGGGCCAGGGCATCATCGACATCGTGAACACCTACCTGGGGGTGGCCCTGGCCAGCGGCCTGGTGGGACTCTCCCTCTTCGTCTCCTTCTTCCTGTCCATCGCCCTCGGCATCCGCCGCGCCCTCCTGGCCGGCGCCGACGACGACCTCCATCTCCTGGGCCGGGTCCTGCTCGCCACCCTGGCCGGCATCCTGGTCATCATCTTCACGGTCAGCAGCATCACCGTCATCCCCATCGTCTATTGGTCCGTGGCCGGCCTCGGGCTCGCCTACATCCGCCTGGCGGAGCGGCAGCGCCGCCCGCAGCCGGCCCCCCTCCCCGCCGCGCCGCCCGCCGTCGCCGGCCTCCAGGCCTGATCCGCCAAGGAAAACCATGCCCCCCGCCTCCCTCGCCAAGCTGCTCGCCGCCTTCGCGCTCTCCCTCCTGGCCGGTTTCGCCAACGGGGAATCCTGGCGGGTCAGCGTCGATACCGCCCAGGGGCTGCCCACCGTCACCCGGGGCGGGGCGCCGGCGGTGAAGAGCGCCTTCGTCTTCTGGGCGGCCAACTGGAGCTGGGCCGACACCCCCACCCAGTTCAGCGTGGTGGCGCCCTACAGCTACGCCGTCACCGGCCGCAACGCCAGCCTCGGCTTCGACCTCACCAACAATGCAAAGAAGACGGCGGCCAACCAGATGACCTGGAATTTCGACCTCAACGCCGCCGCGCCCCGCTACCAGATCATCGGTGGCGGCATTTCCTTCAAATTCGACCTGGCCAGCTTCGGCGCCGAGATGGGGCCACCGGTCATCCTCCCGGACCGCAGCGGCTGGGCCTGGGGCCCGGCGGGAGGCAACCGCCTGGAGCTGCGCTTCTCCCCCGCCCCGGGCTACCTCTACATGGAGCCCGGCACCAAGAACGAGATCCGGGCCTTCTTCTACAACGGCAGCGTCGCCGCCGGCCACACCCGCTACACCGCCACCCTGACCGTCGCCGGCGACGTGGTCTTCGCCCCCACCCTGGTGGAACGCTTCGGCCCGGTGGACCTGGCCAACTGGCCTTCCGACATCATGGATTGGCGCACCTCGCCGGTGGACCTGTCCTTCCTCAACCAGCCGGAAATCCCCGCCGGCAAGCGCGGCTTCATCCGCGCCGACAAGGACCGCCTGGTCTTCCAGGACGGCACCGTGGCCCGCTTCTGGGGCACCAACCTGGCCGCCTACACCCTGTTCGCCACGCCCCGGGACGCCGTCCGGGAGCAGGCCCGGCGCCTGTCCGAACTGGGCTTCAACCTGGTGCGCATCCACCACCACGACTCGCCCTGGGTCAGCCCCAACATCTTCGGCCCCAGCACCGTCACCAACACCCTCACCCTGTCCGACGCCTCCCTTGACAAGCTCGACTGGTGGATCAAGTGCCTCAAGGACGAAGGCATCTACGTCTGGCTCGACCTCCACGCCATGCGCTTCCTGAAGGCGGGGGACGGTATCGACTACTTCACGGAAATCGCCAAGGGCAAGGCCGACGCCGACCTCAAGGGCTTCAACTACGTGAACGAGAGCATCCAGCGGGCCATGCGGAACTTCAACCGTGAGTACCTGGACCACGTGAACGCCTACACCGGCCTGGCCTACAAGGCCGACCCGGCGATCGTCGGCATCCTCATCACCAACGAGAACGACCTCACCCACCATTACGGCAACCTGCTCCTGCCGGACAAGAACGTGCCCCAGCACAACACCCTCTACATGGGCGAGGCGGCCAAGTTCGCCAGCGCCTGGGAGCTGTCCAAGGACGCCACCTGGCACAGCTGGGAATACGGCCCCTCCAAGCTCTTCCTCAACGACCTGGAGCACCGCTTCAACGACGCCATGATCAAGGACCTGCGGAGCAACGGGGTGCGGGCCCCCATCGCCACCACCCAGTCCTGGGCCGGCATGCCGTCGAGCTCCCTGCCCGCCCTCACCGCCGGCGACGTCATCGACGCCCACTCCTACGGCGGCATCGGCGAGCTGGACAAGAACCCCCTCTACGCCTCCAACTTCGTGGACTGGATCGGCGCCGCCCAGGTGGCGGGCCGGCCGCTGACCGTCACCGAATGGAACGTCGAGGCCTTCCCCGCCCCGGACCGCCACGTCATCCCCCTCTACCTGGCCAGCAACGCCAGCCTCCAGGGCTGGGACGCCCTCATGGAATACGCCTACTCCCAGGCCGCCCTCAGTTCGGCCAGCGTGCCCTCCAACTGGCATTCCTACAGCGACCCCGCCCTCATGGCCACCCTGCCGGCCGCCGCCCTCCTCTACCGCCAGGGCCACGTGCGGGAGTCGGACACCATCTACGCCTTCGCCCCCACCCAGGCCCAGCTTTTCAGCCAGCCCCTGTCCCCGGCCACCTCCGTCGCCCTGCGCACGGCCATGGAGCGGGGCAAGCTGGTGACCGCCCTGCCCGCCACCCGGGAGCTGCCCTGGCTGGAGAAGGGGATCATCCCGAGCCGGGCGGTGGTCATCGGCAATCCCCAGCAATCCCTGCTGCCGGCGGACGCCAAGGTGGTGGCCTCGGACACCGGCCAGCTGCGGCGCAACTGGGAGCAGGGCACCTTCACCATCAACACGCCCCGGACCCAGGCGGCCATGGGCTGGATCGGCGGCTACAACATCCAGTTCCCGGACATCGGCGTCAGCCTCAGCACCCGCAACGCCGTGGTGGCGGTGCAAAGCCTGGACGGCAAGCCCATCAACAGCTCCGGCAACATGATGATTTCCCTGGGGGCGCGGTCGGTGCCGGCGGCGCCCAACCGCATGCCCTACTACTCGGAGCCGGTGCAGGGCCGCCTCACCATCCGCGCCCCCGCCGGCCTCAAGCTCTACAAGCGGCGCCCGGACGGCTCCCAGCAGGAGCTGCCGGTGTCCTACAGCAACGGCGCCTATGTCCTCAACCTGGACAGTTCCCTGCGCACTTATTGGCTGCTCCTGAGGTAGCCCCCGGAATCCATGCCTGTTTCAGGAACCGTGCGGTCTTCTAGCCCTTTCTGGAAAAATCTCTGGCCCCGCTCCCGGCCCCCCGGGCCGGGAGCGGGCGGGGCGGGCAGCGCGCCGACCCTGCGGGACCGGGTCCTCAAGGCCGCCTCCTGGAGCCTGCTGGGGCATTTCTCCCGCCAGCTCATCCGCTTCGGCGGCAACCTCGTCCTCACCCGCCTGCTGCTGCCCGAAGCCTTCGGGGTCATGGCCATCGCCACCGTGCTGCTGTTCGGCTTCCAGCTGTTCACCGACATCGGCCTTCGCCAGAACATCGTCCAGAGCAAGAGCGGCGACGACCGGGATTTCCTGGACACCGTGTGGACCGTCCAGATCCTGCGGGGCATCATGGTCTGCGCCCTGGCGCTGCTGGCCGGAGCCGTCCTGGCCTGGCTGCAGGCCGGCGGCCGGGTGGCGGCGGGAACGGCCTACGCCGACCGCACCCTGCCCGCCATCATCCTGGTGCTGTCCTTCAACGCCCTCATCCAGGGCTTCGAATCCACCAAGGTGGGCACCGCCAGCCGCCACCTGACCCTCTCCCGCATCACCCTCCAGGACCTCGGGACCCAGCTCTTCGGCCTGGTGGTCACCCTGGCCTGGGCCGCCGTCCAGCACAGCGTCTGGGCCCTGGTGGCGGGCAGCCTGGCGGCCTCCGCCACCAAGGTCCTGCTCAGCCACTACCTGCTGCCCGGGGCCCGCAACCGGCTGCGCCTGGACCGCACCCACTTCGACGAAATCTTCGCCTTCGGCAAGTGGGTGTTCCTCTCCTCCATCGCCGGCTTCCTCCTGGGCAACGCCGACCGCCTGCTCCTGGGCGGCCTGGTGACGCCGGCCAGCCTGGGCCTCTACGTGGTCGCCTACCTGATGGTGAACGCCCTGCAGTGGGCCATCCTCAATCTGGTGATGACGGTTTCCTTCCCCCTCCTGTCCGAGGCGGTGCGGGACAATCACGAGGACCTGGCCCATCTCTACTACCGGCTGCGCCGCCCCCTGGAATGGGCCTCGGCCCTGCTGGCGGCGCTGCTCTTCGCCTTCGGCGCCGAGGTGGTCACCCTCCTCTACCACGCCCAGTACCGGGAGTCCGGGCGCATGCTGGAAATCATCGCCCTCTCCCTGGCCACCGTCCCCTACCAGCTCTCGGACCAGCTCTACCTGGCCCTGGGCCACTCCAAGCTGCTCTTCCTGCTCAACGTCTTCCGCACCGTCGCCATCTACGCCCTCCTGCCCCTGGGCTACTGGTGGCGCGGCATGGACGGCGCCCTGTGGGCCATCGCCCTGGCGCCCTTCCTGTCCATCCCGGTCTCCCTCGCCATCAACCGCCGCCTGGGGGTCATGGACGGGAAGAAGGAGGCCATGACCGTCCTCACCATCGCCGCCGGCATCCTGGCGGCCAAGCTCCTGGCGGTGGAGGCCTGACCATGCTGCCCCGGGACCGCGTCGCCATCGGCATCCCCGCCCCGGCCGCCCGGGACCTGGAGGACGTCATGCCGGTGCCGGGGGTGATGGTCCCCGCCTCCGAGCTCCTCTGCCACCCCTCCCGCCTGGCCAATGTCTACGAACCCGAGGCGGAGCGGGTGCGGCAGCGGGCCTTCCTCATCCCCGGCGAGAACGTCGTCGCCACCATCCGCCAGGGCATCGCCCCGCCCTACGACCGGCAGGTGCCGGTAGGCTGGCGGAGCCGGCTGGCCGCCCGCCTGGAGGCCCTGCGCCGGGGCCCCTGCTTCGACCTGGGCGAGCGCCTGGCCTACGACGCCCGGCCGGTGTTCAACGGCAACATGGCCCACCTGGTGCAGCACCACCTGGCCAACCTGGGCTACCTCAGGGAGCGCCTGGGCCACGGCCCCGGCGACGTGGCGGTCATCCTGGAAGCCCGGCCCGCGGCCCTGGCGGTGCAGGTTTTCTCCCTCCTCGGCTATGAGGTGGTCGCCACCGACCTGGCGGTGCAGGCCAACCTGGCGCACATCGCCGTCGGCCAGTTCTTCCACCTCCTGCCCTGGGTGCGCCACCTGGACATCCCGGGCTGGGTGGCCGACACCCCGGCCCGGGTCTTCATCTCCCGCCGGGACTCCCGGCGGCTCACCAACGAGGCGGAGATCGAGGCCCGGCTGCGGGAGCGGGGCTTCGAGAAGGTCTATTTCGAGGACATGGCCATCGTCGAGCAGTGGTCCGTCCTGCGCAACGCCCTCCAGGTCGTCGCCATCCACGGCGCCGCCCTCGGCTGCCTGGCCTTCCAGGCCGCCCGCAGCGACGGCCGGCGGGCGCGGCTGGTGGAACTGTTCGGGGCCGGGTTCGTGGTCAATCCGTACCGGAAGTTCATGGCGGTGCTGGGGGGGAAATGGGTGGGGTGCCGGGGGAGGATCACGCCGGAGGTGGTGCGGGATATCGACGCGCCGGGGCGGGCGAAGGCGCATGCCTTCGATGATTTCGAGGTGGCGGGGTCGGTGGTTGATGAGGCGTTGGAGTTTGTGGGGGGGTTGTCATGAAGAGGGTTCTTCGGGCGCTGTTTTCCGCCGCTGACCGGCGTGTAACTTTCTTTTGCTTCGCCAAAAGAAAGTCACCAAAGAAAAGGCGACCCCTGGTTCCGCGCCCGGCTGCGCCGGGTGCCCTGCGCTACTCGGAGCAGGCGGGGGCTGCGCAACTCGCCGCTGCGCGGCTCAGACAGTGCTCGCCCTTTTTCCGCCTGCGCCTGCGTTGCTCGGCGCTCCACAAGGGGGCCCTTAGAACCCAACGCAGTTTCAGCCCCCGGTGGTTTTCCTCCCTGCCCTGTGCGGCGTCGAGCAACGCAGGGCGGCCGGGGGCAGTCGGCTCGCGTTGTCTGAGCCGCGTAGCGGCGAGTTTAGCGAGCCGCCCGGCCGCCCGAGTAGCGCAGGGAACCCGGGCAACGCCCGGGCGCGCAACCAGGGGTCGCCTTTTCTTTGGTGACTTTCTTTTGGCGAAGCAAAAGAAAGTTACACGCCGGTCAACGGCGGA
>DATFAA010000070.1:0-31450 GCA_035255045.1 Rhodocyclaceae bacterium | reverse complement strand
AGTCGGGCAGCGCCGACGTGCTGGAGGCCCTGGGCGCCAATATCGTCCTCACACCGGAACAGGTCGGCCAATGCATCGACGAGGTGGGCGTCGGCTTCATGTTCGCCCCCAGCCACCACAGCGCCATGAAGCACGCGGCGCCGGTGAGGAAGGAACTGGGGGTGCGGACCCTGTTCAACATCCTCGGTCCCCTCACCAACCCGGCCAATGCGCCCCAGCAGGTGATGGGCGTCTTCCACCCCGACCTGGTGGGCATCCAGGTGCGCGTCCTGCAGCGCCTGGGCAGCCAGCGGGCCCTCACCGTCTTCGGGCGGGAAAGCCTGGACGAGATCTCCATCTCCGGCCGTACCCTGGTGGGCGAGCTGAAGGATGGCCGGGTCAGCGAATACGAAATCCATCCGGAGGAGTTCAACCTGCCGGTGCACGACCCCAAGGTGTTGCAGGTTGGCAACGTCGAGGAGTCCAAGGCCATGCTGCTCCATGCCCTGGACAACAAGCTGGGCGCCGCCCGGGACATCGTCGCCCTCAACGCCGGCGCCACCATCTACGTGGCCGGCTTGGCGGATACCCTGGCCGATGGCGTGGACAAGGCCTTCGAAATCCTCGCCTCGGGGGCGGCCCGGGCCAAGCTGGAAGCCTTCGTGGCCTGCACGAAGCAATTCAAATGAGCGACATCCTCAACAAGATCCTCGCCACCAAGCGGGAGGAAGTGGCGGCGGCCGTTACGGCCAAGTCCCTGGCCGCCGTGCGGGCGGAAGCCGAGGCCCAGGCGCCGGCCCGGGATTTCGTCGGCAGCATCCGGGGCAAGATCGCTGCCGGACTGCCGGCGGTGATCGCCGAGATCAAGAAGGCCAGCCCCTCCAAGGGCATCATCCGGCCGGACTTCCGGCCCGCCGAGATCGCCGCCAGCTACGAGCAGCACGGCGCCGCCTGCCTGTCGGTGCTCACCGACCGCCAGTACTTCCAGGGCGCCCCCGAATACCTGCTGGCCGCCCGCGCCGCCTGTGCCCTGCCGGTGCTGCGCAAGGACTTCATGGTGGATGCCTACCAGGTGTACGAGGCCCGGGCCATGGGCGCGGACTGCATCCTCCTCATCGCCGCCGCCCTCGACCTGGGCGAGATGCGGGAACTGGAAGCCATCGCCCACGGCCTCGGCATGGCGGTGCTGGTGGAAGTGCACAACGGCGAGGAACTGGACCTGGCCCTGCAGCTGGAGACGCCCCTGGTCGGCATCAACAACCGCAACCTGCGCACCTTCGAGGTCAGCCTGCAGACCACCCTGGAGCTGTTGCCGCGCATCCCGGCCGGCCGCATCGTGGTCACCGAGAGCGGCATCCTGGCTGGCGCCGACGTGGCCCTGATGCGCGCCAACCAGGTGAATGCCTTCCTGGTGGGCGAAGCCTTCATGCGGGCCGAGCAGCCGGGCGAGGAACTGGCCCGCCTCTTCGGCCTCCAATGAGTGTTGCAAATACACAACAATATTCCAGGGTGAATCGGCCGAGGGCCAAGGATCGATTGTCGGGGGCATAGCCCTTTGCCAAAATGCATCGCAACTTCTCGATCCGAGAGGTAAAGCTTAATCAGCTTGGCAACAGGCAGATTAAAACTAACCACTAAGGAGAAATTCTGATGCAGAAGAAACTGATCGCTCTGGCCCTGGCCTCCCTGGCCGGCTCCGCCTTTGCCCAGTCCAACGTCACCATCTACGGTGTCGCTGACGCTACCTACGACTTCGTTGGCGCCCGTCAGAGCACCGCCGCCACCAAGATCGCCAACGATGGCCGCGTTTCCGCTAACAGCTCCTACCTGGGCTTCAAGGGTGCTGAAGATCTGGGCAACGGCCTGAAGGCTGTGTTCCAGTTCGAAACCGGCATCACCAACGACGCCAGCAACAGCGCCGCCTACCAGGGCGGTGTCAACGCCTCCCCGTCCAACACCATGTTCGGCGGCATCCGTGACACCTACGTCGGTGTTGGTGGTGGCTTCGGTACCGTCGTTGCCGGTAACCTGACCGCTGCTGCCCGCGCTCTGGGCGCCAAGGTTGACGTGAACTCCGGCGCCACCGGCGTTGGCTATCAAGGCGCCCTGTACGGCCGCCTCGGCGGCGCTCGTACCGGTGTTGATGATCGCACCGGCAACGCCATCGCCTACGTTTCCCCGAACTTCGCCGGCTTCAGCGGCATGGTCGCCTGGGGTGCCGGTTCCGAGCAGCGTGACACCGTTGCCCGTACCGACAACGTCTACTCCCTGGGCCTGAACTACGAGAACGGCCCGGCCTACGTTGGCTACGCCTACACCCAGGTGGCTGGCAAGGCCCTGGGCGGCGCCGACACCAAGGCCGTCAGCAACCGCGTTGGCGGCTACTTCAAGTTCGGCACCGCCCAGGTTGGCGCTCTGTACGACCGTACCGATGCTGACACCAACACCTCCAACAACCGCCGCAACGTTTGGCTGCTGAACGGCAAGGTCGGCGTCGGCGCCGGCAATGTCATCGCTGGCTACGGCAAGGCTGGCAAGGTTGACGGCCTCGGCAACACCGCTGCCAAGCACTACTTCGTTGGCTACGAGCACAGCCTGTCCAAGCGCACCATCCTGAAGGCCGTGTACGCCGAAGTGAAGAACGACAGCGCCGCTACCTACAACTTCTACAACGCCGCTACCGGCGAAGTTCAGAACCTGGTTGCTGGTCAGGATCCCCGCTCCATCTCCCTGGGTATCCGTCACTCCTTCTAATCTGGCCTAGCCAGTTGGAAATCAAAACGGGAGCTTCGGCTCCCGTTTTTTATTGTCCGTTTCCCAGTGAGAGGAAAATGTCAGGTTCAAAGGAAAAAGGCCCCGGATTTCCCGGGGCCTTTCGCATTTAATGCCTGACTGAGCTCAGTCCAGCAGTATCAGATTATCCCGGTGGATCAGCTCCGGCTCGTCCACATAGCCCAGGATCTCTTCAATCTCTGGGCTCGACTTGCGGGCGATCAGCCGCGCTTCGCCGCTGCCGTAGTTGGTCAGCCCCCGGGCCACTTCCTTCCCTTCCAGAGTGACGCAGGCGACGGCGGCACCGCGCTCGAATTCCCCTTCCACCGCCACCACGCCGATGGGCAGCAGGCTGCGTCCCTGCCCCAGGGCCTGGACGGCGCCGGCGTCGAGGCGCAGGCGGCCGGCAAGTTGGAGATGGTCGGCCAGCCACTGCTTGCGGGCGGCTAGGGGTGGCGTGTTGGCGACGAGCAGGGTACCCACCGGCTCGCCGGCGGCCAGGCGGACGATGGCATCCACCTCGCGGCCGCTGGCGATGGCGGTGTGGGCGCCGCTGCGGGCGGCGCGCTTGGCGGCCAGCACCTTGGTGATCATGCCGCCCTTGCCGATGGAAGTGCCGGCGCCGCCAGCCATGCCTTCCAGCTTGGGGTCGCCAGCATTGGCTTCGCTGATCAGGGTGGCGGCCGGGTCCTTGCGGGGATCGGCGGTGTAGAGGCCCTGCTGGTCGGTGAGGATGATGAGGGCTTCCGCCTCCACCAAGTTGGCCACCAGGGCGCCCAGCGTGTCGTTGTCGCCGAACTTGATCTCGTCGGTGACCACCGTGTCGTTCTCGTTGATGATGGGCACCACGCCCAGTTCCAGGAGGGTGGTGAGGGTGGAGCGGGCGTTGAGGTAGCGCTTGCGGTCCGACAGGTCCTCGTGGGTGAGGAGGATCTGGGCGGTATGGAGGCCGTGCTCCCGGAAGGCGCCCTCATAGACCTGGACCAGGCCCATCTGCCCCACGGCCGCCGCCGCCTGGAGCTCGTGCACCGAGTGGGGGCGCTTGGTCCAGCCCAGGCGCTGCATGCCGCAGGCGATGGCGCCCGAGGACACCATCACCACCTCCTTGCCCTGCTGCCGCAGGACGGCGATCTGGCGGGCCCAGTCCTTGATGGCGGCGAGGTCCAGATTGGCGCCGTTGTTGGTGACGAGGGCGGAGCCGACCTTGACGACGAGGCGCTTGGCGGCAGCGAGGCGGGTAGCGGTCATTCTGCTTCGGGCTCTTCCGTTTCTTCTTCGGTGACGGGCGGCGGCGCGATCTTCTCCAGGGCTTCGTGCACCGCGTAGATCAGCGGCTTGGTGCCCTCGCCGCTGATGGCGGCGATGGGGAAGTAGGGGCCGTCGTACTTGGAGGCCTTCTTGTAGGCCTTGAGGAAATCCTGGATGCGTTCTTCCCGCTCGTCCTCGGGGATGAGGTCGAGCTTGTTGAGCACCAGCCAGCGCGGCTTCTCGGCCAGTTCAGGACTGTACTTGTCCAGCTCCTGGACGATGGCCACGGCGTCCCGCACCGGATCGGCTTCCGGGTCCAGGGGGGCGATGTCCACCAGGTGCAGCAGGATGCGGGTGCGCTGGAGGTGCTTCAGGAAGCGGATGCCCAGGCCGGCGCCGTCGGCGGCGCCCTCGATGAGGCCCGGCACGTCGGCCACCACGAAGCTCTTGTTGGCATCGACCCGCACCACGCCGAGATTGGGGTGCAGGGTGGTGAAGGGGTAGTCGGCCACCTTCGGACGGGCGGCGGAAATGGAGCGGATCAGGGTGCTCTTGCCGGCATTGGGCAGGCCCAGGAGGCCGACGTCGGCCAGCACCTTCAATTCCAGCTTGAGTTCCAGCTCGTCGCCGGACTCGCCCTTGGTGCATTTCCTGGGGGCGCGGTTGGTGCTGGACTTGAAATGGATGTTGCCGAGGCCGCCCTTGCCGCCCTTGGCGATCAGCACCTTCTTGTCGTGCTGGTCCAGGTCGGCGATGACCTCCTCGGTGTTGAGGTCGGAAATGACCGTCCCCACCGGCATGCGCAGCACGATGTCCTCGCCGCCGGCGCCGTAGCAGTCCGAGCCGCGGCCGTTTTCGCCGCGCTGGGCGAGGAATTTGCGGGTATAGCGGTAATCCACCAGGGTGTTGATGTTGCGGTCGGCGATGGCGTAGATGCTGCCGCCCTTGCCGCCGTCCCCGCCGTCGGGGCCGCCCATGGGAATGTACTTCTCACGGCGGAACGTAGCCACGCCGTTGCCGCCGTCGCCGGCCTTTACGTAAATCTTGGCTTCGTCGATGAACTTCATGTTTCCGCCTCTATAAACTAAAAAGCCCTATCCGGCGGATAGGGCTCTCTGGGTCCGCCTGCGCCTTATTCGGCAGCCGGAACGATGGTCACCGTGCGGCGCTTCTTTTCGCCCTTGACGGCGAACTGGACGGTACCGTCCTTCAGCGCGAACAGGGTGTGATCCTTGCCGATACCGACATTCTCACCCGGGTGGAACTCGGTACCGCGCTGGCGAACGATGATGTTGCCGGCCAGCACGAATTGACCGCCATAGCGCTTGACGCCAAGGCGTTTGGATTCTGAGTCGCGACCGTTACGGGAACTGCCGCCTGCCTTTTTGTGTGCCATGTCTTGCTCCTTCTGACCTTAGCCGGCGATCGAGTCGATGCGCAGCTCGGTGTAGTTCTGGCGATGCCCCTGGTGCTTCTGGTAGTGCTTGCGGCGGCGCATCTTGAAAATCTTGACCTTGTCGTGGCGACCCTGGGAAACCACGGTGCACTTGACGGAAGCACCAGCGACGAGAGGGGCGCCGACCTTCACCGACTCGCCTTCGCCTACCATGAGGACCTGGTCGAGGGTAACTTCTGCGCCAACTTCTGCCGGTATCTGTTCTACTTTAAGTTTTTGGCCGGCGGACACGCGATACTGCTTGCCACCGGTTTTTACGACCGCATACATGTTGGACTCCGGATAACTTCGTTTGAAGAACCGCGCATTATACGCAAAAGCTCTGCCGGGTCAAAGCCTTGTGATAGACTGCTGCGCTTTTCCGAGGAGGAGCCCATGAGCGCAATCACCACCCCGTCCGGTCTCATCATCGAAGACATCGTCGAAGGCACCGGCGCCGAAGCGGTCGCCAACCGCTACGTCTTCGTCCACTACACCGGCTGGCTCACCAACGGCAGCAAGTTCGACTCCAGCAAGGACCGCGGCGAGCCCTTCGCCTTCCCCCTCGGCCAGCGCCACGTGATCGCCGGCTGGGACGAGGGCGTCCAGGGCATGAAGGTGGGCGGCACCCGCAAGCTGACGATCCCGCCCCAGCTGGGCTACGGCGCCCGGGGCGCCGGCGGCGTCATCCCGCCCAACGCCACCCTGGTGTTCGAAGTCGAGCTTCTCGACGTCAAGTGACCGGCAGCGACTCCAAGCCCCGGCGGCGGCTGGTCAAGGCCGCCGCCGACGATCCCTGGGCCCGCTGGCGCAAGGAGGAAACTCCGGCCGCCCCGGCTGAAAAGGCCGAGGCCAAGGCGCCGGCGGAAGGGGTCCGCCTGTCCAAGGTCATGTCCGAGCGGGGCCTGTGCTCCCGCCGGGAGGCAGATGCCTGGATCGAGCGGGGCTGGGTCTTCGTGGACGGCCAGCCGGTCACCGAGCTGGGCACCCGCATCGACCCCAACGCCCAGATCACCCTGTCCAAGGAAGCCCAGAAGGACCAAGCCAAGCAGGTCACCATCCTGCTCCACAAGCCGGTCGGCTACGTTTCGGGCCAGCCCGAGCCGGGCTGCACCCCCGCGGTGACCCTCATTTCCGCCGACAACCAAGTCAAAACCCCCGGCGACCCGGACTTCAAGCCCTACATGCTGCGCGGCCTGGCCCCGGCCGGGCGCCTCGACGTGGATTCCACCGGACTCTTGGTCTTCACCCAGGACGGCCGGGTGGCGCGCCAGCTCATCGGTGACGACACCAAGGTGGAGAAGGAATATCTGGTTCGCGTTTCCGGCCAGATGATCCCCGACGGCCTCAAGCTCCTCAACCACGGCCTCGAGCTGGACGGCAAGCCGCTGCGCCCGGCCCGGGTCAAGCAGCTCAACGAGGACCAGCTCCACTTCATCCTCAAGGAAGGCCGCAAGCGCCAGATCCGCCGCATGTGCGAACTGGTCGGCCTCAAGGTGACGGGCCTGAAGCGGGTGCGCGTCGGCAAGCTTCGCCTCGGCGACCTGCCCGTTGGCAAGTGGCGCTTCCTCCGGGAAGGCGAAGGCTTTTAGACCAGCCGGCGGGCCATCAACTCGCCCTTGACGTAGGCGTAGTAAATGGGCGCCGCCACCACGCCGGGGAGGCCGAAGATGGACTCCATGGCGATCATGGCCACCAGCAGCTCCCAGGCCCGGGCCCCGACCCCGGCGCCGACGATGCGGGCGTTGAGGAAATACTCCAGCTTGTGGATCACCACCAGGAAGGCCAGGGAGGCGAGGGCGGCCTCCACCGAATGGGAGAGGCTGACCACGATGATGGTGGTGTTGGAAACCAGGTTGCCCAGAACCGGGATGAGCCCGACGATGAAGGTGATGGCGATCAGGGTCTTGACCAGCGGCAGGTGCACCCCGAAGAGGGGCAGGGCGACCGCCAGGTAGATGGCGGTGAAGATGGTGTTGAGGGCGGAAATCTTCACCTGGGCGAATACCACCCGGCGGAAGGCATCCCCGAAATGCTCGACCTGGGTCTTCAGGGCCACCGCCAGGGGGCCGGTCCCCGCCTTCTCCCCGGCTTCCCGCAGGGCCACCAGGGCGCCGATGATGAGGCCCAGGAGCAGATGGGCGATGGCGCGGCCCGCCTCCTTGCCCACCGTCTGCACTTCCGTGGCGTGGGCCCGCAGCCAGTGGCCGACCGCTTCCTTCACGTCGTCCACATTGTCCGGCAGCTTCGCGGCCACCCAGTCGGGCAGCTTGTTGCGGAAATTCTCGATGATCTCGGCCATCTTGCCGAGCAGGGCCGGGACGCTGCCGCTCTCCGGCCGGAACAGGGCGGCCAGCCCGAAGAAGCCGGCTGCCACCAGGATCACCACGGCGGCGGCCAGGAGGGCGACGGCGATGAACTTGTGGCGCCCGCTCATCCATACCCAGCGGGGCAGACGCTCCGCCAGGACGTGGGTCAACTCATAGACCAGGAGCCCGGCCATCAGGGCCGGCAGCAGGTGCCACTGGAGGACCCCGACCAGCACGATGGCGGCGAAGACCCAGGCGGCGATCTCGTGGCGGGTGGGGGCGGCCGTGGCGGACATCGAGGGGATCAGGCGGCCGGCTTGTCGTTGCGGGATGGGAACATCACCAGGGCGTCGCCTTCGATGACCGGCTTGCCGCCGACGGTGCATACCGTGTCCAGTTTGACCCGCTTCTTCTCCGGGATGATCTCGGTGACCGTGACCACGGCCGTGACCGTGTCGCCGGCCCGCACCGGGGCCTTGAAGCGCAGGTTCTGGGCCAGGTAGATGGTGCCGGGGCCGGGCAGGCGGGCGCCCAGGGCGGCGGAAATGAAGCTGGCCGACAGCATGCCGTGGGCGATGCGGCCGCCGAAGGGCGTGGTCTTGGCGAATTCCTCGTCCAGGTGCACGGAATTGATGTCGGTGCTGATGCCGGCGAACAGGATGATGTCGGCCTCGGTGACGGTCTTGGCCAGGCTGGCGGTCATGCCGACGGCCAGATCTTCGATGTAGCGGTCCATGGTTTTCTCCTTTATCGTTGGGGGGTGTAACTTTAAACCAAACCGAGTCGAGCGGAATGGCGGAGTTCCCCAGCGAGTTTCCCACCTTTCTCTGCGATGAAATGCTGGGCCGCCTGGCGCGCTACCTGCGGGCCGCCGGCTACGACACGGAATTGGCCAGCGGCGGCGCGCCGGACCGGGAACTGGTGCGCCGGGCCGCCGAGGAGGGGCGCTACTTCCTGACCTGCGACCGCCTCATCCTGGAGCACCGGGCCGGCAACGGCATCGTCTGCCTCCTGCCCCACGCCAAGCTGGACCAGCAGGCCGCCCTGGTGGGGGAGCGCTTCGACATCGACTGGCTGTCCCGGGCCTTCACCCGGTGCCTGATGGACAACACACCCCTGGTGCGCACCTACACCCACCGCCATCCCCATCTGCCCAAGGACCTCGCCGGCCAGGAACTCACCTGCTGCCCCGTCTGCGGGCGGGTGTACTGGTCCGGCTCCCACAGCCGGCGCATGCGCGACCGCCTGGAATCCTGGCAGCAGCGCCAGTCCTGACGCCTATTCCGCCCGCAGGGCCTCCACCGGGTCCAGGCGGGCGGCCCGCCGGGCCGGCAGCACCCCGGCCAGGAGGCCGATGGCGGCGGCTACGCTCTCGGCCAGGAGGACGAAGGACAGGGGCGTGTGCACCGGCAGGGCCGGAACGAGGAGGTGGATGAGCTGGGCCAGGCCGATGCCGAGGGCGAGGCCGAGGCCGCCGCCCACCGCCGCCAGGGCCACCGCCTCCCCCAGGAAGAGGCCGAGGATGGTGCGCCGGGGCGCCCCCAGGGCGACCAGGAGGCCGATCTCGCCGGTGCGCTCGGCGACGGCGATGGTCATGATGGTGACGATGCCGACCCCGCCCACCAGCAGGGAGATGCCCCCCAGGGCCCCCACCGCCATGGTCAGCACGTTGAGGATCTTGGAGAGGGTAGCGAGCATCTCCTCCTGGGTGATGAGGGTGAAATCCTCCCGGCCGTGGCGGGCCATGAGCCGTTCCCGGATGCCGGCCGAAACCCGGGCCGCCGGCACCCCCTCCTCGGCGGAGACGTTGATCTCGTCCACACCTTCCCGGTTGAACAGCTCCAGGGCCCGGCCGGCCGGGACGAAGGCGGTGTCGTCCAGGTCGATGCCGACGAACTGGCCCTTGGGCTCCATCACCCCGATGATGCGGAAATGCAGGCCGCCGATGCGCAGGCGCTGGCCCAGGGGGCTCTCGGCCCCGAACAGCTCCTCCTTGAGCTTGCTGCCCAGGACCACGAAGGCCCGGGCGCTGCCGGCGTCCTCCGGGGGCAGGAACTGGCCGCTGCGCACCGTCGACCGGAAGACCTGGATCATGGCCGCGTTGCCCCCGTAGATCAGGGTGCGGCGGGTGCGGCCATTGCCCTCCACCTCGGCGTTGCCCCGCACCTGGGGAGTGACGGCGACCACGTGGGGCAGGCGCTCCAGGGCCCGGGCGTCCTCGATGGACAGGGGGCGGGCGCTCGAGGGCAGGCCGGAGGCGCGGCCGCCGGTCTTGGTCTTGCCCGGCACCGCCGTGATCATGTTGGTGCCGAACTGGGTGAACTCGGCCAGGACGAAGCGGTGGATGCCTTCGCCGATGGAGGTGAGGAGGATCACCGCCGCGATGCCGACGGCGATGCCCAGCAAGGTCAGGAAGCTGCGCAGGCGGTGGGCGGTGATGGAGCGCAGGGCGAGGCGGAGGGCGTCGGCGAGGAGCATCGCTAGTGCTTCATCAGCGCCTGCACCGGGTCCATGCGGGCGGCCCGGCGGGCCGGCATGACCCCGAACAGGAGCCCGGTGACCAGGGCCGTGGATAGCCCGGCGATCACCGCCCACTGGGGCGGGTAGGCCGGGAAGACCGGAAAGAACTGGCGGATGGCGAAGGCCCCGGCGTGCCCCAGGCCGTAGCCCACCAGGGCGCCGAACAGGGAAAGCATGGCGGCCTCGGCCAGGAAGGCGAGGCGGATGGCGCCGGCGGTGGCGCCCAGGGCCTTGAGAAGCCCGATTTCGCTGGTGCGCTGGGTCACCGCCACCAGCATCACGTTCATCACCAGGATGCCGGCCACCGCCAGGCTGATGGCGGCGATGCCCGCCACCCCCAAGGTGAGGGCGGAGAGCAGCTTGTCGAAGGTGGCGAGCACGGCGTCCTGGGTGATGACCGTGACGTCCTCCTCGCCCTGGTGCCGGGTCTTGATGATCTCCAGGGCCTGGGCCTTGGCCTGGGGGATGGCTTCCCGGCTCCTGGCCTCGACCAGGATGCGGAACAGGGTGTTGGAGTTGAACATGCCCTGGGCCAGGGCGACGGGGACGATGACCAGCTCGTCGGTGTTCATGCCCAGGCCCTGGCCGGTGGCCTTCAGCACCCCGACGATGCGCAGCCGCCGGTCGCCCAGGCGCACCAGCTGGCCGATGGCCGGCTCGGGGCCGAACAGCTCCTCGCGGATCTTGGCGCCGATCACCGCCACCGGCGAGCCCCGGTTCCAGTCCTCCTGGGGCAGGAAGCGGCCCTGGGCCAGCTCCATGTGGCGCACGTCGATGAACTCGGCGGTGGTCCCGGCCACCGTCGCCTCCCGCAGCCGTCCGCCGACGCTGATTTCGGAAATGCCCACGGCCAGGGGTGCCAGGCGCTTCACCACCGGGCTGCGCAGGAGGGCGGCGGCGTCGGCGATGGTGAGGTCCCGGGGGGTGCTGGTGATGGCGGTGGCCGGGTTGAAGCCGCCGGTGCCCGAGCGCCCGGGCAGGACGATGACCAGGTTGGTGCCCAGGGACGAGAACTGGTCCACCACGTAGCGGCGCGCCCCGTCCCCGAGGGCGGTGAGCACCACCACCGCCGCCACCCCGATGGACATGGCCAGGATCGACAGGGCCGTGCGCAGGGGGTAGCCGGTGGCGGCGTCCCGGGCGAAGCGCAGGATGTCGGCGGTGCGCATCAGCCGCCCCGGCTGTCCTGCTTCAGGTGGCCGTCCTCCATGAGGATCTGGCGGTGGGCCCGGGCCCCCAGGGCCTGGTCGTGGGTGACGACGACCAGGGTGACGCCCCGGCCGTTCAGCTCCTCCAGGAGGCGGATCACCTCGTCGCCGGTGGCCCGGTCCAGGTTGCCGGTGGGCTCGTCGGCCAGGATCATGGCCGGCCGCATGATGGTGGCCCGGGCGATGGCGACCCGCTGGCGCTGGCCGCCGGAGAGCTGGTCGGGGCGGTGGTCGGCGCGGTTCTCCAGGCCGTAGTCCTTGAGGGCCCGGGCCACCCGTTCGGCCCGCTCCCGGGGCGGGATGCCGGCCAGGGTCATGGGCAGGGCGATGTTCTCGGCGGCGGTGAGGCGCGGCACCAGGTGGAAGCTCTGGAAGACGAAGCCGATGCGCTCGCTGCGCACCCGGGCCTGCTCGTCCGGCGACAGGGTGGTGACGTCCCGGCCCTCCAGCCGGTAGGTGCCGGCGTTGGGGCGGTCGAGGAGGCCGAGGAGGTTGAGGAGGGTGGATTTGCCCGAACCGGAGGGGCCCATGATGGCCACGTACTCGCCGCTGTCGATGGCGAGGTCGAGGGCGGCGAGGGCATGGACCTCGCTGTCCCCCAGGTGGAAGACCCGCTCGATGCCCGCCAGTTCGATCAGGGCCATGGCGTCAGGGATTGGCCGGGGTGGCGAAGGCGCCGGCCTTGACCCCTTCCTTCTCCAGGGAGGTGACGATGCGTTCCCCGGCCGAGAGCCCGTCGATGATTTCGGTGTATTCCCAGTTGGCGAGGCCGGTCTTGACCTTGCGCTCCTCCAGCTTGCCGCTCTCCGGGTTGTACACCAGGACTTTGCCGCCTTCCTGGAGGGCGGCAGTGGGGATGCGCAGGACATTGTCCCGGCTCGCCAGGATGATCTCGGCGTCGGCGCTGTAGCCCACCAGCAGCCCCTTCATCTCCTCGGGCCGGGCGAAGTCCACCTCGATATCCACTGTCCGGGCCTGCTTCTCCACCGCCAGGACGTAGGGCGCGACGCGCCGCACCTTGCCCGGCAGCACCTGCTTGGGCAGGGCGTCCAGGGTGATGCGCACCGGCTGGCCGGGATGGATCTTGGGGGCGTCCACTTCGTCCATGGGGGCGTTCACATAGAGGCAGCTGTCGTCGATGAGGTCGATGGCCGGGGGCGTCGGTACGCCGGGGGGCGAGGGGGTGGAGTATTCGCCCAGTTCGCCGACGATGTTGGCCACGGTGCCGTCGAAGGGGGCGTAGAGGGAGGTGCGGCCCTGTTCCACCCGGGTGGCCTTGAGCCGGGCCTCGGCCTGGGCGACGTCGGCCTTGGCGGTGTTGCAGGCGGCTCGGCGGGCCTCGGCCTCGGTGCGGGCGGACTCCTCCTTGCCGATGGAGACGAAGCCCTGCTTGCGCAGCTCGGCCTGGCGCACGGCATCCCGCTCGGCGTTGGTGGCCACCACACAGGCCTCCGTCACCCGCCGGCGGGCCAGCTCGATCTGGGTGGCGGCCAGGGCCGCCTGGGCCTGCTGGTCCTCGTTCCAAAGCTTCATGAGGAGCTGGCCCTTCTTCACCTTGTCTCCTTCCTTCACCCCCAGGTACTCGATGCGCCCACCCATGATGGTGGACAGCTTGGTGCGCTGGCAGGCTTCGACGGTGCCGGCCCGGGTGTTGGAAATGGTGGCCTCGACCTGGCCTTTCCCCACTTCCTTCAGCATGACGGGAACCGGCTTCGGGCGGGTCAGCCACCAGAGCAGGACGGTGAAGGCGGCGATGACGGCGAGGGCGATGAGGAGCCGGCGCAGGAGGGGGGAGGAAGGACGCTTGTCCATGGTGCTTTCTCAGGCGAAACCCGGCAGCAGGCCGGAGCGGGGATAGCCCCAGTCGGGCTCCAGGGTGCCCTGGAACAGGGCTTCGATGACCGGCGGCTCCCGCCAGGGCTCGTCCATGAAGGTGAGGCCGATCTCTTCCACGGTGCGGCCGGCCCAGTAGTGGTCGGCCACCTGGTCGAGGGCCTCCAGGGACAGGCTGTGGGGCAGGCGCAGGTAGTCCAGCCAGCTGGAGTCGTGGAAGGAGCAGATGTAGGGGCCCTTGGTCTTGGCCCCCACCAGGTGCTTGCCGAAGGCCATTTCCGGGTGCTTGCTGCGGAAGGTGAAGGCGTCGATGCGGGTGGCGAAGAGGATCAGGGCGTGGAGCCGGCTGGGGAAATGGTTGAAGCGGCGCTGCCGGAAATACTCCAGGTGGTATTCGGCGAAGTAGTTCTGGACCGCGGCGAACTGGTTCAGGGGGAGGGGATGGCTGCCCTCGTGGGAGCCGAGGACGGCGCCGAAGGGCCCGCCCTTGAGGATGTCCCAGCCCGGCAGTTCGGACCCCGGATTGAGCCAGGCGCAGAGCTCCAGGGTGGCGGTGTCCTTGATCAGGTTGCCCATGGGATTAGTCGGTCCGCATCAGCCGCCATTGTCTCAGGCTTTGCGCCACAGGGGAAAGAGCCCGGCCAGGCCGAGGAGCGGGCCGGGCAGCAGCAGCCAGGAAATCTGGGTGCCCCAGTCGCCGACCCAGCGGGTGCCGAGCTGGATGGACCCCATGGTGATGGCGAAGCCGATGGAGTTCTGGAAGGCCAGGGCGCTGCCGACAATCTCCGGCGGGCAGGCCCGGGCCGAGAGAGCCGAGAAGTGAGGGGAGTCGGCCACCACCGTGGCGCCCCACAGGAGCAGCAGGGCGACCTTGAGCCAGGCCGGCCAGTCGGCGGAAAAGGGAAAGACGGCGCAGCACAGGGCCGACACGGCCAGGGCGGTGGCCGCCACCCGGGCGCTGCCGACGCGGTGGCTCCATTGGCCGCCGGCGATGCAGCCCAGGGCGCCGATGCCGATGATGGCGAAGGCCAGCCCGGACAGCCCCGGAGTGCCCGGCGCCGCCAGCCCGGCCAGGATCACCAGGGCTGGGGTGAGAGTCCAGAAGGCGTAAAGCTCCCACTGGTGGCCGAAGTAGCCCAGGGCGGAGGCGCGGAAGTCGCGCACCGAGAAGGCGTAGATCACCCGCCCCAGGCGCAGGGGCGGGGCGTCGTGGCGGCGCTTGAGGTGGGGGCCGTCCCCGAGCTTGAAGATCATGGCCGCCGCCAGCAGGGCGAGGACGCTGGACACCAGGATCACCGCCTGCCAGGGCCAGCCGCCCCCCATGAGCCGGATGCCGTGGGGCAGGGAGGTGCCCAGGGTGAGCATGCCCACCAGCTGGGCCAGGGCCGCACCGGCCCGTTCCGGCACCCAGCTCACCACCAGCTTCATGCCCAGGGGGTAGACGCCGGCCAGGGAAAAGCCGACGGCGAAGCGCAGGGCGATGGCGCTGGCCATGCCGTCGGCGAAGAGGGCGAAGGCCGCGTTGCAGGCGGCGCCGACGACGGCGCAGACGGCGAAAATGCGGCTGGCGGCGAAGCGGTCGGCGAGGCCGGAGAGGGCGAAGGTCAGGGTGCCGAGGATGAAGCCGAGCTGGACGGCGTTGGTCAGGGTGCCGATGTCGGCGGGGGCGATGCCCCAGGCCCGCACCAGGTCGTCGGCGGCGCTGTTGGCCGAGAACCACAGGGAGGTGCCGAAGAGCTGGGCGAGGACGATGACGGGGACGGGATTTGTCATAGCCCGGAAGAATAAGGGTTGGCGTCCGCCTCGCCAAGCGGGGTGGGCTCCTTCACGGCGGCCCGTGAAAATATTCGTTGAACTCCCGCCGTCGGACCCACTCAAATTGGCCCCTAGGTAACGAAAGGAGGTGATCCATGACTAAACTCATTTCCGCCCTGCTGGCTGCTGTGTTCGCCCTGGTCAGCGTTTCCGTCATGGCTTGCCCTGGCGACAAGGCAAAGGACGAGCAGCAAATCAGCAAGCCAGCCAAGCCGAAGGCTTGATGGTTGTGTGAAATGTGCGAAAGGCGCCTGCGGGCGCCTTTTTTCATTGCCGGGGCAGGAAGAGCTCCGGGTCCACCGCCGTGCCGTTGAGGAAGACTGCCCAGTGCAGGTGGGGGCCGGTGACCCGGCCGGTGGCGCCGGCGGCGCCCAGGATCTCCCCCCGCCTGACCGTTTGCCCCTCCTGCACATCCACCCGGGAGAGGTGCATGTAGGCCGAAACCAGGCCCTGGCCGTGGTCGATGAAGACGGTGTTGCCGTTGAAGAAATAGTCGCCGACGTTGGCGACGATGCCCGCCGCCGGGGCGCGGATCGCTGCCCCCGTCCCCACCGCCACGTCGAGGCCGGCGTGGGGGTCCCGGGGCTGGCCGTTGAAGAAGCGCCGCAGCCCGAAGCGGGAGGACAGGCGGCCTTTGGCCGGCAGCACGAAGTCCGGTTCCACCGGCCGGTCCTCGTAGTGGGCTTTGATGCGGCCGGTGAGTTCCTTTTCCTGGACGATGCGCGCCAGGTCCTCGGCCCGGGGCTCGACCTTGCGGGTGTCCCGGACCACCAGCCGCTGGGTCGGGTAGTTCTTGTGGCCGATGTCGAATTCCAGGGTGCGGGAGCCCCGGGGGCCGGTGACGTTCAAGTGCACCTGGCTGGGGGAGCTGTCCAAGGAAATGCCCACCAGGGCGTACCAGCGCCCCTGCTGGCGGGCCACGGCCACCGGGGTGTTGTCGCCGAAGCGCACCCGGGGCGGCGTATCGCCGGCCTCGTCCAGGGGGATGACGGCGACGCCGCCGGGCACCGGCAGGTGCTGGGGCAGGGCGCCGGCCGGCAGCGTGCCCGCCAGCAGGGCGGCCGCCGCCAGGGTCCGCAAGCTGAACCGGCTACTCACGGCTGGCGAAGGTGTTGCACCGGCCCGGGTCGCCGCTCTCGAAGCCCCGGCGGAACCATTCCACCCGCTGGGCCGAGGTGCCGTGGGTGAAGCTCTCCGGCACGATGCGGCCCTGGGTCTGCTGCTGCAGGCGGTCGTCGCCGATGGCTGCGGCGGCGGTGAGGGCTTCCTCCTCCTCGCCGGGCTCCAGGATGTGCCGCATGGCGTCGGCCCGCTTGCCCCAGACCCCGGCGAAGCAGTCGGCCTGCAGCTCCAGCCGCACCGACAGGGCGTTGGCCTGGGCCGGGCTGGCGCGCCGCCGGGCGGCATCCACCTTGCCGGCGATGCCCAGGAGGTTCTGGACGTGGTGCCCCACCTCGTGGGCGATGACGTAGGCCTCGGCGAAGTCGCCGGGAGCGCGGAAGCGCTCCTTGAGTTCCCGGTAGAAGGAGAGGTCGATGTACACCTTGTGGTCGTTGGGGCAGTAGAAGGGCCCCATGGCCGCCTGGCCGGTGCCGCAGGCGGTGGGGACGGCACTGGAGAACAGCACCAGCTTCGGGTCCTCGTACTGCCGGCCCTGCTGGCGGAAGATGTCCTGCCAGGTGTCCTCGGTGGAGGCCAGGACCTTGCTGACGAAGGTGGCCATCTGGTCCTCCGGCGGCGGGGCGTGGGCGGCCGGGGCGGACTGCTGGGTGGGTTGGCCCTCCAGCAGTCCGAGGATGGTGAGGGGATTGACGCCGAACAGGTAGCTGGCGATCAGGGCGATGACGATGCCGCCGATTCCCAGGCCGCCCCCGCCGATGGAGAAGCCGCCGCGCCGGTCTTCGACATTCTCGCTTTCCCTTTCGTCCCCCAGCCGCATGCTGCCTCCTTAGCGATGGCGGTTGATCGCCTCCCGGGTGTCCAGGGCCGCCTGGCGGGCGGCGGCGGCGAAGTTCTCGTCCTTCCCGGCGTAGAGGATGGCCCGGGAGGAGTTGATCATCAGGCCGGTGCCGTCCGCGGTGCGGCCGGCCTTGACGGTGGCCTCGATGTCGCCGCCCTGGGCGCCGATGCCCGGCACCAGGAGGGGCATGTCACCGGTGATCTGCCGCACCCGGGCGATTTCCGCCGGGAAGGTGGCGCCCACCACCAGGGCGCACTGCCCGGTCGTGTTCCACTCTTCGGCAACCAGGCGGGCCACCCGTTCATAGAGTTTTTCGTTGCCCACGTCCAGAAACTGGAGGTCGCTGCCCCCCGGGTTGGAGGTGCGGCAGAGCAGGATGACGCCCTTGTCCGGGTAGGCCAGGTAGGGCTCCACCGAGTCCCGGCCCATGTAGGGGTTGAGGGTGACGGCGTCGGCCTTGAAGCGCTCGAAGGCTTCCACCGCGTACTGCTCGGCGGTGCTGCCGATGTCGCCGCGCTTGGCGTCCAGGATCACCGGCACCCCGGGGTGGCGCTCGTGGATGTAGGCGATCAGGGCTTCGAGCTGGTCTTCGGCGCGACGGGCGGCGAAGTAGGCGATCTGGGGCTTGAAGGAGCACACCAGGTCGGCGGTGGCGTCGACGATGGCGGTGCAGAATTCGAAAATGGCGTCGTCCCGGCCCTTGAGGCGGGCCGGGAACTTGGCGGGGTCGGGGTCGAGGCCGACGCAGAGCAGGGAGTTGCGGGTGGTCCACGCACCCTGGAGGCTGTCGATGAAGGTCATGGCGTTGCCCGGTGAGGGAAAAACGCTATTGTACCGGGGCCTCGGCCCCCGGGCCTCAGGGCATGATCTCCACGTACTCGTACACCTCGGCGTCGGTGATCTGCTTCCGCACCGGCAGGGTGGCGCTGGCGAACCAGGCCTGGGGGTCGTGGCGGTCGATCTCCCGGCCCATGAAGCGCACCAGGTCGCAGATGGGCTCCACCACGTTGCTGCGGTAGCGCTCGTCCTTCTTCACGTAGCCCAGGTAGAGGTTCTTCATGCAGTTGCCCCGGCACCAGGCGTAGGCCTCGCAGCCTTCGCAGGGCATGTCCGGGTGGGGCTGCAGGGGGCTCTTCCTGAGCCAGTTGGCCTGGACCTCGCCCATCTGCATTTCCGGCACGTACATCATGTCCGGGCAGGGGAAGATGCGGCCGTCCGGCATGACGTTGAGGATGTGGGTGGACACCCGGCACTGGGTCTTGCCGGCGTAGAGCTCCTGGGCCCGGGTGGGCAGCACCTTGTTCCTCACCGTGCCCATGATGGGCACCAGGGGATAGAGCTTGTCGGTGCGGTTGAAGAACTTGGCAATGAGGCGGGAGAGCACCACCTTGCGCTTCTCCACCGAGTCGCCGGCGTAGTGCTCGTCGGCCACGAACTGCCAGTACAGGTAATCGAAGGACTCGGCCAGGTCATCCAGTTCCTCGAAGCTGGTGGCCGGGTTGCCCCAGGTGACCCGGGCGGTGATGGTGCCGCCGACCCGGTCGCGGACGTGCTGGACGTTCTTGATCACCTGGCGCCAGATGCCCTTGCCCCGGTAGCCGTCGGTGGTCTGCTCGCCGCCGTCGATGGACACCAGGATGTTGGAGAGCTTGTGGAGGACCCAGTCCGGCAGGTCGTCCAGGAGGGTGCCGTTGGTCTGGAGCTGGAAGCGGAAGCCCGGGAAGCGCTTCATGACAGCCTGCATCATGTCCTGGTTCAGGGTCGGCTCGCCGCCGTAGAAGGTGACGTAGACCTCCTTGCCCTTGAGGTGCCGGTCGACGAAGGCGGCCAACTGGTCGATGTCGTACTTGAGCTCGGTCTGAGACCCGAGGACCTCGCCCACCCCCAGGGAGCAGTAGGTGCACTTCAGGTTGCACTTCAGGGTGGTGAGAAGCTGCAGCTCCACCCGACCGCCGACGATGGGATCGGGATCGGACAGGGGGATGCCGCCGGCCGCCGGGGCCGGCACGATTTCGATGGTGCGGGAAGACATGGTTTCTCCAGGAACGGGACAACAGGCACGGGCGCCAAGGGGGGCGGCCGTGGGTGCGGGTCAGGGTCCGGGAGAAGGGGGAGGGGCGTGCTTGGAGTGGGTATTGACCCCGAACCGGGACCAGCCGCCCGCCGTCCCCAGCACGCTGGCGGGACGGAGGGTGGGAAGGAGGCTGGCCGGTCTCTTCATGGGGCGCGGAGGATAGCGGAATATGCCGGCCCTGTCATTGACATGGGCCGGCTTTCCGCCGGCCGTATTACGCGCCCGCCTTGCCCCAGGAATCCTTCAGGGTCACCGTCCGGTTGAACACCGGGGCGCCGTCCTTCGAATCCACACGGTCGGCGACGAAATAGCCGTGGCGCTCGAACTGGAAGCGGTCTTCCGGCTTGGCGTCCTTGAGGGCGGGTTCGAGCTGGGCGGTGATGGAGACTTTGGAATCCAGGTTGATGTCGTCCAGGAAGTCCCGGTCGCCGGCCCCCGGGGCGGCGGCCTTGAAGAGGCGGTCGTAGAGCCGGATTTCGGCGGCGTAGGCGTGGGCGGCGGCGACCCAGTGCAGGTTGCCCTTGACCTTGACGCTGTCCGCCCCCGGGGTGCCGGACTTGGTCTCCGGCAGGTATTCGCACAGCACGGCGGTGACGCGGCCCTCGGCATCCTTCTCGCAGCCGGTGCACTTCACCACGTAGCCGTAGCGCAGCCGCGCCATGTTGCCCGGGTAGAGGCGGTGGTAGCCCTTGACCGGCTCCTCCATGAAGTCCTCCCGCTCGATCCATAGCTCGCGGCCGAAGGGCACTTCCCGCTTGCCCAGCTCGGGCTTGAGAGGGTGGTTGGGGGCGTGGCAGGGCTCGCTCTGGCCCTCCGGGTAGTTGGTGATGACGAGCTTCAGCGGGTCGAGGACGGCGATGCGGCGCTCGGCGGACTCGTTCAGCACTTCCCGCTGGGCGTCTTCGAAGAAGCTGTACTCGATCAGGGAGTCGGACTTGGAGATGCCGATGCGGTCGGCGAAGAGCTTGAAGCCTTCCGGCGTGTAGCCCCGGCGCCGGGCCCCTACCAGGGTCGGCATGCGGGGGTCGTCCCAGCCGTCCACGTGCTTCTCCTCCACCAGCTGGATGAGCTTGCGCTTGGACAGGACCACGTAGGTCAGGTTGAGGCGGGAGAACTCGATCTGCTGGGGCAGGGGCCGCTGCAGCAGGCCGCCCTCGGCCAGGCGCTCCAGCAGCCAGTCGTAGAAGGGGCGCTGGTCCTCGAACTCCAGGGTGCACAGGGAGTGGGTGATGTTCTCCAGGGCATCCTCGATGGGGTGGGCGAAGGTGTACATGGGGTACACGCACCACTTGTCGCCGGTGTTGTGGTGGGTGGCGTGGCGGATGCGGTAGATGGCCGGGTCCCGCAGGTTGATGTTGGGGGACGCCATGTCGACCTTCGCCCGCAGGATATGGGTGCCGTCCGGGAATTCCCCGGCCCGCATGCGGCGGAAAAGCTCGAGGTTCTCCTCGGCGCTGCGGCTGCGGTAGGGGCTGTCCTTGCCGGGTTCGGTGAGGGTGCCCCGGTTGGCGCGCATCTCCTCGGCGCTCTGGCTGTCCACGTAGGCGTGGCCGGCCTGGAGGAGGTACTCGGCGAAGGAATACATCCAGTCGAAGTAATTGGAGGCGTAGTAGAGATTGCTCTCGCCGCCGCTCTCCCAGGAGCAGCCCAGCCACTTCACCGCGTCGACGATGGAATCGACGTACTCCTGCTCCTCCTTCTCCGGGTTGGTGTCGTCGAAGCGCAGGTGGCAGCGGCCGCCGAACTGCTGGGCGAGGCCGAAATTGAGCAGGATGGACTTGGCGTGCCCGAAGTGCAGGTAGCCGTTGGGCTCGGGCGGGAAGCGGGTGCGGATCCTGGCCGGGTCGAGGGGGGCGCCGGCGTGGTCGGCGGCCGGGCCGGGGCGGCCGGCCCAGCGGCGCTGGGCGTGCTTGCCATTGGCCAGGTCGGCCTCGACGATGTTCTTGATGAAATTGGCGGCGGGTGCGGGTTTGTCGGCGGGGTTGGTCATGAAACGCAGGTATTTTTGAGTAATCCGGCTATTTTACCCCGCCGGCGTCATCGGGGTCCGGTCAGCGCACTCTCCACTCGCCGTTGCCGTTGGAGCAGGCCGAGCGCCGGACGGTTTCCTGGCGCCTGCCCTGGACCGTCAGGTCGAAATCCCGGCAGGGTCGGCCGTCCCGCTGGTAATCCCGGGTCGGGGTGAGGAGGTAGCGGACGCCGCTGTTGGGGTCCTCCCAGGCCACCCGCTGGCCGTTCCTGGCGAGCTCCAGGGATTGCCCCAGGCAGGCCCGGTCGGCCTCGTCCAGGTCGCGGCCCACCTGGGCGCCGACGGCGGCCCCCAGGATGCTGCCGACGATGATGGCGACGGTGCGCCCCTCCCCCTGGCCGATGGTGGAGCCGACGGCGCCGCCCAGGACGCCGCCGATGGCCGCGCCCACCGCCTCCCGCTGGCAGCGGCCGCTGATGACGCCGTAGTCCCGATCCCATTTCCTGCCGGAATAGCCCTCGTAGTAGGGGTCGTGCTTCTTGCGCCAGCCGTGGGCCGGGGCGTGGGACGGCGGGTCGGCCCAGGTGACGGCGGGCAGGGCGACGGCGCAGGCGAGGGCCAGGACGGCGACGGAACGGAAACGGCGCTTGGACATGGTGGTTTCTCCTTGCGAAGGGGCGTCCGGGGATGACAGGAGCTTCAAGGTACAATAACGCATCTTCCGGGAAATCGTTGCATGAACCCTGTCGGATTCCTTGCGGTCGGCTGCGGCGCGGCGCTAGGGGCTTGGGCCCGCTGGCTGCTGGGCCTCGCCCTCAACCCCCTGTTCATCATGCTGCCCCTCGGCACCCTGGCCGCCAATCTCCTGGGCGGCTACCTGGTGGGGGTGGCGGTCGGCGTCTTCCACCTCAATTCCGGCCTGCCGCCGGCCTTCAAGCTCTTCGCCATCACCGGCTTCCTGGGCGGGCTCACCACCTTCTCCACCTTCTCGGCCGAAGTGGTTGAGCGCCTGTTGGCCGGCCAGCCCGGCTGGGCCCTCGGGCTCGCCTCGGTGCACCTCTGCGGCTCGCTGCTGGCCACCTACCTCGGTCTCCTGACCGTCGGCGCCACCCGCATCTGGTCCTGACTCACGCGCTGCAGCGGGAAAAGAAGCGCCAGGCGAGCTTCAGGGCATCGGGCCCCTGAGGGTCGGAAAAGGCCTGCCGCGCCGGGCCGCCGCTCCAGGCGTGGCCGAGGCCCCGAATCCGGATCAGACGCACATAGGGCTCGCCGCCCCGGCTCCAGTCGGTGACGGCGTAGGGATGGCGGTTGCCGAGCTGCCCCTGGCGGGATTCCTGGCGGATGGCCGGGCCGGGGGGCGCCAGATGGAGCCAGAGCCCGGCCGCGGCTTCGGCATTGGCGAAGGCCACGGTGCGGTCGGCGTCGCCGTGGATGGCCACCAGGGGCGGCAGGGGGCGGCCCTGGAGCCGGCGGCGCAGGACCCCGAGGGCGGGACCGCGCTGGCCGCGCATGGCCTGCCCGGCCTGGATGGGAGTCTCGGCGCTGCCCGGGACCGCGCCGGAGTGGGTCCCCACCGCCGCCAGCAGGTCCGGGTGGCGCAGGGCCAGGGTGAGGGCCATGGCGCCCCCGGCCGACAGGCCCAGGGCGAAGACCCGGTCCCGGCGCAGGGGATGGAGGGCGCAGACGTGGCTGACGATGGCGGCCAGGATGCCGGCCTCCAGGGCGACCACCGGCTCCGGGCGGAACCAGTTCCAGCAGCGCTGGGCATTGGCCTCGGAAGCCTGCTCGGGCAGCAGGACGGCGAACTTGCCGGCCCGCCCGTTGGCCGCCGCCCGGGTGACGGCGGCGAAGCTGGCGGCGTCCTGGCCGCAGCCATGGAGCAGCACCACCAGCGGCACCGGTCGGCGCAGGCCGGCGCCGGCCGGGATGAAGAGCCGGTAGCGGCGCATCGCCAGGGGCCCCAGCCCCCAGCGTCCTTCCTCCCAGCGGCCCGAACCCCGGGTGGTGGGCGCCGGGGCCGGGGTGGCGACGCCGGATAGGAGGTGCTTGGCCTTCCTGCCCAGGGCCGGGGCCTGGCGGCCGGCGGCCTTGCCGAGCTTTTCGGAGGCCCGGACGGCGGTCCTGGCCAGGTCGAACCAGGCGCCGATGGGGCTGGAGCGTCGGGCTGCCATGGTCCGTTAGCGGCCCGGGGCGGGCCTCGGGGCGTTCCGCCGGATGTTGTGCACGTTGAGGGCAAAGAGCCCCACCTGCAGGGCGATGAGGGCGTAGGCCCCGTCGTGCAGGCCCCAGACGATCCACAGCACGTTGCTGGCGACGAACACCGCGAATCCCCAGCGCCGGTCCATTTTCGATTCGAGGCCCACCATCCAGGCGGCAAGGAGGGTGGTGGCCATGGCAGGCCACTGGATGAGGTCGAGGAAATCCATATCGGTCGGGCTGCTCCTGAAGCCGTGCGGCGGCAAAGCTTAAGAGCGTGGTTTTGCGGCGCTGTTCAGCACCAGCTCTACCCACCGGGCCGTCACCTGGGGGCCGTCCACCCGGAGTTCGCCTACCGTCACCGGCAGCCGGAAGCGCCGGGGCCCGGCGCTGCCCGGGTTGACGTGGAGGACGCCGCCCCGCTCGGCGATTGACGGGCGATGGGAATGGCCCGCCACCACCGCCCGGAAGCCGGCCGCGGCCGGGTCGATGTCCAGGGCCTTGAGGTCGTGGAGGATGTAGATGGCGACCTCGCCCACCGCCAGGGTGGCAGTTTCCGGCAGGTCTCCGGCCCAGGGCCCGTGGTCGTTGTTGCCCCGCACGGCGGTTACCGGCGCCAGGGTGGCCAGCTCCTCCAGGATTCCGGCGTGGCCGATGTCGCCGGCGTGGATGATGCGGTCGCTGCCCGCCAGGAAAGCCGTGGCTTCGGGGCGGAGGAGGCCGTGGGTGTCGGAGATGAGGCCGATGCGCAGCGCGGTCATGGGTCCTGGATCGACCGGGCACGGGGCGGAAAGTGCCGGCCGGTCACATCAGCCAGTCCGGCCGCAGGATCATGGCGACCCCCAGGGCCAGCATCACCGCTCCGCTCAGGAGCTTGAGCTGGCGGCCGGTCCTTTCGGTGAGCTTGTGGCTGCCCAGGGCAGCCACGGCGATGACCACCATGAGGGTGTCGTCGGCGATGTAGCCGACGATGTAGAGGCCCAGGTAGGCGTAGTGGGCCCAGGGGCTCAGGTGCTGCTGGACGAGGACGGCGGTGTAGATGGCGGGGATGCCGGCGGTGCACAGCAGTTCGATGAAATTGACCAGGATGGCGAGGACCGTGACTGCCGCCAGGGAGGCGAGGAGCGCCTCGGTCTGGATGACCTGGCGCATGCGGGCGTAGAGGCCGGGCTTGGCGGTATCCGGGATGGAGAGCGAAGGGCCCCGGCCCCAGGCGAAGAAATCCTTGACGTTGATGGCGCCGATGGCGATGGCCAGGACGGCCAGGGCCCAGCGCAGCGGCTCGGACATGCCGAGGACCAGGAAGACGTTGAGCCAGGCGGCCATGAAGGCGTAGTAGACGGCGCCGCTTGCCAGCACGAAGGTGCCCGCCACCAGGGCCATGCGGCCGCGGTTCCTGAGGCGCACCAGCAGGGAAAGGAGGAAGAGCAGGACCCAGGTGGCGCAGGGGTTGAACCCGTCCAGCAGGCCGAGGATGAGGGTGAAGGCCGGCAGGCCCAGCTCGGAAGCGCTGAGGGTGCCGAACCAGCGGGTTTCGACCCGGTCGGCGGGCGGTGCCGCTTGGTCGATGAGGGCGACGATTTCCGGGCCGCTGCGCTCCTCGTCGTCGAAGCCGACCAGCAGGCGTCCGGCGAAGTGGAAGGTGGGCACCCCCGGCGGCCAGACGCCGGCCTGGCGGGAGAGTTCGATCAGCCGCTCCCGGGCGGCCTCGTCCTGGTCCACGGCCCGGTAGACGATGTGCAGCCCGGGGCGCTGGATGGCGAGACGGGACAGGTATTCCTTGGCGGCGGCGCAGTGGGGGCAGCCCTGGCGGACGAAGACTTCCAGGGCGGGAGCCGCCGGCGGAGCGGCTTCCTCTGCCGCCAGCCAGGGAGCGGCGAGGAGCAGGAGGCCCAGGAGCAGCCAGCGGGCCCACCACGGGGTCGGGGATCGGGTCATGCCGGGTAAGGACAGGATTCGCCAGGGGGCGCGATATCGCCAGCATAGGCCAAAGGGATATCCGCGGCCATTAGGGGCCGCTACGGAGGCGGTTCAGTCGCCCAGGAGACTTCGGTACACGGCCAGGTCGCCCGGGGAGAAGCAGCAGAAGACCACTTCCTCGATGGCCGGGAAGCGTTCGGCGGCGGCGCGGACGGTGGTGACGGCCACCTCGGCCGCCTGGTCGATGGGGTAGCCGTAGACCCCCGTGCTGATGCTGGGGAAGGCGATGGTCCTGAGGCTGTTGGTGGCGGCGACCTCCATGGCCCGGCGGTAGCAGGAAGCCAGGAGCTCCGGCTCGCCGTTGGCGCCGCCGCGCCAGATCGGGCCGACCGTGTGGATGACGAAGCGGGCCGGCAGGCGGTAGCCCTTGGTCAGCTTGGCGTCACCGGTCCGGCAGCCGCCCAGGCTGCGGCATTCCTCCAGCAGTTCGGGGCCGGCGGCCCGGTGGATGGCGCCATCCACGCCGCCGCCGCCCAGCAAGGAGGAGTTCGCCGCGTTGACGATGGCGTCCACGGCGAGGGTGGTGATGTCGGCTCTAAGGGCGTGGATTCTGGCTGGCATGGCTTGCATGTCTGGGACCATCGGCGGTCAGTAGGGAGTTCCGTCCTTGTGGACGAACTGCCACTTGCCGTTGCCGTCGAGGACGGCCTGGAGGTCGTCGTCCGGGTAGCTGACCGAGTCACCTGGGGCCCGGTCGCCGACCTCCAGGTAGATGACCTCTTCACCTGTCCGGTTGACTAGCTGATGCCCGTTGCCGATGCCGGCCTTGAAGCCGGCGCACATGCCGGGGCGCAGCCGCGTCTCGCCGTGGTCGGTGATGAGGGTCGGGTGTCCGGCCAGGATGTAGAGGAACTCGTCCTGCTTCGAGTGGGCATGGCGCAGGGCCGAGCCGGCGCCCGGCGCCAGCCGCGTCAGGTTGACGCCGAAGTTGGTCAGGCCGAAGGCCTCGCCCAGGGGCCGTTTCTCCCGGCCGGCCATGCGGGAGGCGTAAGGCTCGGGGTAGTTGGAGGGCCTGGTGCGGACGGCGGCGTCGATGGCGACGATGGCGGTGGGGAAGGAATCGGTGGGCATGGGAAGTCGGTAGAGGTGGGAGGGGATGGATGGTCAGCTGGCGAAGACGTACTGGCCCTTGACCTTCCTGGGGCCCATGAAGGCGAAGTCGGGGAAGAGTTTCTGGCGGACGTACCAGACGAAAGCCAGCATGCCGATGCCGATGGCCAACCCGACGGACGTGGCGATGGGGCTGGAAATGAAGCCATCCAATTGCCGCGGCATCTGGATGATGGAGAGCAGGATGTAGGCGTTGTAGGCACCGGCAGAGTTGCGGTGGAAGCCCCAGGCGAAGGCCAGGGGGATGAGGGCGAGCAGGCCGCCCATGATCCACTTGGCGTTGGGGCCGATCCTGAGTCCCATGCTGAATCCGAGCAGGAAGACAATGACCGCCTGGATGAACATCAGGGTGAGCAGGATGTTGACCTTGTCGTAGTGCTGGGCACACAGACGCGGGTCGGCGTAGGAGGCGATAAGGTCGGCCAGCTGCTTGTCCTTCACTCCCTGGCCGGAGAGGCGGGCGAAGACTTCCGTTTTGGCGACACCCGATGAAATCAGTTCGGCGATCTTGGCTTTTATTTCGGTCTTGTTCATGGCAATTGAGGGCTGGCAGGCGCCGCAGGCGAAAAACCGAGGCCGAGGGCGGCGGGCCAGGTCCGGTGGGTCAGGAAGCCGGATAATGCCACGGGCATTGTGCGCCGGGAAGCCTGGATGGGCGGACGGGATGCTGCAATTTCAGCCACCACGGCGGCTGGGAAATGGTTACCGCGACGGGTACCTTGCTCGATTCACCGCATTCGAAGTCCGCTGTGGTGACGTGACCGGCAAATGCCGCGTTGAATCGTTGATAGGGGATCAGCAGCAGTGCTGCGGCCGTCCGGCCCATCAAGGCCATTAGGGACCAAAAGATGTTTACGGGGGTCAATGGCGAGTCTCTACGCAGCCTGATGATGGAGGCAAGGCCGCCGGCCCGTCAGGGCCGGTCACGCCGCAGCCGGACTGTCAGGCCCGGGTTTCACAGGGAAACCTTAAGCTTGCGGCCGCCACTGATAGAGAACCCCTTACGCTCATAAAACGCCAGCGTTTTATCGAACTGAGGAAGAGGCGGCGTAGTGACTTCCAGACGTGTCCAGTTGCGCGACCGGCCAAAAGCCTTTGCCAGCGAAAGAAGCTGACATCCTAGCTGCTTTGAGCGATACGGGGAGCGGACGTAGAGTTCGGGAATGGTGCCAAAGGCGCCTTCTGCATAGAGAGCATAACTTTCATACAGAGCAATAAACCCAGCAGGCGAAGCATCATCCAAGGCGATAAAAGCAAAATATTTCTCTCGGCCGAGGAAATCGATAAGGCGGCCAATCGTCGCGGGAAGATCGAAGTTAAATGCCTGAATACCGATCGCTTCCATGATTTCGGTAAGCAACTCGCCGGCCATCTCGGCGATTCTGGGGGCGTCTTCAACCGTGGCTTTTCGAATGATCATCGGATGTTCGTTGTTGGGGCTGAACGTCGCAGTGGAAGGATAGTCGGCCGCGCAGCTGGCCGACTATCCGCTTGACCTGATGGTTAGGCGTTATTTATTTCACTTCCTCGATGAGCTTGCATTCGCTAACTCCCGCTTGCCCCACGGAATCATCGACTAACTGCAGAGCGGAGCGCGGCGAGAACATTCCCATTTTTACCTCTTGCCACACAAAGTAATTTTTTCCGGGAACGGTCGTCAGCGGCAACACGGAATCATTTTCGCTCTTGGAAATCAGCGTATGGTTTCCTGGAGCGACTTCCAACATCAGATAGGTCTTGGCAGCAGTGTCGCCGACTACCTTGCCATTTAGAACGATCGGCAATTTGACCGCAGCGCCCAGTGACTCATTGCGATAGACATAGATATTGGATTTGTCGGATTTCGCAGCAAAGGACTTGGCAGCAGTGTCTCGTTCCATGCTTGCCATGGGTACAGAGGCACATCCGCCCAAGGACAAGGCTGCCACGATGGCGACTGTACTCATAAGTTTTTTCGACATTTTTTATCTCCCTAGAAATAGAACAACGGAAAACATTGCGTGGTACGACGGGCGCCTAGCGTCGGAGGTCGCCGGATGGCAGCCGTCTCTGCTGGCTGACGGTCCAGTGGGCCGGTCTGCCAGCCAGCCACGCTATTGACGTGGCAGCACCGTGGCTTCGGAAATACCGCTGGCAGACTTTCGAAGCGCGGTATCAAAGCCACCTCCTCTCCAAGGTAGGGCGCGTATTTGATGGCCTGTACAGTGGTCTGGCCGGTACAGCCACAACCGCCTTTTCCACGCTCCGGCGGAATGCCCAATAGCTGCTTGGACTTCACCTTGTTCGTGAAACAGAGCCAAGCTAAGCGTGTATCGGTTTGAGGGCGAGGCAGCGATTTAGCGAATTCAGGGAACGGATAGAAACATACGAGACCGCCGAGCATTTCGAGATTTTTGGGATCTGTTCGATGTTCAAAGCGTCCCGTCAAGATGAGGCCTGATTCATCCATGCATTCCCCAGCGCGCAAGAGTGAAGTAAGGAATGCAGTGGCGGTGGGGTGCATATTCAGGATGGCTAACGTTGAAAATCACGGACCCCGCGCGGCTTTTCGCGCGAGGTCCGTGTCCATTGATGGGTTAGCCCTGACAATCACCGCAGGTCGTAAGGCCGGCCAATCGTATCTGTTTCAAAAAGGCGAAATCTGACGTTGGCCAAGTCAAGAAACGGATACTTGGATTTGTAGTCCGACAGTTGTTGTGTGAACCCATCTCGTCCGGTCGCATGGTAGCGCCAGAGGGTAGGACCTCCATAGCAATCGAGAGCGAAATTTCCGATATAAACTACTTCACCCGGAGCGACACTAAATTTTCCTCCGATCGGTTTGCCGTCTTTGATGAGATGGGAGCGGCCCGCAACCCAGTAACCCACATTTGAAGCAGATTGAGCTACCTTGATCTTGAAATTGCTGAGAGCATATTCACCAGGAGGGACAAGTAGAGCGTAGCTTTCAAATTTTTGGCTTACAGAAAGAAGGCTCGTTGTACCAATCGTAAGATCAGTTGGAGCATCATCTGGTTTTTTTGAAAGCGGAAACTTGTCAAAAGAAAAACTGACTAGTTGGGCGTTTTCATATTTGCCGCATTTCCATTGCCTTCCCCAGCGTGCATCAAGTAGAACAACTCCTAGTTTTTCTTTGTCTTGAGCATAAGAATCGGCTCGGGCCTCAGCGGACGTTCCAACCTCATCTTGAATCTGAACAGAAGCGCACGACACAAGTAAGAGGGCTAGTAGCAACAAAGTCAGACTGCGATGCACGAACATAGAAACTCCTTTGAATAGGGCTAACGACGAAAGTAACCGGACGCCGCGCGGGGCGGTTTGAGGAAGCCTAAAGGCGGGTGTTCGGCGGTCCGGTTGACTGGATTGTTAGGAAGATTTTTGTGGAGGGAGAATTCCTGCCGAGATAGCACTTAAGAGGAGTGCTCCAATGGGAATCCAGACGAAATTCCATGGAAACACCATAATGGTCGGATGGATAAAACTTAGAAGGACAGCTAGCGGCAGAGGCATAGGAATCAGACCTAGATAGGTAAGTGCAACCCCGCCCAACATAAGCAAAGAGAATACACGCAGTATGGAATAGTCTTTGATCTTCTTCAGCGCTATAAACCCAAAACCAATCCCAAGCGCAATCGCAGCAACCATTAGGCCACTTTGCGCGGCATACCCTGAGCCCATCCCGACATGGGAAAAATATTGGCTGCCACCGATCATATCGCCTTGCATGGAAATGATTTTTTGTAGGCCAATCGCAAGCCCAAACCAAGAAACCGAACAAAGCAAGAACAAAATGCGCATGATTTGATTCCTAACGACGGAGGTCAGGGGCGGGCAGGCAGCGAAGCTGGCTGACCGTCCCCTGGACCGAATTGTTATGCGGCGATGGGGATGGCTGCATTGCGATTCAAGCGACGAGGTACCGAGATAATTCGGCCCTGGCGATTGATCGTTGCTCGATCTATTGGGTCCGTCGAGAAGATCTGAAAGTAAGCGGCAAAGGGAAGTCCCTCTTTAGGTCGTTTGCACTTTTCGAACCAAATCCAAACTTGTAGCCCAGGCTTCAGTTCTGAAAGAGGCGAATCGCCACCATAAACGCTGTAAATCTCGTTGATTTTGGAAACCGAGACTTGCTCAAGCTCTTGAGTCCTTCCGTTCTTGACGGTTACCAAAGGAAGCTCGACCCGCACGATATCACCGAAGAGATTCTCCTTCGAAGGAACATAGTCTTCGCCTCCTCCATCTGGGATTGGCAAGCGGCATGCGCCAGACGATGACAACGGGGCGACAAGCAGCCCAGCACAAAGGCAAAATATAAATCTATTGATTGTCGCCATGGTGGGCCACGGGATGATTGGTTGCCGCATAACGGCGAAAGTAACCGGACGCCGCGCGGGGCGGATAGAGGCAACCTAAAGGCGGGTGTTCGGCGGTCCGGTTGACTGGATTGTTATGCGTTTTGCCTATCATATGCGCTGCAGAATTTCCTTGGCTACCACATCGAGTTCTTCTTCTCGTTCGGTGGGCGTTGGCTCAAGTGCTAGGCGCTGTAGTTCTGGCTTCAGTGCTCTGGCCAGTTCAATAGATTCGCCGACAAGGCAACGAACGACCCAGTACTTCCAGATTTCGTCCTGTGTTTCGAGCACGTGCCGTACATGCGGAGCAAGCGGAACCCCTATGCCCGCCAAGAACGGCTGAAGAGTTTGTGCAACCGGCCAGTTGATGTCCTGCATCCATTCAAGCAACGCCGGGAGAATTGGCTCAACTGCTGGAAAGCCTTGACCAATGATGGCCTCGGCTTTGTCCGTTTCTAATTTGTCGCTCGGCAGTAGCGCCACCAGGTTAAGACGCATAACGATGAAAGTAACCGGACGCCGCGCGAGGCTGCCAGAGGCAACCTAAAGGCGGGTGTTCGGCGGTCCGGTTGACTGATGGGATGGACTCCCCCGTCTTTTCAGCGCCCAATGGGCGTTGCCGGTGCTCATGGGGATGGGGATCGGTCGTCGACGAGAGGAGTCCGAAATGCATGCTACTACCGTGGCCGT
>DATFAA010000069.1:0-33448 GCA_035255045.1 Rhodocyclaceae bacterium | reverse complement strand
GAGAAGGCGGTGCCGGCCGCCGCCCCGGCCGGCCGGCCGGCGGCCAAGGCCCTGGGCGAGATCAAGGACTGCCCGGCCTGCCCGGCCCTGGTCTCCCTGCCGCCGGGCTCCTTCACCATGGGCAGCCACGCCGGCGACCCCAGCGAGAAGCCGGCCCATCCGGTTTCCATCACCCAGCCCTTCGCCATCGGCAAGTACGAGGTCACCGTCGAGCAGTGGAACGCCTGCGCCGATGCCGGCGCCTGCCCGCGCCTGGCCAGCGAGGCCAGCGCCCCGAAGACCACGCCGGTGCGGGACGTGAGCTGGGACGACGCCCAGACCTATGTGCAGTGGCTGGGCAAGGTCAGCGGCAAGGCCTACCGCCTGCCCACCGAGGCGGAGTGGGAATACGCCGCCCGGGGCGGGACCTCCACCAAGTACTGGTGGGGCGAGCAGATGCGCCAGGGCAACGCCAACTGCAAGGATTGCGGCTCCCCCTGGAGCGAGGCGGGGCCTGCCAACGTCGGCTCCTTCGCCGCCAATCCCTACGGCCTCTACGACATGAACGGCAGCGTCTGGGAATGGGTGAAGGACTGCTGGCACAACTCCTACAAGGGGGCGCCCGGCGACGGCAGCGCCTGGGAGGAGTCCTCCTGCGGCAGCCGGGTGATCCGGGGCGGCTCCTGGCGGGAAGGGGCGAGCTACATGCCGTCGTCCACCCGCTTCAAGTACGACGCCAGCGTCCGCCAGTCCCAGAACGGCTTCCGGGTGGCCCGGGACGTCAAATGACCCTCAGGGCTTGCGGGCCCGGGTGGTGATCTCGACGAAGTCGGCCGTGATCTTGTCGCGGCCGTGCTTGCCGGCGATCTGGGAGAGCCGCTCTGCCACCGCCTTGAGATAGTCGGCCCGGGGCTCGTCCTCCGGCCGCAGGCGGTCGAAGAGGGGCACCGGGGTGGCGACCAGGACGATGAGCTCGGTGCCGAAGGGTTTGGAGATCACCCAGTTGCCCAGGCTGCCGATAGTGGCCGAGTAATTGGGCGGCGCCTGGTTGTCCCGGGCCCGGGGGCTCGGCACCAGGTGGACGACGCTGCCGTCCAGGACGTAGTAGTCGATACTGACGTAGGAGTCGTAGCCCGGGGTGGTGATATTGACCACCAGGGGGTCGCCCTCGGCCAGCTCCCCGCGGGGGGCCTTGGTCTGGATGGAAGTGGCGCGACCGGCCTGTTGGTTGGCGCTCCAGTAGGGGGCGAAGGCCTCCACTACCGGGCACTCCTCGTCCCGTACCGGCTGCGCATCCACCCGGACGCTGGCAATGCCCGGCACGGCGCCCAGCATCTCCTTGAGGCGGGCGGCGCCGAAGCTCTTCGACAGGTATCCCCGCACCGCCAGGGCGTTGCCCTCCAGGGCGGGCAGCAGGGCGGCGCAGGGCACCCGGGCGAGGACCGGCGCGACGGCGGCCAGGGACGGGGCGGCCGGGGCCTCGGCGGCGGCCGGCGGCGCTTCCGGCGCCGCCTCGGGGGCAGCCTGCCCGCTGCCGTGGCCGGCGCGGAAATTCCAGTAATAGACCAGGCCGGCGGAGAAGATGGCGGCCAGCACCAGGCTCGAGCCCATCAGGCCGACGTAGGTCAGGGTCCGGCTCTCGCCGCTGATGTCCTGAAGGAAGCGGGCGACAGTGGGGGTGCGGCCCTCCCGCTCGAAGCACAGGGCGTTCCTCAGGGCCCGCCACTGCCGCAGCCCCAGGCCCTTGGGCCGCAGGGGCTTCATGTGGGCGCTGCGGGCCTGGTTGGCGGGCACCCGGTCGAAGGGATGGCGGCCGGTGAGGAGCTCGTAGGTGATGCAGGCCAGGGCGTAGATGTCGTCCCGGGGGTCGGGCTCCAGGTGCTCGATCATCTCCGGGCTGGCGTAGGCGGGGGTCAGGCCCCCCAGGCTGCCCGGGTCGAAGACCGTGGCCTCGGTGTCCTGCTCGGGCTTCTGGAAGACCCGGGCGATGCCGAAATCGATGACCTTGACTTCGCCGCTGTCGGTGACGAAGACATTGGCCGGCTTCAGGTCGCAATGGACGAAGCCCCGCTCGTGGGCGTAGCCCAGGGCCTTGGCGATGCCGGCGACGATGCGCAGGGCGCTCGGCCAGGGCATGCCCTTGAAATCCGGGGAGCGCAGGAGCTGGCTCAGGGGCTTGCCCGCCAGGTACTCCATGGTCAGGTACACCATGGAGCCGTCCCGATCGAAGTCGTACACCGTGACGATATTGGGGTGGGCCAGCTTCTGGGCCTTCTTGGCCTCCCGCTGGAGGGCGATGAGGGATTTCGGGTGGCCCCGGAACTGGACGTTGAGGACCTTGATGGCGATGTAGGGATTGCGGTCCGAGGCTTCCAGCTTCCTGAGGTCGAGGGCCTTGTAGACCATGCCCATGCCGCCGAAGCCCAGGCACTCCTCGAGGACGAAGCGGCCGTTCAGGGTGTCGCCCACCCCCTTGATGCGTTCCGGATCGCTACCGGGCGCCTCCCGCTCCGGCGCCGGCGGCGGGTGGGGGCGGGGGATGGCGGGAACGGGGCTGGTCTGCACCCGGGTCTCGTCGTCGGCGCCGTCGGCCCGGGTGTCCCCCCGGTGCTCGATGCGCCGCTGCACCTCCTCGTAGACGTCGGGGGGCAGTGGGAAATTGGTGTGCTCTTCCTTGAGTATTTCCAGGAGGCGGGCGGAATTGCCTTGGTCGTTGGCCAGGACCCGGTCGATCTGGGCCAGGAATTCGTTATGGGACAGGCCGCCGTTCTGGAAGGTGCGGATGGCGTTGGCGAAGCTAGGCATGGCTGCCGGCCCCGCCCGGCCGTCCGACCCCGTCCGCCGCGGCCTCGGCCGGGCAGTCCGTGGCAACGGGAGGGGGCGCGGACCACGTATTCATTACCCGCTACGACGCAGTGATTTCGGCCTCAGTTCCCTTGGCGGCCCCGAGGGGCGGTGCCCTGGGCCCTTGGTGTTCGCTGCCGGCCAACGGCGCCGGCGAGGGAGTTGGGCGGCAGGCAACAACGGCATTCGGCGCCGCGGCGGCCGGTGGACCAGGCTGGCAGCCGTCGCTTACCTATTATTGACGTATTTTCAATGGCTTATAAATTTATTTGTGGCTCCTGGCCCAACCTGGCACACCCCCTGCAATAGGGATGGTGAGCGCAAACGAAAGCTCACCAACCAACCCAACCCTGACTAGGAGTACTGCAATGAAGACCCTGACCATCAAAGACCTGTCCCGCACCGAAACCCTCGACACCAAGGCCATGGCCGCCGTCCAGGGCGGCATGAAGACGGGCGTCCCGTCCTACTGGCTGTCCGTCTATGACGGCTCCAAGCACGACAACTCGGTGACCGCCTCCCAGGTCATCGGCCAGAACCAGCAAGTGTTCAACAGCAACGGCAACAACGTGGCCTTCTCCGACGGCATCCGCTCGACCGTGAAGCCCACCCAGACCGCCAGCAACAACATCGGCCTGCTCTGATCCCGACCCTTACCCCGACCCCATCTAGGAGAACCATCATGCGCATTCTGCTCATCAAAGACCTGTCCCGCACCGAAGTCCTCGACGCCAAGGCCATGGCCGCCGTCCAGGGCGGCATGAAGAAGGGCATGCCTTCCTACTGGCTGTCCGTCTATGACGGCTCCAAGCACGACGACTCCCTGACCGCGTCCCAGTCGATCGGCCAGAGCCAGGAGGTGTTCAACGCCAACGGCAACAACGTGGCCTTCGCCGGCGACATCCACTCGACGGTGAAGCCCACCCAGACCGCCAGCAACAACATCTTCCGGTCCTGATCGCCGGAACCGGGGGGCGGAGCCGCCCCCCGGAACTGGCCCCGGCCACCAATGCCAAAGGTCAACATCAATGGGCTTCCGCGGTCCGCTTCCGGCGGATCCGGGAAGGGCGGTGCAATGGAAAGAACAATGACCACGGCCGAGCCGGTCGGCGCCGTGATGGCCTATCTGGAGGTCGTCGGGGACGGCACGGTCCCCACTGCCATGTTCCCCCTCCACGACGAGGTGGTCATCGGCCGGCACCAGCAGGATTCCCTCCATTCCGACCAGTTCCTGTGCGTGCACGAGCAGACGGTCAGCCGCCGCCACGCCCGCATCATGCGCCGCGGTGAGGCCTATTTCCTGGAAGACCTCCATTCCTTCAACGGCACCTTCGTCAATGGCGAACGGGTCAACGCCGGCGCCTGGCAGCCCCTGAAGGACGGCGACGAGATCTTCCTGTCCTCGGCCCAGGTGATTTTCCATTCCCTCATGGTGCCCTCCCGGGACAGCACCCCCACCATCATCACCAAGTCGGTGGACGCCACCCAATATTCCACCTCGGCGGAGGCCCTGTCGGCCATCACCCCGGGGGACCTCCAGCTCACCCTCCAGAAGCTCCACGCCATGGCCCAGGTGGGCATTGCCCTGGGGGCCGTCACCGACCGGGCCACCCTGATCGGCAAGATCATGAATTTCATCTTCGACCTCTTCCCCTTGGCCGAGCGGGCCTTCATCCTGCTCCAGGACAAGGCTGGCGAGGCGCCGACGCCGGTGGCCGCCCGCCGTCGGGACGGCACCGTAGAGGACCCGGGCCGGGCCCGGATTTCCCACACCATCATCGAGGAAGTCCTCAACAAGAAGCAGGCCATCCTGTCGGTGGACACCCTGGCGGACCGCCATTTCGGCTCCCAGGATTCCATCGTCGCCCAGGCCATCCGCAGCGTCATGTGCGTCCCCCTCATCCTGGAAGGGGAAGTGCTGGGCATGATCCAGGTGGATACCTCCTCCGACCCCTACGCCTTCAAGGGGGAGGACCTGGAAATCCTGGCCGGGGTGTGCGCCGAGACGGCGGTGGCCCTCAAGAATTTCCAGCTCTACTCCGACATCGAGCGCCTCCTGGAGGGCTTCGTGCGGGCCTCGGTGCAGGCCATCGAGGAACGGGACCCGGTCACCGCCGGCCATTCCTTCCGGGTCGCCGGCTACGCCGACAGCCTGGCCCGGGCCCTGGACCGGGCGGACAGCCCGGGGCTGCGGGGAATCTCCTTCAGCCACGACCAGTTGCGGGAAATCCGCTACGCGGCCCTGCTCCACGACTTCGGCAAGGTCGGGGTGCGGGAGCACGTGCTGTGCAAGCAGAAGAAGCTGGCCCCGGCCGACATGCTGCTCCTGGAGCAGCGCTTCAAGCATGCCCGCGCCTGCCTGGAGCGCCAGGCCTACCGGCAGCTGGCCGAGATGCACGCCGGCCGGGAGCTGTCCATCGCCGCCTTCCGGGCCGAGAAGGAGAGGCTGGAGGCCGAGCTGGACGCCGAATTCCAGCGCCTCGACCGCTTCCTCGCCGCCATCCGCCACGCCAACGAACCGGCCATTTCCTATACCGAGGTGCCGGGCGAGCTGCGGGATGTCCTCGGCTACGCCTACAGTCAGCCGGATGGCTCTTCCTGCCCCCTGCTGGGGGAGGACCAGTTCGCCGCCCTGAGCGTGCCCAAGGGCTGCCTGACGCCGGAGGAGCGCAAGCAGATCGAGGCCCACGTGGTGGATTCCTACTCCTTCCTCATCCTCATTCCCTGGACCCGGGACCTGGCCGGCGTTCCCGCCATCGCCCACGGCCACCACGAGAAGCTGGACGGCTCCGGCTACCCCATGGGCCTCAAGGGCGACCAGATCTGCGTCCAGACCCGCATCCTGACCATTTCCGATATCTACGACGCCCTCACCGCCGGCGACCGGCCCTACAAGAAGGCGGTGCCGCCCGAGATTGCCCTCGACCTGATGGCCGAGGAATGCCGGGCGGGGCACCTGGACGCCCGCCTGCTCCAGGTGTTCGTGGATTCGAGAAGCTGGGCGGCGGCGACAGCATGATGACCCGCGCCAGCCTCCTTTCCGCCTGCTGCGCCGTGCTCCTGTACGGCTGCGCCGACACCAAGGCGCCGGAATTCCAGCGCCCGCAAACCCCGGAGAACACGGCCTGGTCCCGGCCGGTGACCGTGTCGGCGGTGGAGACCATCGTCCCGGACTGGTGGAAGACCTTCGAGGACCCCTACCTCAACGAACTCATCGACCGGGCCATCAAGGGCAATGTGGACATCAAGGTCCTGGCCGCCCGCATCGGGGTGGCCTCGGCGCAGATCGGCGAGGCCCGGGCCGGGGCCCTGCCCACAGTCGACCTGGGGGCGGGAGCGAGCTTCGAGAAGAGCACCGGCCAGCCCTTCACCAAGCAGTTCAACGTCGGCGCCCAGGTCAATTGGGAAGTGGACGTGTGGGGCAAGGTGGCCAAGGGCGTCCAGGCCCAGAAGGCCGAGTTCCGGGCCACCGAGGCGGACTGGCGGGCGGGCTACCTGGCCCTGGTCGCCAACGTCTCCACCGCCTATTTCCAGATCCTCCAGTTCGACGAGCAGCTCGCCCAGCAGCAGAAGACCCTGGACAAGAACAAGGACATCCTGGTCATCTACGAGAACATGTTCAAGAACGGGTTGATCCCCCAGACCCAGGTGCTGCGCCAGCGGGCCGAGATCAACCGGCTCAACAACGACATGCTGGAGCTGCACCGCCTGCGGGACCTGAGCGAGAACGCCATCGCCACCCTCATGGGCATCCCAGCCGGGCAGTTCAAGGTGCCTGCCGGCAGCCTCCAGCAGCGGGTGCGCCTGCCGGTGGTGCCGGTGGGGCTGCCTTCCCAGCTCCTGGAGCGCCGGCCCGACGTCATCGCCGCCGAGTACCGGGTGCTGTCCGCCTACGACCTGGTGGGCCAGGCCAAGCTCGCCCAGCTGCCCTCCATCAGCCTCACCGGCCGGGGCGGGACGGCCAGCTTCGCCCTCTCGTCGCTGCTCAAGTCCTTCACCTTCGGCTTCCTGCCCAGCATCAACCTCCCCATGTTCGACCCCGGGGTCAAGGCCCGCATCAAGACCTCGGAGGCCGAGACCAAGGTGGCCGAGCAGCAGTACCGGCAGGCGGTCATGGCCGCCTTCGAGGAGGTGGAAAATGCCCTGGTGAACCTGGACGCCCACAAGAAGCAGCGGACCGAACTGGAGCAGCAGACCGAGCACCTGCAGACGGTGGCCGCCACCATCCGCAACCAGCTCAAGGAGGGCGTCGTCTCCCAGCTCGACGTGTTCGAGAGCGAACGCTCCCTGCTGGCGGCCCAGCTGGCCCTGCTGGCCAATTACCAGCTCATCCTGTCGGACACGGTGACCCTCTACAAGGCCCTGGGGGGCGGCTGGCCGTCGGTGAACGTGAAGGAGCGCAGCGAAGAATGAAGCCCATGCCCGACCATGGCGCCTGACCAGGCCCCCATCGCCTCCACCCCGGCGACGGCGGCCGAGGCCTTCCATATCGTGCTGCAGCCGGTCTCCCACCCGGAGCTGGGCCCCATTGCCATCGACGACGACCTCTTCGCCATCGGCCGCACCGAGGCGCCCTTCGCCTCCTATCCGCCGGCGGTGGTGGACGCCCTGTCCCGCCGCCATGCCCGCATTTTCTCCGAGCGGGGAAGCTTCCACATCGCCGACCTGGGCAGCAAGAACGGCACCACGGTGAACGGGGTCGGCGTCCGGGAGCGGCCCACCCGGCTGCGGGACGGGGACGAGGTGCGCTTCGGCGGCGAACTGGCCTATCGGGTGAAGCTCGAAGCCCGGGCACCGAGGCCGGCCGCCGCCGGCCGGGTGGTCGGCGTCACCCTGGCCCCGGAGCGGGACGACCTCGGGCTCCAGCCCATCGTGGTCAGCCGCTTTCCCTTCCTGGTGAGCAAGAACGACGAGGCCTTCGCCCGCTACCGGGAGGAGTATCCCCACCAGGTCAATTACCTTTCCCGGCGCCATGCCCACATCTTCCTCAAGGGCGGAGTGCCCTACGTCGAGGACCTGGGCAGCACCAACGGCACCTTCGTGGCCGGCCAGCGCCTGGACGAGCACGCCGTGCCCCTGGAGGAGGGCGACGTGCTGGCCTTCGGCGGCCACCACTTCGTATACCGGGTCGGCCTGCGCCGGGAACTGGCCCTCGACCCCACCGTCACCCGCCTTGCCGCCCCCGGGGATGGGGATGCCCTGGAGGCGGAGAAGACCACCTTCGTGGCGGCCCCCGATTCCTTCCTCGACATCTTCTGCGTGGACCAGCCGCCCCAGCCGGAGGACGAGGTCAATCCGGAGGAGGCCAAGCCGGCCGAGGCCGGCGGCCAGGACGCCGGGCGCAAGCGGGGCCGGCTGGCGGTCTTCCTGTCCGAGCTGGCGGCGGCCTTTTCCGGCGGCGGTGAGCGCAATCTCAAGCCCTGGCTGTGGTGGGGCGGGGGGGCGGCCGCCCTGGTGGCCCTGGTGGCCTTCGGGGTGCATTTCCGGGGCGCCTCGGAGCGGGAGGTGAAGGACCTCATGGCTGGCGGCCAGTACGCCCGGTCCGCCACCGCCGCCGACCGCTACCTGGCGCAGCACCCGGACAATGCCGAATTGAAGGCCCTGGGCACCGAGGCGGTGCTGCGGGCCCATGTGCCGCCCTGGATCGCCCAGCTCAAGGGCCGCAATTTCGACGGCGCCGCCACCACCCTGGCCGGCATGAAGCCCTTCGCCGTGCACAATTCCGACGTCCAGGCGGCGGTGGGGGAGCTGGAGTGGATCGGCGCCCTCGAGCAGTTCTTCGTCGGCCGCGGCGGGGACCAGGCCCCCATCCGCATCTATGCCGACGAGGAGAGGATCAAAGGGCTCCTGCGGCCCTGGGAGGAGGATGCCCCGGGGCACCAGCGCATCCTCGACCGCATCGCCGCCTACGTGCCCGAATTCAAGGATTTTTACCCGCAGGCCCTGAGCCACCTGCGCAAGCTCCAGGGCGACGACTCGGTGTACCTGGCGGCCATCGAGCGCCTGAAGGCGGCCATCGCCGGCGAGCTCAACCAGGATCGGCCGGAGGCGGTGGCCCCCCTGCTGCAGGAATACGGCGAGAAATATCCCCGCCTGGCCGGCCTGGAAGGGGTGCGGGAGGACCTGCGCCGCTACCTGGAGATCGACGCCGAGGTCCAGGCCGGGCGGCTGGGGCGGCTGGCCCTGCTGCTCTCCCGGGCCTCCTTTTCCACCCCGCCCTTCCAGGCCCGGCTGCGGGACCTGGCCGCCAAGGGCCGGCTGCCGCCGGCCGACGTCCTCAAACAGTACGAGGCGGCATCCCGGGCCTGGCGGCAGGGGGATATCCAGCAGGCCTTCGCCGGCCTGCAGCAGATGGGCAGCGGCCCCTGGGCCGGGACGGCGGCCCGGGAGCTGGCCCGCAGGAAGCGCATCGCCGAGCGCTACGCCGAGCTTCAGAAGTCCGGGGAAGCCAAGGGCTACGACGAACGCCTGCTGGCCTTCTGGCAGACCCTGGACCCGGATGATGACGCCTATTTCGTCAAGGCCACCGAGGCCGACCTGGCCGCCAACCGGGACAAGGTGCTGAAGCGGGCCCAGGAACTCATGGGCCGGGCCCGGGACCAGTGGGCCCGCTACCGGGAGAACGGCGCCATTGCCGGGGAGGAGCGCGCCGAAACCGCCATTTCCGGCAAGTTCCGCGGCCAGGCCCGCCTCCTGGGCGAGGCCCAGGCCAGCGCCCGCCAGGGCCAGCGCCTCTACGCCCTGCTCCAGGCCGAGGTGCCGGCCGAGTGGAGCGGGCTCCAGGGGGAGATCGCCGGCGAGGCGGCCCGGCAGCGCCGCTCCCTGCTGGAACTGGGCCCGGTCCTCGAGCCCGGATTGCTGAAAGCCAAGCTGGCCCTGATGGGAGAACCCGACAGTGAGCAAGGACAATCGCCTTAGACCCCTGGCCGAAGCCCTCGGCGACCACAGCGCCGAAGGCATCGCCATCCTGACCGCGGAGCCCTGGCGCTTCGCCTACGCCACGGTGGCCGTCATGGTCGCCCTGGTCTTCTGCGCCCTGGTCTGGTCCTTCTTCGGCCGGGCCGATGTCATCGTCACCGCCGTCGGCACCCTGTGGCCGGAGTCCGAGGTGCGGCGGGTGTACGCCCCGGTGGACGGGGAGCTGGCCAATATCTACATCGCCGAGGGCCAGCCCGTGTCCAAGGGCGACGTCCTCGCCCGCCTCAACGCCCGGGGGGCCATCGAGGCCGCCACCAATGCCCTCGATGCCCAGCTCAAGCTCGAGGACGCCGAGCGGGAATGGCGCCAGTTCCCCGAGAAGAAGGCCCTCATGGAACGCCGGGTGGCGGCCCTGAAGGAGCAGATGGAAGTGGAGGAGCGCCAGCACCAGCGCCGGGTGGCGGAGGGTACCTCGAAACTGTCCGAGGGCCAGCGGGCCCAGGTCCAGGAGGCCCGCAGCATGCTGGACGAGGCCCGCCGGGCCCGGGATGCGGCCAAGGAGGAGGCCGACAAGTACGCCCGCCTGCTGGCCTCCCCCGGCGGCGGCGGGGTTTCCCAGCTGCAGGTGGAGAGCAAGAAGAACGCCCTGATGGCGGCGGACAACGCCTACCGGGTGGCCCAGTCCCGGCTCAACGAGCTGGGCGCCCGCCAGAGCCTGGAATACGAGCAGGCCAAGTCCCAGCTGGAGACCAGCGGCCAGGAACTGTCCAAGCTGCGGCTCCAGTACGAGGCGGCGAGCAAGGAAATGGCCAATGCCGAGGAGAAGCTGCGGCTGCAGCTCCAGACCACCCGCCTGGTGGCCGACGCCGCCGCCCGCATCCGCTTCGAGAATATCGACAAGGACAATTTCCTCCTCATCGTGGCGCCGGTGGACGGGGTCATGACCGACGTCACGTCCACCCAGCCCGGGGACAAGATCCAGGCCAACATGCCCCTGGGCGGCATCGCCCCCAAGAATGCCCGCCCGGTGCTGCGCATCGAGATCGCCGAGCAGGACCGGGCCTTCCTCAAGCAGGGATTGCCGGTGAAGCTGAAATTCAACGCCTTCCCCTACCAGCGCTACGGCCTCCTGGAGGGAACCCTGGAATACATCTCGCCGGCCACCAAGCCGGTGGGCAAGGACAAGCAGCCCATGTACGAGGGCCGGGTGGTCCTGCCCAAGGACTACTACCAGATCGGGGAAACCAAATACCCGCTGCGCTACGGGATGACGGCGACGGCGGAAATCGTCGTGCGCAAGCGCCGCCTCATCGACCTCGCCCTCGATCCCTTCCGCCAGATCGGGGGATAAGGCAGGGGGAAGGCCGGCGGGACGGGGCCGGAGCCTTGTCCCGCCTCAAACTGCGCCGGCCCTAGGGGCTGCGCTCCTTGCTTACCGGCTGGGACGGCGCCGGGGCCGCCTCGTATTGCTGCTGCTCGGTGGCCTGGGGTGTGGTGGACTGCTCCTCGGTCATGGTGTCCGAACGGATCGGGCCCTGGGCGCCCTGGACGTCCATGTCCCGGGTATCCGCCGGCATCGATCCCCGGTAGGTGGGTGGAGCGGCCTGGGTGGTCTGGGCGGCCGGGGCGAGCAGGGTCTTCAGGCTGTCCTGGAGGTCCGTGGCGTGGGCGGCCCCGACGGGAAGCAGAACGGCCAGCGCTGCCGTCAGCGCCTTGGGACTGCATAACCGATCGAGTTTCATGGTGATCTCCTTGCTACTTGGATACTCCCTGAAATTCGTATGGCTATCGAACATCGAGTTCGACCGCCCGGGGTGCCGCTAGTTCACCGGGGGACACCCGCAAAGCCGCTCAGGAAGCGGCTTTGCGCTGGACCAGGCAATACAGGATGGCGGCCGTCTGGCCCAGTTCGGACTCCCCGGGCTGGGCCGGCGGCACGAAGTGGGTGCGGAAGGCGGTCAGGGAGGCGGGGTTGGCCGGGTTGTAGCCGAGGGCCATGAGGCCGGTGGTCAGGTCGAAGGTTTCAGGCACCGCCGGGTAGGGGGCGTCGCACCACAGGCCGAAGCCGCTTTCCGCCAGCCGCCGCCAGGGGAAGAGGCCGTTGGGGTCGTCCTTGCGGCCGGGCGCCACGTCGGCGTGGCCGATGAAATTGGCGGTGGGGATGTTGTAGCGGGCCTTGAGGTCGGCGAGGAGGGCGAGGAGGGTGGCGATCTGGGGCTCGGAGTAGGGCTCGAAGCCGTTGTTGTCCAGCTCGATGCCGATGGAGGCCGAATTGATGTCGGTCTGCCCGCCCCAGTAGGAGACCCCGGCGTGCCAGGCCCGGGCCCGCTCGTCCACCAGCTGGTAGATGCGGCCGTCCCGGCCCACCAGGTAATGGGCGCTCACCTTGCGCTCTGCCGTGGTGAGGGTGGCCATGGCCTCGTCCACCGTGTCGTCGCTGGTGTGGTGCAGGATGACCAGGTTGGGGTGGCGCTCGTCGAAATTGGGCGAGCCCCGCCAGGCGGCGGGCAGCCCGGTTCCCAGGTGGGGCGGGGCGGTGGTGCAGGCGGCGACGAGAAGCGCGGCCAGGGCCGTGGCCAGGGTTCGGGCGGGCCGGAAGCGGAGGGGGGCGGGCACGCTCGCTCTCCTTCTCAGACGAGGGCGGCCGCCAGCTTCAGCCGGTGGTGGCGGCTGAGGAGCCGGGCGAAGGTCAGGCCGATCGCCGGCATGGCCGCCGTCGCCGCCAGGAACAGGCCGCTGGCGCCGGCCCGGGCCAGGAGCCCCGCCGCCAGGATGACACCGAGGGACTGGCCGAGGAAGAAGGCCGAGGCGAAGAGGGAGACCGCGGTGCCCCGCACCTGGGGCGCCATCTGGGTGGCGTTGGTCTGCAGGGTGTTGTGCAGCATGTAGAAGCCCAGCCCCGCCAGGTAACTGGCCGGCAGGGCCCAGGCCCAGCTGCTGCCGAGGGCCAGGAGCAGCCAGGCCAGCGCCACCAGGAGGGTGCCGGCGGTGGCCAGGCCCACTTCGCCGAAGCGGCGGACGAAATGGTGGGCGAACAGGATGTAGGAGAAGCCGCCGATGCCAAAGAAGGCCATGAGGCCGCCGGCCAGGGTGAGGGAAAGGCCGAAGCGCTCGTGGATGTAGGAGGGCACGAAGGCGAGGGCGCCGAAGACGGCCATGCCCTCCAGGAAGACCGTCAGCAGGATGACCCGGGCCCAGCCGCTGGCCAGCACCTCCCGGCCCTGGGTCACGATGCCGGCGCGGCGGCCGCCGCCATGGACGTGGCGGGTGGAGGGGTTGGAGCGGGATTCCGCCAGCACCCAGGCGCCCACCAGCAGGTAGAGGAGGCCCATGAAACCGAAGGCCCAGCGCCAGCCCAGGTAGTCGGTGAAGACGCCGCCGATGAACTGGCCGCCCACCACCCCCAGGACCTGGCCGCCCATGAAGCGGGCGAGGGTGGGCTGGCGCTGCTCGTAGGGCACCGTGTCCCCGATCCAGGCCATGGACAGGGGGATGATGCCGGCGGCGGAGGCGCCGGTGAGGAGGCGGAACAGGGTGAGCCAGCCCAGGGAGTGGGCGAGGACGGCGCCGAAGCTGCCCAGGGTGCAGGCCAGGGTGGTCCAGGCGATGAGCCGGTACTTGCCGAAGCGGTCCCCCAGGGGGCCGAAGAAGAGCTGCATGACCCCGTAGGCAACGGAGAAGGACGACACCACCTGGGCCGTGTCGGCGGCGGAAGTGGCGAAGCTGCGGGCCAGATCCGGCAGCATGGGGTCGCACAGGCGGGCCGAGGCGGCGCTGGCGAAGGCGGCGACGGAGAGGAGGGCGATGGCCCGGCGGTGGTGGGGATCGGCGGTTGGCATGGCGGCAGGGCGCTATTCTACCTACAGGGGTTCGCCGGCGGCATTGCGCGGCCGCAGGCGCTTGGCCCGGGCGGCCTGGACGATGCGGCCGAAGGGGAAGGTGGTGAGGAGCCGCAGGCCGGCGACGGAGGAGAGGCTGGCGACGGTGCGGCGGGTCTCGGCGATCATTTCCCGCATCATGGCCCGGTCCTCCCCCTGGCCTTCCTCCTCCACCAGGGTGAGGCGGTGCAGGGCGTAGAGGCCGAAGAGGCAGGCCAGGAGGAAGAAGAAATCCCAGTGGCGAAGGCGCAGGGTGGTGAATTCCAGCTCCTGGGGGCCGCTGGTCCAGCGCAGGACCAGGGACAGCTCCCGGGCGGCGAAGTCGTCGGCGAAGAGGCCGCCGATGATGGGGGCGATGCCGGCGGCCAGGGAATTGACGATGCTGCCGGCCGCCAGATAGGCGGTGCCCCGCCCCCGGGGGGCCAGCTTGAGGCCGATATTGCCCGAGGCCAGGGTGACGCCGGCGGCGGCGAAACCCATGACCACGTGCAGGGCGACCAGGAGGGGCACCGTGTACCGGTGCTTCTCCGGCAGGGCCACCAGGGTCCAGGCGAAGATGCAGAAGAGGAAGATGGGACCGCACCAGCGCAGCACCGCCTTGTTGTTGAAGCGGTCGGTGAGTTCGCCCCACTGGCGCAGGACCAGGACGTTGGCCAGCTGGCTGATGACCATCATGATGGTCACGAAGCTCATGTCGAAGCCCAGCTGGGAGACCAGGTACACCGTGAAGAAGGGGGCCGCCAGGTTGGTGGCGAACTGCCAGGAACCCTGGAACCAGATGAGGCGCCGGAAGTTGCGGTCCCGGAAGGGCTCGGACAGCATTTTCATCAGGCGGATGACCCGCTCCGGCGGCTTCATCCGGGGTTCCGGTACCCGCCCCAGGTACATGGTGCTCAGTCCCCCGGCGGCGGCGCCCAGGAGGAAGAGGACGGTGTAGGCCTGGGCCGGCACCCCGGGGGTGAAGTTGTCCCACCAGTCGATGAAGAGGCCGGCCCCCAGGCCGATGACCATGGCGAAGCCGGTGGCGTAGAAGAGGCGCTTGGCGAAGAAGGCGCCCAGGGTGCCCTCGGGCACCAGGTCGTGAATCCAGGAATTCCAGCTGCAGGCGGCCATGGCCCCGAGGGCGGAACTGACGGCGATGCCCCCCACCAGGAGGCCCTGGGCCAGCTTGCTGTCGGCCAGGAAGGGCAGGAAGGCGAGGGGGACGAGGAGCAAGCGGCTGACCGAGACGCAGGCGATGGTGATGGCCCGCCGGGCCCGCAGCCGCTCCACCACCATGATGGTGGGGATCTGGGCGAGCTGGGCCAGGAAGGGGACGGCGGCCAGGAGGCCGATAACCAGGTTGGAGGCCCCCAGGGCGAGGCCGTAGCCCACCAGGAGCACGCCGGCGGTGAGGGCGCCGACTGTCTGGGCGAAGACGCCGTCCCGCACCAGGTTGTCGAGGCCCGCCTGAAGCTCGACCTCGGAAACTCGCTCCACCGGCGCCAGAAACATGTCCCCTCCAGGATTGGCTATCAAGCCTTTCAGGGACAGTGGTGCCGCCGGTCAGTTCTGCCGGTGGGAGCGGCCGGCGGGATGGTTGGGCGCCGGCCCCCGCCCTATTTCTTGTCCGCCTCGTAGGCCGACAGGCTGACGCCGGCGTGGCTCAGGTATTCCCGCAGCTGCTTGATGTCGGCCTTGGTGCAGGTGCTGCTGTTGTGGGGATGGTGGAGGAAGCCCTCCACCTTGTTCAGCACGATGCGGAAGCGGGCCCCGTGGCTGGGCTCGATGGTGGCGCCCAGGTGGGTGAGCAGGGATTCGATTTCCCGCCAGTGGATGTTGCCGCTCACCGGGTCCTGGAAGATGGTGCGCAACAGCGCTTCATGCTTGTGGCTCATGGCAAGGCTCCCTGATGTTGGGGCAGATGAACCGATTCTACCGAGCTTTGGCCCGGCAGGGGGAGAGCCGGCGGCCCGATACGTCATCGCCCATACTGGTCCTCGAAGCGGATGATGTCGTCCTCCCCCAGGTAGCTGCCGGACTGCACCTCGATCATCTCGAGGGGCACCTTGCCGGGATTCTCCAGGCGGTGGATGGTACCCAGGGGAATGTAGGTGGACTGGTTCTCGGTGACCAGGAAGGTCTCCTCGCCCCGGGTCACCTTGGCGGTGCCGGACACCACGATCCAGTGCTCGGCGCGGTGGTGGTGCATTTGCAGGGACAGGCAGGCGCCGGGATTGACCAGGATGTGCTTGACCTGGAAGCGGGCGCCGATGTCGATGCTGTCGTAGGAGCCCCAGGGCCGGAACACCTTGCGGTGGGAGTGGGTCTCGCTGCGGCGCCTGGCCTTGAGATGCCCGACCACGTCCTTGACCTTCTGGATCTGGTCCTTGTGGGCGACCAGGATGGCGTCCGGGGTCTCGACCACGATGGCGCTGTCGAGGCCGACGCAAGCCACCAGCCGGCCGTTGCCCAGGACCAGGGTGTTCTGGGTGTCGATGGCGATGACGTCGCCCATGAGGACATTGCGGTCATCGTCCTTGTCGCCGATTTCCCACAGGGCGCTCCAGGCGCCGACGTCGGACCAGCGGGCGTCGAGGGGCACCACCGCCACCTCCCCGGCATTGGCGCCGGGCCGGGTGAGGGCCTCCATGACGGCGTAGTCGATGGAATCGGCCGGGCAGGCGACGAAGGCGGCCTTGTCCGGGCGCAGGAATTCCCGGTCCTGCTGGCGTTTCTCGAAGGCTTCGAGGCAGGCGGCGGCGATGTCGGTGCGGCAGGCCGTGATCTTTTCCAGCCAGACCGAAGCCTTGATGACGAAGATGCCGCCGTTCCACAGGTACTGGCCGCTGGCCAGGTAGCTCTCGGCCTTGGCCAGGTCCGGCTTCTCGACGAACTGCTCCACCAGGCAGGCGCCGTCCTCCAGGGCCGCGCCCAGCCTGATGTAGCCGTAGCCGGTCTCGGGGGCGGTGGGGCGGATGCCGAAGGTCACCAGCTTCCCCTGTTCCGCCAGGACGGCGGCCTTCGCCACCGCCCCGCAGAAGGCCGCCTCGTCCTGGATGATATGGTCGGCGGGCATGACGGCCAGGACCGGGTCCCGGCCGCCATCCCGGGCAGCCAGGGCGGCCAGGGTCAGGGCGGGGGCGGTGTTGCGGCCGCAGGGCTCGAGGATGAGGGAGGGCTGGGCCAGTCCGACCTCCTTCACCTGCTGCGCCATGAGGAAACGGTATTCCTCGTTGCCCACCAGGAGCGGCGGCTCCATGACGTCGCCGGCGGCCAGGGCCACTCCGCCCAGGCGCAGGGCGGTCGCCTGCAGCATGGTGCGCTCGCCGCAGAGCTTGAGAAGCTGCTTGGGATACTGCTCCCGGGACAGCGGCCACAGCCGCGTGCCCGATCCGCCACAAAGAATGACCGGCTGGATTCGCATCGTGGGTTGCTCCTGGGTGGATGGTCGAGCCTTTGGAACCGTTCGGGGCATCGAATGCCGCACAGTCGGTACTAAAGCACCTGGATTTACCCGGGCAAATACAGCCAATCCGTTAAAACCGGGCGCGCAGCGCCTAGTTGCGACAGGGATGACAAATGGGCTGGAAGGGAGAGGGCGCAGCGCCGGCCCGTCAGCCGGGGACGGGGGCGCCCAGCAGTTCCCGGAACTGGGCGGCGTTGCGTTGGGCGCAGGAGCCGAAATTATTGTTGAAGAGGACGTGGACCGACTTGGCGGCGCCCGCCAGTTGCCGGACTCCTGCCGACAGCTCCCGCAGTTCCTCTTCCTTGTAGAGGTAGTTGAAGCGGTCGGCGGAGGACGCCAGGCCCTTCTTTTCCCAGGTGTCCCGGTTGCGGCCGTGGAGGCGGAAGATGGCGAGTTCGGGACAGGTGACTTCCCAGATGGCGGGGACGCTGCTGGAGAAGCCCTGGGGCTCGTCCACCACCACGTGGCAGAGGCCGTGCTCCCGCTCGAAATCCAGAATCCAGGCGGCCCGCTTGCCTTCGAACCAGGCCTTGTTGCGGAATTCCACGGCGATCTGGAAACCCGGCAGCCGCTCGATGCAGGCGGAGATGTGGGAAAGGCTGGCGGGGGAGGGGACGAACCAGGGGGGGAACTGGAAGAGCACCGCCCCCAGCTTGCCGATGCGGCGCAGGGGCTCGATGGCCATGGAGAAGCGCTGCCAGAGGTCGTCCAGGAGGGGAGCGGGGACGTCCTTGTAGTAGATGTACTTCTTGCCGACGGGACCCAGGGCTTCGCGGATGTCCGGGGGCAGGGCCGCGGCGTCGGTCTGGTGCTGGGTGAAGAGCCGGAAGGCCTTGATGTCGAAAATGAAGTCGTCGGGGGTGCGGGTACCCCACAGCATGGCGTTGCGGACGCTGGGCAGGGCGTAGTAGGAACTGTCCACCTCGACCACGGGGAACTGCTCGGCGTAGTAGCGCAGCCGGTCCTCCGGGCTCTTGACGGTGGAAGGGTAGAACTCCCCCGACTCGATGAGGGATTTGTCGGTCCAGGAAGCAGTACCCACTCGAATAGCGTTCACAGTTCCATCCTCGGCGAAGTCAGCCCTTGCCTTTGCCGTCCATCAGGGCCTTCAGCTGGGCGAAGGGATTGTGGGTTGCCACCTTCTCGTTGGTCCGGGTGCCGGTGTTGCCGGCGGCCGCCTCGATCTGCCGCTGGTGCTCGTTGTCGTGGCAGTAGACGCAGAGGAGTTCCCAGTTGCTGCCATCGGACGGGTTGTTGTCGTGGTTATGGTCCCGGTGGTGGACGGTGAGTTCCCGCAGGTTGCGGTGGGTGAATTCCCGGCCGCAGCGGCCGCAGATCCACGGGTAGATCTTGAGGGCCCGTTCCCGGTAGCCTTTTTCCCTTTCCTCGGCGGCCCGGCGGGCTTCGAGGACGACACGGTCGAGACGGTTGTTGGGGGTGCTGGTGGACATGGTGTGAGAAAATCGATGCTGGATGAGAGACTAAATTAAGGCCGGAACGCGTCCGGATTCAAGAAATCTGACGTATTGCGCCATTTTCAACCTAATCGGACCAACAATGAAAAGCGAAACTCCCCACACCATCCGCCTTGCCGACTACACGCCGCCCCCCTTCCTGGTGGACCGGGTGGACCTGGATGTCGCCTTCCATCCGGGCGAGGCCCTGGTCACCTCGCTTCTCACGGTGCGGCGCAATCCCGCCTCAACCTGGCGCGACGCGCCCCTCGCCCTGGACGGCGAGGACCTGATCACCCTGGCCGTCGAGCTGGACGGGGCGGCCCTCGAGCCGGGACGCTATTCCCTGGATGCCGCCTATCTCACCATCCCCGACGTGCCGGACAGCTTCCAGCTGCGTACCGTCACCCGGCTCCATCCGGACACCAACACCCAGCTTTCCGGCCTCTACCGCTCCGCCGACGGCTATGTCACCCAGTGCGAGGCCCAGGGCTTCCGGCGCATCACCTGGTTCCCGGATCGCCCGGATGTCATGTCCCGCTACACCGTCACCCTCCATGCCGACAGGGAAACTCTGCCGCTCTTGCTTGCCAATGGCAATCCGGTGGGGAATGGAGATGAGGGGGAGGGTCGGCACTGGGCCCGCTGGGAAGACCCCTTCCCCAAGCCCTGCTATCTCTTCGCCTTGGTGGCCGCCCGCCTGGATGTGCTGCGGGACACTTTCAAGACCCGTTCCGGCCGCGCCGTCCAGCTCGCCATCTATGTCGAGCCGGGCAGGCTGGACCAGTGCGGCCACGCCATGGAAGCCCTGAAGAAATCCATGGCCTGGGACGAGAAGGTCTTCGGCCTGGAATGCGACCTGGACCACTACATGATCGTCGCCGTCGGCGACTTCAACATGGGTGCCATGGAGAACAAGGGCCTCAACATCTTCAACACCAAGTACGTCCTGGCCCGGCCCGACGTGGCCACCGACATGGACTACGAGAACATCGACCGGGTGGTGGCCCACGAATATTTCCACAACTGGACCGGCAACCGGGTCACCTGCCGGGACTGGTTCCAGCTCTCCCTCAAGGAGGGGCTAACGGTCTTCCGGGACCAGGAATTCGGCGCCGACCACTACAGCCGGGCGGTGGGCCGCATCCGCGACGTGCGCGGCCTGCGGGCCGGCCAGTTCCCCGAGGACGCGGGCCCCATGGCCCACCCGGTGCGGCCCGATTCCTACATGGAGATCAATAATTTCTACACCGCCACCGTGTACCAGAAGGGGGCCGAGGTGGTGCGCATGATCCACACCCTGATCGGGGCCGAGGCCTTCAGGAAGGGCATGGACCTCTATTTCGAGCGCCACGATGGGCAGGCGGTCACCTGCGACGATTTCGTCGCCGCCATGGCGGACGCTTCCGGCATGGACTTCACCCAGTTCAAGCGCTGGTACAACCAGGCGGGTACGCCCCATGTGGCGGCCCGGGGGGAATACGACTCGGCCGCCAAGCGCTACGTCCTCACCCTGGCCCAATCCTGCACCCCGTCCCCCGGCCAGCCGGAAAAGCTGCCCTACCATATCCCGGTGGCGATGGGGCTGATGGGGCCGGACGGCAAGGACCTGCCGCTGCGCCTCTCCGGCCAGGGGGGGGATGGAGAGACCAGTCGGATCCTCTCCCTGGTGGAGGCGGAGCAGGAGTTCGTCTTCGAGGACGTGCCGGCCCAGCCGGTGCCATCCCTGCTGCGGGGTTTCTCGGCCCCGGTGGTGCTGGCGATGGACTACTCGGACGACGAACTGGCCCATCTCCTGGCCCATGACAGCGACCCCTTCAACCGCTGGGAAGCCGGCCAGCGCCTGGCCGGGCGGCTGATCCTGGGGGCGACCGAGGTGATCGCCGCCGGCGGCACGCCCCACTGGCCCGACAGCTTCGCCGAAGCCGCCGCCCGGATCCTGCGCCAGGCCGACGCCGACCCGGCCTTCGCCGCCGAAGCCCTGACCCTGCCCACCGAGGCCACCCTGGCCGAACAGATGGAAGTGGTGGATCCGGACGCCCTGCATCAGGCACGGCAGGGGCTGCGCCGCTTCATTTCTGATCGTTTGCAGCCGCAGCTGATGGACATGTACGGGCGCCTGGCCAGTAGCGGCGAGTACCGCCCTGACGCTGCCAATGCCGGCCGGCGGGCCCTGCGCAACGTCTGCCTGGCCTACCTGACCCTGCCGGACACTCCCGAGACTCGGGCCGTTGCCTGGCGGCAGTTCGCCACGGCCAACAACATGACCGACCAGTTCGCCGCTCTGGCCGACCTCGCCCAGAGCGAAGGGCCGGAACGGCTGCAGGCCCTGGCGGCCTTCCACGACCGCTGGCAGAACGAGGCGTTGGTCATGGACAAGTGGCTGGCGGTGCAGGCGGGAAGCCGGCGGCGGGATGCGTTGATGGATGTCATGGCCCTGGTCGATCATCCGGCCTTCGATTTGCGCAACCCGAACAAGGTTTACTCCCTGCTGCGCACCTTTGGTGCCAACCATGTGCGCTTCCATGCGGCGGATGGAGGCGGCTACCGGTTCCTGGCCGAGCAGGTGGTCAAGCTGGATGCCATCAATCCCCAGGTGGCGGCAAGGCTGGCCAGGTGCTTTGACCGCTGGCGGAAATTCGACGAGAAGCGGCAGGTTCATGCCCGGCAGGCGCTGGAGCGTGTGCGGGGGGCGGAAGGGCTGTCGCGGGATGTGTTTGAGGTGGTGAATCGGGCGCTGGGGTAGGGCGGCTGACCGGCGGGCTCGCTAGGGACTGTCTGACTGATCTCATATCCGCCAGATGATGATGGCAGCAACGAAAACGCCGGCCCAGTAGTAATGGCTGCGCTTGAGGTAGGCTGGAGAAAATGGAGTCCGACGTTTCGTAGGATTGGACGAACGGAGGACGAGAATGGAACGGACACTCCGAGGGGGTTATACGCGGGAATTCCGCCAGCAGGCGGTGAAGCTGGTTGAGGATGAGGGGCTGGCGGAGGCGGCGCGGCGACTGTCGATGGCAGGTGGTCGCCTGAAGAACTGGTTGGCGGCGGCCCGGGCGGGCAAGCTGCAAGAGGTTAGTCAGGACCAGAAGCCGCTCACCGATACGGAACTGGAGTTGGCCCGGCTGCGGAAGGAATTGGCCGAGTTGACGCAGGAGCGGGATCTGCTAAAAAAGTTCGCGGCCTATTTCTCGAAGAAGTTGCGGTGAAATACGGCCGGATCGAAGCCCTGCGACCGCAGTATCCGGTGGCGGTACTCTTCCATCTGCTCAGGGTGTCCGAACGTGGCTACCATGCCTGGCGCAAACGCTCGCCTTCAGGCCGAGCCCAGGAAGAGGCCCGCCTGGAATTAGAACCCAAGGCGGCTCACCAGCGGACTCGGGAAACTTGCGGGCCAGAGCGCCTGCAGGCCGATCTCTCCGATCACGGTGTTCAGATCGGGCTTGACCGCATCAAGCGCATCCGCAGGAAATTGGCGCTGCGCTGCCGGCAGAAGCGGAAATTGAAGGCCACGACGGATTCCCGACATACCCTGCCGGTGGCGCCGAATCGCCTGGACCGGCATCTGCGGTCGAGTCCCCCGATCGCCCCTGGGTTACTGACATCACCTCCGTGGCCACCGACGAGGCCTTGGTCATGCAGGCCCTCTTCCGGGCAGTTGCCACCCGGGAACAGGCCAGACAGGAGATCAGCGGATACATTGAAATCTTCTACAATCGGATGCGAAAGCAGGCCAGACTCGGCTACCTGTCACCTGCCGCATTTACGCAGAAATACTATGCAGATCGGTTAGCAGCCTAATCCGTTGGACTCCAAACTTGCCGACCGACCTCAACATCGTTCGCAACACACTCAGGTGATGTGAGCCAGACATCCGGTGGGTCAAGGCGGCCACTGCAGCCTTCTCGAGACAGTTGTCTTTGGCAGCTAATGCCGTTTGCAACGGTCCAGGTTGGCTTGTACAATGCGAAACGGAATTTGAACGAATGCTCACGTGTAGTGGAACCCATGAATTCCGAATCACAGCGCCTAGCTATCCTCAAGCTGCTTCAAACCAATCCCAACTTAAGCCAGCGAGAACTCGCCGATGCCATGGGGGTCAGCTTAGGCAAAATTAATTATTGCCTCAGGGCGTTGGTGGGAAAGGGTTTTGTCAAACTCGGAAACTTCCGCCGGAGTGATAACAAACGAGCCTACGCTTATTTGCTGACGCCGGCTGGGTTGGAAGAAAAATCCCGTATTGTTCTTGCCTTCCTGAAACATAAGGAAAGGGAGTTCGAAGCGATTCGACGGGAAATCCTGGTATTGCGTGGTGAGTTGTTGAGTGGCTCCTCGTCGACCGATGCCTCTTTGGACTAGCGACATGTCTATCCCGTCGCCAGTTCATCTTATCCGTCCAGTGCTCGCTTACTGCATCGTCGGTGTCGCAATCAGCCATCAATGGCTCAGATTGTTCAACGGATGGCGGGTTCATGATCCCAAGGAAATTGCAGAAACGAGCTTGACGAGGATGATGTTTTGACTCTCAGAATAAAGAAGCTGCTATTGGTCTTTGGCACTCGTCCGGAGGCAATAAAGATGGCACCCGTGTTCAACGGGTTACGGCATGATCCCGCTATTAATGTGAAGGTTTGCGTGACCGCTCAGCATCGCCAGATGCTGGATCAGGTGCTTGATTTATTCGACATCCAACCGGATTACGACTTAAATCTGATGAAGCCTGGTCAAGACCTCACAGACATCACCAGCAACGTTCTACTTGGCATGCGAACTGTGTTGCGCAGTTTCAGGCCGGATATGGTGTTGGTCCACGGCGATACAACGACCACTTTTGCGGCAGCCCTAGCGGCCTATTACGAGAGAATCGCCGTGGCTCACGTCGAGGCTGGCCTGAGGACCGGGAACCCTTATTCTCCCTGGCCCGAGGAAATGAACCGCTGTCTCACTGGTTCGATAGCGAAGCTACATTTCGCCCCGACCGAAACAGCGCGTGATAACTTGCTGAAAGAGGGGGTGCCGAAAGGCGATATATACGTCACTGGGAATACGGTGATCGACGCCTTGCTCGAAGTGGTGGATAGAGTACGTTCTAGCGACAATCTGCGCGCAGAATTAGACCGGCGTTTTGACTACTTGAACCCTGCGAAACGTCTTGTCTTGGTTACTGGTCACCGTCGAGAGAATTTTGGCGCCGGTTTTGAAAATATATGTCACGCCCTCAAGAAAATAGCGGAGCGAGACGACGTCGAGATTCTCTATCCTGTTCATCTGAATCCCAATGTGCAGGAACCGGTGCGTCGCATTCTTGGGGACTCAGCCATCCATCTCGTCGAGCCATTGGATTATCTGCCCTTTGTCCATCTCATGGATCGTGCTGCGTTGATCCTAACGGATTCCGGTGGGATTCAAGAAGAGGCGCCGTCCCTCGGTAAACCGGTCCTTGTGATGCGCGATACGACTGAAAGGCCTGAAGCAGTCCTGGCTGGCACTGTCCGACTGGTAGGTACCGACGCGTCCGCCATTGGGGCGTGCGCAAACGAACTCCTGGATAACGAAGTTGCTTATCAGAAGATGTCCCGCGCCCATAACCCGTATGGCGACGGACAGGCATCTCGACGAATTGCGGAAATCTTAAAGGAAATCGAATGAGTGTGTCGTTTCAACGTGTGACCATGGTTGGGCTAGGTTATATCGGCTTGCCGACGGCTGCTGTATTGGCCAATTGCGGTGTCGAAGTGATTGGTGTCGATATCAATCAAGAGGCGGTGGATACCATTAATCGAGGGGAAATCCATATCGTGGAACCCGATCTCGACGGCTTGGTTCACCACGTTGTCTCCAAGGGTCTTCTTCGTGCCACGACTACCCCTGAGTCGGCAGATGCATTCATTATCGCTGTGCCTACACCCTTCAAGGGTGATCACGAACCCGATTTGTGTTACGTCGAGGCAGCCTCCAGATCCATCGCCCCGGTCCTGAAGAAGGGCGATTTGGTTATCCTGGAATCGACGTCTCCGGTTGGTGCTACCGAACAGGTAGCCAAATGGCTGGCGGAAGCCCGCCCCGATTTGGTTATCGAAGTCAATAATGGAGCGTCAGCGGATATCAACATCGCCTATTGCCCTGAGCGGGTTCTCCCCGGCAAGGTTCTTACGGAACTGGTTTCCAATGACCGAGTCGTCGGGGGGCTTACAAGAAAGTGCGCCGAACGTGCCGCCACTCTGTACCGTCAGTTCGTCAAGGGCGAATGCATCATTACTGACGCACGCACGGCAGAGATGTGCAAGCTTACGGAAAACAGCTTCCGTGATGTAAATATCGCGTTCGCCAACGAACTGTCCATTATCTGCGACCGCCTGAACATCAACGTCTGGGAATTAATCCGCCTGGCAAACCGCCATCCGCGGGTCAACATTCTTCAGCCGGGGCCGGGCGTCGGCGGCCACTGCATCGCGGTTGATCCATGGTTCATCGTGAGTCAGGCGCCGAACGAAGCCAAGCTGATCCGGAAAGCGCGGGAAGTCAATGACTATAAGCCGCACTATGTCTTGAACAAGATCATCGATGCAACCAAGGGTATCAACAAGCCGGTAATTGCCTGTCTTGGCTTAGCCTTCAAGGCCAACATCGATGACCTGCGTGAGAGTCCGTCGCTCGATATCGTCCAGCATCTGGCCGGGAAAAATGCCGGCAAGGTGTTGGCTGTGGAGCCGCACATTTCTTCCTTGCCATCTAGTCTCGCTGGCCTCGGGGTCGAGCTCGTCTCGCTGAATGATGCGCTTGCGGTGGCAAATGTCGTCGTCTTGCTTGTGGATCATGCGGAGTTCAATGGAATTACAGCCAAGGATGTCGGTGCAGCGGTTCTAATCGATACGAGGGGGAGGCTCCGTTGATTAACGACAAAAAAGTGATCGCGATCATTCCGGCTCGCGGTGGATCGAAAGGGCTGCCGGGAAAAAATATTCGCCCACTATGTGGGAAACCGCTAATCGCGTGGAGTATTGAACAGGCCCTACGGTCAGAGTGTGTGGATAAGGTCTTGGTAACAACTGATAGTGAGGAGATCGCCAATGTCGCCAAGCGCTACGGAGCGGAAGTCCCCTTCATCCGGCCATCAGAACTTGCTACCGATTACACGCCATCATTCGAAGTGATATCCCACGCCCTTAGCTACTATCGAGATTTTCTCGGGTCAACGTTCGACTACTCAATTCTTCTGGAGCCTACCTCGCCGCTCCGGGAGCGTGACGATATCGACGAAATGGCCAAAAAGCTGGATGACCTGAATCAGTCATTTGACGGAATTGTAACTATTGGAGAGGTTGCCTATCACCCATCGATCATGAAGAAATGTGATTCGCACAAACTCTTGCCAGTATTCCCGGAACTTGTGCAGAAGAGCAGGAGACAAGATCACGATACCGTATATTGGCCATTCGGCACCTTCATGACCAAGACCGATACTCTTCTTCGCGAAAAGTCTTTCTATCCCAGCAGGCTAACCCATTACAAAATAAAAAGGTATCAATGTTATGAGATTGACGACCTATATGACTTCCTATGTGTCGAGGCTGTAATGAAACATGAATGGAGCTTAAAGTGAGATTCTTGGTTATTGGGTTAGGTTCCATGGGAAAGCGGCGGGTGCGTAACTTGCAGGCTTTAGGATTCAAAGAGATTGCAGGTTTTGATATACGGGCAGATCGTCTATCCGAAGCGTTAAACAAGTACGGCATCGAGCCCTTTCAAGGCTTTGAAACTGCATTGGAAAAGTTCAAGCCGGATGCATTGGTAATTTCTACCTCACCGAAATTCCACATGGACTACGCTTGGGCGGCCCACGAAAAGGGGCTGCCGTGTTTCATTGAAGCCTCCGTTACCGATAGCGACAGAATCATCGCACTCTCCCGGGCAATCAAGGAGAGTGGCGTTGTAATGGCACCCTCGTGCACCATGCGTTATTTCCCGGGTCCCAAGAAGGTCAAGGAGTTGGTGGCCCAGGGAGCGATCGGGAAGGTGCTCAATGTCAATTACCAGACGGGGCAGTATCTCCCGGATTGGCACCCGTGGGAACCGATAACGGAGTACTACGTTTCGGAAAATGAAACCGGTGCCGCCAGGGAAATCGTGCCTTTTGAGCTGACTTGGTTGAACGACGTCCTTGGCGAGCCGGAAGCCTTGGCCTGCGTGAAGGCAAAACTGACGGATATGGATGCGGACATCGACGATATTTACCACTGTCTCCTGCGCTATCCGCAAAATGTATTGGCCAATGTGACCGTCGAAGTTGTCTCGCGCCCTGTCGCCACACGTGAGCTGAGAATGCTCGGCTCCGAGGGCGAGTTGGTGATGAGCGCTGACGAGAACTGTGTTCGTTACGCTAAGGCAGGCGAGCAGGAGTGGACTCGCTATTCCCTGGGCAGTGGTACGGTCGAGACCGGATACATCAACCCCGAGGAACCCTACATTGCGGAGATGAGGGATTTCGTTGCAGCGGCCAAGGCTCGCAATCAATCCCTGTTCCCCAATAGCCTTGAAGAGGATTGGGGTGTTCTTCAGACGCTTTATCAGCTTGAAGCAATTTCGGAGTCCAGAGCATGAGTTACCAAGATCGGCTACAGAACGTCATTCCAGGCGGAGCCCATACCTATTCCCGCGGCGCTGACCAGTTTCCGAGCAACGCTCCGCAAATTCTCGAGCGCGGTGAGGGTGCGTATGTCTGGGATCCAGAAGGGCGCAAATATCTGGACTACGGCATGGCCTTGCGTGCTGTAACCCTCGGTTATGCCCATCCGTCGGTCAATGAGGCGGCTATCCGCGAAGTCGCGCTCGGTAACAACCTTACCCGGGCTTCAATGACCGAACTCAGGGCGGCGGAGTTGATCACTGGGCTCATCCCTTCCGTCGAGATGGTGAAGTTTGGCAAGAACGGGTCCAATGCGACGACCGCAGCTGTGAAAATCGCCCGGGCCTACACGGGGCGTCGCTACGTCTGCATTCCGAAACAGCACCCGTTCTTCTCCTTCGACGACTGGTTCATCGGTACGACGCCCCTGACCCGAGGGATTCCTGCCGAGAACGCTGATTCAACTCTGATATTCGACTACGGCAACATGGAGTCGCTGGAGAAACTGTTCGCTGAGCATCCGGGTGAGATCGCAGCGGTCATGCTTGAGCCGGCCACTACGCTGACACCCTGTGCCTCGAGTTGTTCGCGCGAGCTGACTTACGATCAGACTTGCGCGGATTGCCCCAATCGTTCTGCCAATTTCCTGCATCGGGTTCAGGAGTTGTGTCGCAGTAGCGGGGCGCTGTTCATTCTCGACGAAATGATTACCGGGTTCCGCTGGCATTTGCAGGGAGCGCAAGCCTATTTTGGTGTTAAGCCGGATCTAACGACCTTTGGCAAGGGTATGGCAAATGGATTTTCCGTTGCGGCCGTGGGCGGGCGCCGGGAAGTGATGGAAGTGGGCGCGATAAACACACCGGGTGTCGAACGCACGTTCCTTCTTTCCACCACCCACGGCGGTGAGATGTCTGGGCTTGGCGCCTTTATCGAGACAGTTAATGTCTATCGTCAAAAGGACGTCTGCCGGCACCTATGGCAGTACGGAAAACGCCTGCGCGACGGTATGACAGCCCTTGCCCGCGAGCATGGTCTCAGTGACAACTTCAGCCTTGATGGCCCGGCCATCTCCCTGAATTACATCACGCGGGATCAGTCTGGCGAGATTTCCCTGGCACTGAGAACGCTGTTCAGCCAGGAGATGATTCGTAGCGGAGTATTGATGCCTTGGATAGCGGTGAGCTTGGCTCACGGCGATGCGGAACTGGAGTTGACCCTGAACGCCGCCAACAAGGCTCTGGCTGTTTTCAAGAAGGCATTGGCAGAAGGTATCGATAAGTACCTCGAAGGGCCTGTCATCAAACCGGTCTTCCGAAAGTACAACTGATGCTGGTAGCTTTAGTATCCCTCGACCAGGTCTGGCAGGACAAGCCGGCCAACCTGGAGCGGTGCATTGCATTCATGGAGAGAGTGAAGTCTCACGGTTGTGAACTCATCGTATTTCCAGAGATGACGCTTACCGGTTACTCGCTTGCCATGGATGACACCGCGGAGTCGGAGGCTGACTCGCCGACCCTGCGCTGGTTCGGGCGAGCATGCCGCGATACGGGGCTGGCGGCCGTATTCGGGGCATGTCTGCGCGACTCGTCCACGGGAAAGTCCCGTAACACTTGGTGTTTGGCTCGGCCCAGCGGCGAGGCTTCGGTTATCTACTCTAAGATTCATCCATTCAGTTTCGCCGGAGAAGACAAGGTGCTGGAAGCGGGAGACAGCTTGGGCATGGCCCAGGTCGGGAACCTCAACATGGGCGCGGCAATCTGCTATGACCTGCGTTTTCCCGAACTGTACGCAGCCATGGCTCGGCAATGCGATGCCGTCATCACTATTGCAAACTGGCCCGAGCGTCGCGTAGGACACTGGCGAGCTCTCCTAGTGGCGCGCGCGATTGAGAATCAGTGTTTCATGTTCGGGGTGAACCGAACCGGCACTGATGGCAATGGGCTTCAATATCAGAGAAGCTCCATTGCCGTCACTCCGGATGGCTCGCTGCTGGCGCCCGCGATCGCCGGAGATGAATTCGATATCTACGATATAGAGCCTGAGGACGCCGCTGCCTATAGAGCTTCATTTCCAACACTCCGAGACAAGCGATATGCCCTGTATGCGGATATGCTGCGAAGGATCGACGAATGAACAAGTGTTCGAATCATGAGGTGCCTCACGGGGACTTCAACCTGTGCGATAGTGTTGTCGTAATCACCGGTGGCGCTGGTCTGCTGGGCAAAGAATTCGCCCGGGCAGTGGTACTCAACGGGGGGCGGCCAGTGGTGGCGGACATCCGCATCGATGCCGCTGAAACGGCTGCACGGCTGCTTAACGAGGAACTCGGAACTGACCGTGTGTCTGCCGTGGAGATGGATATCACCTCGAAGGAGTCCCTTCAGAACGCGATCTCCTTCCTGCGCTCCTCGTTCGGCTGCATTGACGCGCTGGTCAATAATGCGTACCCGCGAAACAAGAACTACGGACGTCGTTTTGAGACGGTCGAATTTTCGGATTTCTGCGAGAACGTGGGTCTGCATCTGGGAGGATATTTCCTCGCGTCTCAGCAGTTCGCCCTGTTCTTCAAGGAGCAGGGATATGGAAATATCGTCACTGTGTCGTCAATATACGGAGTCATGGCTCCCCGATTCGACATATACGAAAACACTAGCATGACCATGCCAGTCGAGTACGCTGCCATTAAGTCCGCATTGATCCATTTGAACGGATATATGCTCAAGTATTTCCAGGGCAATGGCATCCGATTCAACTGCTTGAGCCCAGGTGGAATTCTCGACGCCCAGCCGGAGGCGTTCCTGAAGAAATACGCTGCCTATGCGCAATCGAAGGGCATGTTGTCGCCGAGCGATATAACCGGCGCTCTGGTCTTCCTCCTGAGCAATCAGTCGCGATATATCAATGGACAGAATATTGTCGTCGATGACGGCTGGTCCATATAAATGGGGCATTCAATGTACAACATAGCTGTTATTGGCGCTGGCCAGTTGGGCAGCCGGCATCTGCAGGGCTTGGCCACGTTCCGGTATCCGTGCAATTTGCACATCGTCGACCCTTTCGATAAATCGATGGCAGTTGCCAGGGCCAGAATCGATGAGGTTGGCCCGAACACAAACATTAACGGTGTCTTCTCGCATGTTTCTGCGGCGAGCCTACCTGATGTGATTGACCTAGCCGTAGTTGCCACGACGGCGGATGTCCGTATGGCGGCCATCGAGGCCCTGTTCGGGGCGACCTCCGTGAAGAGTCTTGTACTCGAAAAAGTGCTGTTCCAGCGCTTTGGCGAGTATGCCGCTGCAAGCGAACTCATCCAGCAAGAAGGGATAAAGTGCTGGGTGAATTGTCCGCGTCGCATGTACCCGGTTTACGCTGACCTGAAGAATTTCTTCGCCGACGATCCTGTTACTTACATAAGTGTCCACGGCGGTGATTGGGGATTAGGATGCAACGCTGTCCATTTTCTGGATCTCTTGGCGTTCTTTCACGAAAAAGGCAATTTCACGTTCGACACCTCTAACCTAGACACGGAAGCACGTGTAAGCAAACGGCCGGGATTTGTCGAATATACGGGTATGCTGCAAGGATGCTATGGCGGAGCAAAGTTTAGTCTGACGTCGATCTGCAATAGTAGAGCCAAGCACCTCATTACGCTGCGTGGCGAACGGAAGTCGGCGGTGGTCGACGAAGTCGGCGGCCGCCTGTGGGCGATCGATGAGGCTGGCAGCCAGGTTATCGACTTCTCTTTGCCATTCCAAAGCCAACTCACGGGCCTCGTCGCCGAGTCTATATTGCTCCAGGGAGACTGCGGACTAACGCCGTACGAACAATCGGCTGAGATGCATTTGCCTTTGTTGAAGGCGTTGGCAAGCCACGGCGTGGTTGGGGAACTGCCCGACCTATGTGCTCTTACCTGATAAGGAAGAAAGATGAAGACATGGTTGATTGGTTCTGGCGGCATGGCTCAGGACTACGCAAAAGTGCTGCGCGAACTTGACGTTGAACTCACCACCATTGGACGTGGGGAAGACTCCGCAGCGCGATTCGAGGCGGCGATGGGTTTCGCGGTGCAGCGGGGGGGCTTGGAGGGGTATCTGCAGAACAATCCGGAACTACCCGATAACGCGATTGTGAGCGTTGGGGTCGAAGCACTGGCGCCGACAGTTGCTATCCTGCTTGACGCCGGCATCAGGAGGATTCTAGTGGAGAAACCCGCGGGGCTCTATCCGAAAGATATCCTCGGTGTCGAAGAGCACGCCCGCTCGGTGGGCGCCGACGTTTTCGTCGCGTACAACCGCCGCTTCTACAGCGCGGTGCGTGAAGCGAAGAAGATGATTGCTGCCGATGGAGGGGTTCAGTCGTTCAATTTCGAGTTCACCGAATGGGGACACGAAATTGAGACGCTGACTAAAGCGCCCGGAGTGAAGGAGCAGTGGGTGCTCGGCAACTCCAGTCACGTCATCGATCTAGCCTTCTATTTGGGAGGAGTCCCGGAGGAGCTTTGTGCGTTCCAGGCGGGAAGCCTCTCGTGGCATCCGAATGCTGCGGTATTTAGCGGTGCTGGGCGTACCGCCGCCGGTGCGCTCTTCAGCTATCAAGCGAACTGGGGGGCACCCGGGCGATGGGGCGTCGAGATATGTACCAGCAACTATCGCCTTATCTTTCGGCCGATGGAGGCTCTACAACTCATGAAGAAGGGTTCAGTCGCGATTGAGACCGTTAATATCGAGGGCGCTGACCTGGACAAGAGGTTCAAGCCGGGGCTTTTCCTACAAACGGAAAGTTTCCTGCTGGGTCAGGATGCAAGTGGCCTCTGTGGTATATCCGAGCACGCACAGATGTTGCCAATCTATACGAGTATCGCGGGCTATAAGTAGTGCCGTCTAAAGTAGTACTGGTTGTACCAACCTACAACTACCTTTCTTATCCTATCGTAGAAAAGCTCGGTGCCATCAAGCATGATGATACCGAGCTTGTCTGTCTGGAATTTTATCAACCACGTGCAGATTTCGGGCCTTTCCCTGAAACCACCCTATTCTCGCGAGTGCAGAGAATTCACCCGGATACGACAAAGCCGGGAATTCTGGAAATGAGGTATTTGAGACGGAGGTTGATCAACTATCTTGAATATCTCAACCCCCAATGCATCATCACGTTTTCTGACGTCACGTTCTTCGCGCGTTGCGTTAAGGGAACACGCTTTGAATCACTATTGCTGATAATTCAACCGTGTCTGCTTAGCGCACAGCCGCCAACACCGGTTAAGAGGGTTATATATGGTATCGGCAGGCTGTTAAATAAGATTTTCGCTTGCCCAATATATCGGGAGAGGCACTATTGGGGGGAATTGCTTAATCAGGCAAGCTACTGTATCTGGAGCAACGTGGAGGAGAAGACGCGAAAGGTGGCGGGTAAAATTCGCCACTGTGGCAACTTCTTTTTCGATTTGCCGGATGTGGTTTTCCCCCTGGAGGATACAGATCGGGTATTGGTTCTTGTGCCAGATCTTCCGTATTACGGAAAATCGGAATTGGAATTGCTAGTGGCAAGCTTTTCTCGGTTGCTTTGGGCTTGGCCAAGCATAACGTTCGAGTTCAAATATCACCCGCGAAATGTGGACAGGCTTCCCCTTTCCGATCACGCGAATTATCAAGAGCTATCTAACTTCTCGATCCCTGACGTGGCACGCTACGACATGATCGTGTCCGCTTACAGCAACCTCGCTGTCACGCTCCGCTGCTTACATCCCAAAGTAATCATTTTTGACCTCGGGTGGTACGCTGATTCAGGAATCCCGTACCTAGGCCCAGAGTTTTTTCGGATCCCGAAATCCGGTGACTCCCTACTTGAGCACTTTATGGCGCTAAAAGAGGAGAGCAGAGCGGTAGAGGCGAATGACTATTTGAGCACTTTGTTCTCGATATCCCCTGGCTTTGCCGAGTGTATCGAGGAATATTTTAGCGCTCCGAAAGGACTAGGAGAGTCGTAATGACTTCGGGGACCACCACGTTGGCGTGGATGAACGCTGCTGTGCCGCGACTGTCCTGCGAGTGGAAGGTGGTGGCAAATATATTCTTTTGTGCCACCCTCTTTCCCTTCGTATCTCCCTTTCCTATTGAGACCGACACTCAGCCGGTCGCCTTCATACTAGCTGCCGCAATTCTTCTGTGGAGTCTTGCCACCAGTGGAAGAGTAGCTTATGGCGAACTAGTTGTGCTCCTATTTCCAATTTTTGGATTGTTTTACCTCGATTTTTTAGCGACCGATCCACTGCCTGCGCAGATTGGCAAGTATCTTTCTCTCG
>DATFAA010000068.1:0-13045 GCA_035255045.1 Rhodocyclaceae bacterium | reverse complement strand
CGGCGGGTTCGGGACGGCGGATCGGGGACATTTTGCTGAACATGGGTTTTCCTTCAGGGGACAAGATCACCGGCTTAGTGCGATTACCGTGCCATGGCGCGCAGGCAATTGTTCGGTAAGGGTTTTTGCGTAGATAGCTCTACTGGAACGCAGTATTGGCCGGCCATTTGTCGCTCCCTGGCGACAGGATTTTTTGCCAGCGCCCGAATGCCGCAAGGGATGCGGTGGTAAGCTGTCGCCGTCCTGCGACATATTTGTAATTATCTGTTTTTATTGTCTTAAATGGCTGGATTCATATTAGCACTTGTCTTCTGCCCGGGTCGTCGCGGCAGGCCATGATCCGGATTTCCTTTCGCCAGGGGTTGCTGCTCGGCTTCACGGTCATGGTGCTGTTGCTGGGAGGAGCGGTGGTACGCAGTTGGCTTGTCGTCGAGCGGCTGCTCGAGGAAAGCCGACGGGCCAGTGCCCAGGCCGTCGAATTGACCGCCGCGGTCGAGGAGTTGTCCGACCGCAGCATCGACATCGAGCGTAGTGCCCGGCAGTACCTCATATTGGACGATCCGCTCCTGCACCAGCGTTTCGCGGCCCATCTCGCCCAGTCTGCGGCCGTGGTCGATCGCCTCGAACAGCAAGCGGCGGAACCCTTGGCCCCATTGCTGGCCGGGTGGCGGAGCGTCGCCGAGGCGCTGCGCGAGAGCCTGGAGAGGAAAACCGGCGAAGACGATCTGGCGCCCTTGCTGCGCCGTCTCTCCGAACTCAACGGTTCGCTCAACCAGGCAAGGCAGCGCTGGATCGATGCGCAAAGCCAGGCCATGCTGGCCGATCTGGAACAGAGCCGCCTGCGCCTCGGCTGGCAGGTCGCGATAGCGCTCGGCACGCTGCCCGTCGTCGTGCTGGCCATGGTCTGGTGGTTGTTGCGCCCGATTCGGCAGTTGGAGTCCGCCATCGGGCGCCTGGGTGCAAACCGCTTCGACGAGGAGATTCGGGTCGGCGGCCCGGCCGACCTGAGGCAGCTGGGCCACCGCCTCGACTGGCTGCGCCTGCGCCTCGCCGAACTGGAGGCCGATCGGGAACGGGCGTTGCGCCATGTCTCGCACGAACTGAAGACTCCCCTCACCTCGCTCAAGGAGGGTGTGGCCCTGTTGCAGGACGAGGTGCTTGGCGATCTCGGCGAAAACCAGCGCGAGGTGGTCGAGATCCTGCAGCATAACGTGGCCAATCTGCAGCAGCAGATCGAAAGTCTCCTCAGCCTGAACGCCGCGGTCTTCGAGGCGCGTCTGCTGCAACCGGTGCGGGTGGATCTGGCCAGCTTGATACAGCGCATCGTGCAGCGCCGGGAATTGCACGCCCAGTCGCGCCAGGTCAGCATCACGGTCGAACTGGGCGATCTCGCCATTGCCGTGCTCGACGAAGAGAAGTTGTCGGTCGTCCTCGACAACCTGCTGTCAAATGCCATCGATTTCAGCCCCCAAGGCGGTGTGGTCCGCCTGCTGGTCCGACGCGGCCAGGCGGGCTTGCGCTTCGAGTGCATCGACCAGGGGCCGGGGATAGCGCCCGAAGACCGGCAGCGCATCTTCGACCCCTTTGTCCAGGGCAGGCAGGCCGCCCCGGCACCGCGACAGGGAAGCGGCGTGGGGCTGTCGATCGTGCGCGAGCTGGTGCGGCGCATGGGGGGGCAGTCAGGCCTGGAAAGCGCCGAGCGGGGGGCGCATTTTTTCGTGGAATTGCCAGATGAAATCTGAACAAGCGATGGCCAGAGGAAGGGACCGGCTGCGGCAACGGATTGCCGCATCGCTCTGCTGCCTGGCCCTGGCAGGGTGCGCGACCCAGCAGGCGGCGCCGGCACGGCAACGCGCGGACGCTCACGTTGCGGAAGCGGCACTGAATTACTACCAGTCGCTGACCCGGATGAGCACCGGGGAATTGGCCCGTGAGCGCACGGCCCTGGCCGCCTTGCCCAACAATGCCAATACCCAGGTGCGCACCGCCATGCTGCTCGGCCTCGCCCGCGGCCCCCAGGACCTTGGCCGGGCGATCACCCTCCTGGAAGCCGTCCTGAAATCGAGCGATCCGGCAGCGATCGCCCTGCATCCCCTGGCGCGGCTCCTGGCCGAAAACTACACGGAACGGCAGAAGCTCGATGCCCAGGGCGAGCGTCTGCTGGCGCAGGCGCAAGACGGCCAGCGCCGGGCAAACGAGTTGCAGGAGAAGATCGACCGCCTGACGGAAATCGAGCGGACGCTTCCCTCCCGTTCGACCAAGGCGGCGCCGCCCGGAGCGGCGCGATGAAGGGCGGCGGGATGTCTGCCGGCGCCCATATCCTCATCGTCGACGACGACGAGGACATCCTGCGCCTGCTGACCATGCGCCTGCTGACCCGGGCCTTCCGCGTGACCGCGGTGGGTTCGGCCGAGGAAGCGCTGGCCAGCATCGCCGTCGATCCCCCACGGGTCGTCGTCAGCGATATCCGTTTGCCGGGCAAGGATGGCCAGGCCCTGTTCGAGGAACTGCGCACGACGCGGCCGAGCCTCCCGGTCATCCTGCTGACGGCCCACGGGACCATTCCGGATGCGGTCGAAGCAACCTCCCGCGGCGTCTTCGGTTACCTCACCAAGCCCTTCGACAGCCAGATCCTGCTGGCAAAGATAGACCAGGCGCTGCTGCTGTCGGCGCCGCCGCCCGTGGGCGACTCCTCCGCCGAAAGTGGCATCCAGGGCGAAGCCTGGCAGGACGGCATGGTCTACCGCAGCGCCCGGATGCAGGAACTCATGGCCGAGGCGCGCATGGTGGCCGCCTCGGATGCGAGCGTCCTGATCCGGGGTGAGAGCGGCACCGGCAAGGAAGTGCTGGCGCAGGCCATCCATCGTGCCAGCCCGCGGGCCGGCGGGCCCTTCATCGCCATCAACTGCGGCGCGATTCCGGAGCAGCTGCTGGAGTCCGAACTCTTCGGCCACGTGAAGGGCGCCTTTACCGGCGCCGCCGCGAATCGTGCCGGCCTGATCCAGGGGGCCCATGGCGGAACCCTGTTCCTCGACGAAGTCGGGGACATGCCGCTGTCGCTCCAGGTCAAGTTATTGCGCGTGCTGCAGGAACGGATGGTGCGCCCGGTGGGTACCATCCGCGCCGAGCCGGTCGACGTGCGCATTCTCTCCGCCACCCATCGCGACCTGGAGACGGCGATGGCCCAGGGCCAGTTCCGCGAAGACCTCTACTACCGGCTGGATGTCGTCTCGCTGACCCTGCCCCGCCTGGAGGAACGCCGGGAAGACATTCCGCTGCTGGCCGCGCATTTCATCCAGCAGCTGGCGGGCAAGTACGGCAAGGCCATCAGCGCCTTCGCGCCCGACGCTCAGGAAGCGCTGGTGACGGCGGCCTGGCCCGGGAATGTCCGCCAGCTCTACAACGTCGTCGAGCAATGCTGCGCCCTGTCGTCGACGCCGCTGATTCCCCTGTCGCTGGTGCAGCGCGCGCTGCGGGTTCCGGCCCTGGAGGCCCTCAAGTACGCCGAGGCCAAGCAACGCTTCGAACGGAATTATCTCGTCCAGCTGCTCAAGCTGACCGAGGGGAACGTCGCCGATTCGGCCCGCATCGCCGACCGCAATCGCACCGAGTTCTACCGCCTGTTGCAGAAGCATGGCCTTTCCCCCTCGATGTTCAGGAGCGACGGCGAGGCTGGCGGCAACGGCTGAACCGGAGCCCGCCGGCTGTCGCCGACAGGCGACCGATATTCAAGGGAAGGCGAAGCACCTCAATGCAAGCCATTGAATTGGCATCGATAGTTCTTCTGGCACGGACCCTGCGTAGGGCTTCGGGTACTCTATCCAGGAAAGGTGTCCCCTATGCTGCTGCGCGCCCTTGTTCCCATGATTCTGGCGGCCGGCCTCAGCATGGCCATGTCTGCTGCCGTTAGACCGTCGCCGGGCACGGCGGTCGCATCTGCCCGCCATGCACCGGACTCCCTGCGGGAGTCCCTGGTCCGGCTCCTGCCGAGGATGTCGCCGTCCCGCCTGTATCGTCCGTAGACATATCCGCGGGCCTTCCCCACCTACCGGCCCGCAAGCACCAACCCCGCCAGCACCAGCAGCATCAGCACCGCTGACCTGCCTGGTTTCTTTGGACCACTCATTCCTGGAGAACGGCCTCGGCAATGGCGGCCTCCCGCAGGCGGCCCTTCATGCCACCGGCTCCCATGACCTGTCTGGAGCCTACAGCCTCTGGTCAGCAGTGATCACAGGGAAATAGTTGATGTCTTCCTTGGCCAGGTGGTTGCTGACGACATCCCGAATCAGGAAGTCGAGCACATCGCCGTAGGAATGCTCGTCCGTGGCGATCCCGCCCAGGATTTCCCGGCCCCGGGTCTCCAGCTGTCTGTGCTCGCGGACGTGCCGATCTGCGCCATCCCAGCCCGTCGATAGGAAGATGGTCTCTTCGTGACGGAAATGCTCGCTCAGCCAGAACAGCATGTCGTCCAGGTGCGCGTGCAGCGCCCGAACATCCGGGTGTTCCTGAGCTTTACGGATCAGCTGATTCACCTTGCCAAAAAGCTGCTCATGCTCGGCGTCGATGAAGGGATTGCCCGAGCTGTAACTGCCGTCCCAGACCAACTGCACGACCGGCGGAATCGATGGGGTGCTCGGCGCCACCTCCACGCGGTTGCGGCCGCGACGCTTGGCTTCGTAGAGAGCCCTGTCGGCACTCTCGAGCAGACTGTTGACATCGTGGACATGCCGATCGAACTCGGCGATGCCGATACTGACCGTCACCTTGATGGACAGCCCCCGATACTGCACCGGCCGGCTCTCCAGTGCTTGCCGCAACCGCTCGGCCAGGGCCTGCGCCCCGGGAGCGTTGGTCGCCGGCAACAGGGCGACGAATTCCTCGCCGCCAACGCGGCCCATCTGGTCCGTGGTTCGCAGACAGGCCTGAGCGATGCCAACGAAAGCTCTGAGCACCTCGTCGCCCGCCTGATGGCCGTATGTGTCGTTGACTTGCTTGAAGTGGTCCAGATCCAAGGCGAGGACCGAGAGAGTGGCTCCGCCACGCTGGGCAAGCGCCACATGATGCCGAATCCTTTCGCCAAGGACTCGCCGATTCAGGACGCCGGTCAGTTCGTCGTGGCTGGCGAGGTCGACGGCCAGTTCCAGATAGCGTTGCATGGCCAACATGATGAAGCCGACATTCCAGCCGATGAGCAGCAGCAGAAGTTCAGCGTAGGCGGCCAGAAGCAACACATCCCGCGGCACCATGGGCCCATCCTCGGCCGGCATGATCAGGGTGCCAAGAAGAAGGAAGAAAAAAGCGTTGAGCGAAAACAGGCCACCAACGAAATAACTGGACGCCCGGGCCTGTTTGCCGTGTTTCATTACCAGTTCGTAGACGCAGATGGCCGACACGCAGCTGATGGCGAGGGCTAGAACGCCCTCGTGGTACCCACTGGCGACGCCGATGAGGACGAGCGTCAGGAAGACCCAGGGGCCGGGTCTCCGAAAAAGAGAGGGTCTTGCCGGCCGGCGCTGGAAGGCTCTGATCCCGCCCCAATAGAAACACAGGGCAAGTGCAACGGACACGTAACCCAGGGTGATCGTCGTGAGTTGAAACTGGGGCGCCGCAGTGCCGGCCGCCAAGCTGCCCGCCGCCCACCATGCCATGGCGCGCTCCCGTGTCTGCCACCAGGCGACGAGATTGCCGATGGCAAGGAGGGGGCCGATCAGCAGAACCCCCAGCACCAGCGTGCCGCAGTGTAGTTCCACCGGCATCAGCGATGCCTCATGGGGAGGCTGTCCCGAAGTGCGATAACCCGGATGAGTTTGATGAAGGGCATGGGAACGAGGCGAATGGTCAAAGCCAAAAAGACGCCTCTACAGCAATCTGTATGCCACCCGATTGGGTGGCTGTGCCCCGTCACAAGCGATCGTGCGGCTTTGCAGTATCCATGCGCAATTTGGGGGTATCGGGTGTCACGGCTTGCTGGCCGCGGGCATTCGAAAGCGCACAATGGCAGTGCCGAGTGCGGGAATTTTTCCGTTTTTTGGAACCCGGGTACCCACGCGTATCCCGCTTCGCTGCGATCCGACCGGTTTCCACCCCTACCCCCGCGCCGAAAGCACCAACCCCGCCGCCACCAGAAGCGTCACCACCACCCCCACCAGCGTCCACCGGTGGGTCGCCCACCAGGTCTCCCAACTGGACGACGTGGCCCGGTGGTCGAAGCGGCCGTGGGCGCCCCGGTCGCCCGGGGCGGGCTGGTAGAGGTTGTCCGGCCGCCCAGGCGGGTCCTCCTGCTCGGTGAGCTGCCCGCCGTAAGCCTTGTGCGCCAGCATGCGATCCAGGAAGCCGGGCAGGATGCGGGTACCGAGGATGGCCTGGGCGGCGGGGAATCCCACCCACAGCTCCCGCCGGCGATGGGTCGCCGCCCAGTAGATGGCCCGGGCCGCCACCTCCGGCTGGAAGATCTTGCCCAGGGGCTGGGGCCGCTTGCCCATGCAGTTGCGGGCCCAGTCGAACTGGGGGGTGTTGAAGGCCGAGAGCTGCACCATGGTGAGATGGACCCGGCTCTTGTCGTGGATCAGCTCGGAGCGCAGGGAGTCGATGAAGCCGCGGATGCCGCTCTTCGCTCCGCAGTAGGCCGACTGCAGGGGAATGGAGCGGTAGGCCAGGGCCGAGCCGACCTGGACGATGGTCCCCCGGTCCCGGGTCTTCATGCGCCGCAGGGCGGCCAGGGTGCCCCAGACGGAGCCCAGGTAGGTGACCTCGGTGGCACGCTTGAAATCCGCCGGACTCGTACCGAGGGCATCGCAGAAGACGGTGGCCATGGCGTCGTTCACCCAGACCTCGATGGGCCCCCACTCCCGCTCCACCCGCTCGGCGGCGGCCTCCACCTGGTCGTGGTCGGCCACGTCGGTGGGGATGACGAGGGCCTCGCCGCCGGCCTCCTCCACGTCCCGGCGGGCGCCTTCGAGGCCCTCCGGGCTGCGGGCCAGGAGGGCTACCCGCCAGCCCTGGCGGGCGAATTCCGTGGCCGTGGCCCGGCCGATGCCGGCGGAAGCGCCGGTGACGACGACTATTTTCCTATCCATTTTTCGGCCTCGTCCTGGGCAGCGCCGGGTGCACCTGCCGGGGCTCCTGCCACGGGGCCGCGTGCATGCGGCGGTTGAAATAGTCGGTGGATGCCAGGGCAAAGAGCAGCACCAGCATGAAGGCCGCCACCGCCGCCGCCAGACGCACCAGGGCCCCGGCATCCCGGAGGTGCATGAAGAAGATGCCCACCAGCAGCGTCTTGAGGGCGGCGATGGCCAGGTTGGCGACGCCGTTCCAGGCGCCCATGGGGATGAAGGCGCTCCCCGCCGTGGCGGCCAGCAGGGCCAGGAGGGCAATCCACACCGCCAGGTTGCGGCGGTAGGGTTTTGCGCTTCCCGCTTTCATCCGGCCGCCCTCCCGACCAGGTAGAGGATGGGGTAGAGGAAGATCCACACCACATCGACGAAATGCCAGTAGAGCCCGGCCACCCGGAGGCGCCCGGGCTCGGCCAGGGCGCTGGTGTCGTGGCGCATGGCCAGGGCGAAGGCCAGGACGAGGACGATGCCGATGGCCAGGTGGACGGCGTGCAACCCGGTCAGGGCGAAGTAGAGCAGGAAGAAGAGCTGGCCGCCGTTGGCCAGGAAGGAGCCGCGGCCGGGGAAGAGGTGGCCCTGCCAGTCGTGGCGCCACTCCAGGCCCTTGACGGCGAGGAAGGCGACGCCGAGGACGGCGGTGGCCACGAGCATGGCCCGGGCCGTGGTCCGCCGCCCCGCCGCCAGGGCCTCGACGGCGTTGGCCATGGCAAAGCTGCTGGTCAGGAGGATGGCGGTATTGGCGGTGCCCAGCACCATGTCCGTGTGCCGGCTGGCGGCGGCGAATTCCAGGGGAAAATGCAGGCGCCCGTACCAGTCGCCGAAGAAAAGGGGGCCGAAGAACATCAGCTCGGTGGCCAGGAAGACCCACATGCCCAGGGTCGCCGCCGCGTTCTGCTGCCCCAGGCTGGAAAACTGCGGGCTCACCTGGCCGTTCATTGCCGGATCTCCTCCCCGGTGGGGCTGTAGTCGTAGGGTTCCCGGGTCACCACCGGCGGCTCGGCGAAGTTGTCCGGGGGCGGCGGCGACGGGGTCTGCCATTCGAGGCCGGTGGCCCGCCAGGGGTTTCCGGTGGCCCGCTGGCCGCGGAACACCGACCAGGCGAGATAGGCCAGGGGCAGCAGGTAGCCCACCGCCAGGAGGGCCGCGCCGGCGGAGGAGAGGACGTTGAGCAGGGTGAATTCCGGCGGGTAGGCGTGGTAGCGCCGGGGCATGCCCTGGGCCCCGAGGAGGTACTGGGGAAAGAAGGTGAGGTTGAAGCCGAAGAAGATGACCACGGCCGCCACCCGGCCCCAGGTTTCCGGGTAGAGCCGGCCGCTGATCTTGGGCCACCAGAAGTGGACGGCCCCCAGGTAGGCCATGACCGAGCCGCCGACCATGATGTAGTGGAAATGGGCGACCACGAAGTAGGTATCGGTGAGGTGCACGTCCAGGGCCAGGGAGGCCAGGTAGAGCCCGGTCAGGCCACCGATGGTGAACAGCCCGACGAAGCCCAAGGCGTAGAGCATGGGGGCCGGGAAGGTGATGGAGCCCTTGTAGAGGGTGGCCGTCCAGTTGAACACCTTGATCGCCGAGGGGATGGCCACCAGGAAGCTCAGGAGGGAGAAGGCCAGGCTGGCGTACATGGCCTGGCCGCTGACGAACATGTGGTGCCCCCAGACCAGGAAGCCGATGACGGCGATGCCGAGGATGGCGTAGGCCATGAAGCGGTAGCCGAAGACCCGCTTCCGCGCGAAGCAGGGAATGATCTCGCTGGCCACCCCCATGGCAGGCAGGACCATGATGTACACCGCCGGGTGGGAGTAGAACCAGAAGAGATGCTGGAACAGCAGGGGGTCGCCCCCCAGGGCGGGGTCGAAGATGCCCACCTGGAAGATGCGCTCGATGCCCACCAGGAGCAGGGTCATGGCCAGCACCGGGGTGGCCAGCACCAGGATGAGGCTGGTGGCGTAATTGGCCCAGACGAAGAGGGGCAGCCGGAACCAGGTGAGGCCCGGGGCCCGCATGGTGTGCACGGTGACGATGAAATTGAGCCCGGTGAGGATGGACGAGAAGCCGACCACGAACACCCCGAGCAGGGTCAGGACCACGTGGGAATTGGAAAAGAGGGTCGAGTACGGGGTGTAGAAGGTCCAGCCGGTATCCACGCCGCCGAGGAACAGGGCGGTGAGGATCATGATTCCCCCCGCCACGTAGATGTACCAGGACAGGAGGTTGAGGCGGGGAAAGGCCAGGTCCCGGGCGCCGATCATCAGGGGCATGAGGAAATTGCCCAGGCCCGAGGGGATGGAGGGGATGAGGAAGAGCCAGACCATGATCACGCCATGGGCGGTGAACAGGCGGTTGTAGGTGTCGGCGCTGACCAGGTCGCCGGGGGCGGTGGCGAGCTCCAGGCGGATGAGGGCGGCGGCGGCCCCGCCGATGAAGAAGAAGGCGGTGATGGCGGCCAGGTAGAGGAGCGCGATGCGCTTGTGGTCCCGGGTGGTGAGCCAGGATTTCAGGCTGTAGCCGGCGGTGAGGTAGTTGCGCTCCATCAGGACGGCCCTCCGGTGGAGCGGATGTACTCGATGATGGCCATCAGGTCCTCCTCGGAAATCTGCCCGGCGAAGGAGGGCATGATGGGCTCGAAGCCCGCCACCACGTCCTTCCTCGGCAGCAGGACGGAATCCCGGACATAGGCCTCGTCGGCCACCAGGCTGCGGCCGTCGGCGAGGTGCACCGGGCGCCCCAGGAGGCCCTCCAGCTTGGGCGCGTGCACGCTCGACTCCCGGGCATGGCAGCCGCTGCAGCCGTAGCGCCGGAAAAGCTCCAGGCCCCGGGCCGCCATGCCGACGGCCGGACTGCCCTGGGCCAGCCAGCGGGCGAAGGCCGCCGGCTCCATGGCGACGATGCGCCCGCCCATGGCGGCATGCTGGGAGCCGCAGTACTCGGCGCAGAAGAGGTGGTATTCCCCGGCCCGGGTGGCGGTAAACCAGAGGCTGGTGTAGCGGCCGGGGACCACGTCCTGCTTGATGCGGAAGGCCGGCACGAAGAAGCTGTGGATGACGTCCTGGGAGGTCATGACGAGGCGCACCGGGCGGCCGACCGGGACGTGCAGCTCGTCGATCTCCCGGCGGCCGTTCGGGTGCTCCAGCTTCCACATCCACTGCTTGGCCACCACGAACACCGGCATGGCGTCGGCCGGCGGCCGGTAGATGTCGGCGTACCGGCTGGCCGCCCAGACGAAGAGGCCGAGGAAGATGAAGAGGGGCGTCACCACCCAGCCGATCTCCAGGACCCGGTTGTTGGCCGGGGGGTTGGAGCGGTCGGCCGGGGAGCCCTGCCGGTAACGCAGGGCGAAGAAGACCACCAGGGCGAAAATGGCCAGGGCCACCAGGCCGGTGATCAGGAAGACGGCCAGGAAGACCGCATCCACCCGGCCCGCCAGGCTGGATGCCTCCACCGGCAGCAGATGGATGCCGGTCATGGCGCCCTCCCCGCCCGACGCCGCCAGATCCACAGCCCCAGGGCAGCGGCCACGATAAGGCAGACGGCGCGCACCACCGCCATCACTGCCACGGTGTAGCGCCCCGTCCGGGGCTCGAAATGGGAACAGAGGAGGAGCAGCCGGTCCTGGAGGGAGCCGGTACGGCCGGCCGCGGCCTCCACCAGGGCCAGGCGCAGGTCCCGGGGGGCGAAGCGCACCCCCAGGAAATAGCGGGAGATGCGCCCGCCCGGCGCCGCCACCAGGAAGCCGGCGGGGTGCATGTACTGGCCGTGCTCCCGGTCCCAGGCGTAGGGGAAGCCGGCACTGCCGGCCAGGCGCCCGGTGGCGCCGGCGGCGCCAGTGAGGAAATGGGCCTCGCCGCCGGCCAGGAGCGTGCGGTAGGCCACCGCCCGGCGGCCGGCTTCCCGGGGCCCCTCCCGGGGGTCGATGCTGACCGCCAGCAGGCGGTAGGCGGAGCCGGGAAGCCCGGTTCGCCCCAGGCCTTCCAGCACCCCGTCGAGGACGGTGCTGCACAGGTTGGGGCACTCGAAGTAGCCCAGCACCAGGACCACCGGCGCCCGGCCGAAATAATCCCCCAGCCGCACCGGCCGGCCGGCTTCGTCCCGCAGAGGCAGGTCCAGCGGCAGGGGGGCGGCGAGGCGCTGGGTGAATTCCAGGGGCGGCGGAGCCTCCGCCCGGGCGCCGAAGCCCGTCAGGCAGAGGAAGAAGAGACAGAGGGCCCGCATCAGCCTCATGGCCTCCCGCCTTGTCCGCCGGGCCGGGACCCTGCCGCCCCCCGGGCGGCCAGCAGGTTCATGGCGACCTCGATGGGGATGCGGGCGGTGCCCGCCTGGCGGTCCACCCAGCCGTAGCCGTGGAGCAGCCGCTCCTTCTCGGCGAAGTAGGCGGCCTTCTCGTCCTGGGGGGCGGCCTGCAGGCGGGGCAGCGCCGTCCGAGGTCCCTCGGGGGCGTCCGGGCCGGCGCCGGTGGGCATCCGCCACCAGCCCAGCAGCAGCCAGATGGCCCCCGCTGACAGGGCCAGGGTGAGGAGGATGGCGGCGGCCACCGCCAGCACCGGCCTGGGGCTGACATCGCTCGGCTCCACCCCGGCCTCCAGGCGCCAGGTTTCCCGTTCAGGCATGGTGCAGCTCCCCGGTGGGGGGCAGCAGGCCGTAGCACAGGGCCGGCAACCCGAGGGCGGTCAGGGGCAGGAGCCAGAGGAGGTGCCAGGGAACCAGGGCCCGGCCGACCGAGGGCAGGACAAGCCAGCACACGTCCAGGAAATGGGCAGCCAGGAGCCCGCCGGCAAGCCAGCCCAGGCGCCGGGGCGAGTCCTTGACCGCCCGGAAGAGGAGCGCCAGCAGCGGCAGGGCGAACTGGAGGACCGCGACGGCGATGCCCAGGGCCAGCCAGCCGCCATCCCGCCGCATGACGTACCAGGAAATCTCGTGGGGCAGGTTCTCGGACCAGATGATTAGGAACTGGGAAAAGGCCAGGTAGCCCCAGGTCAGGACATAGGCCAGGAGCAGGTTGCCCAGGTCCCGCCGGGTGCTGGCGTCCACCGCCTCCTCCCGCCGGCAGGCCGCCACGGCAGCGAAGGCGAGGCCGGCCAGGACCTGGCCGACGCCCACCGCCAGGCCGAAGATGCTGGAGTACCAGAGGGGAGTCAGGGACATGAGCCAGTCCACCGCCGCCAGGCCCAGGGAGAGGCCGTAGACGATGAGGGCACCGGCGGCGAAGCCTCGGGCGCGTCCCCAGGCTGGCCGCCGGCTGGCCCAGGCGAGGGCGTTCCAGAGGAGCAGGACGACCACCGCCCGCAGGGCGAAGGCGCCGGGCGTGAGCCAGGCATCCTTGAAGGCCGGCGCCGACAGCTCGGCGCTCCAGTCGTTGCCGCCGGCCGCCCAGGGATAGAGGTCCGGAAGCCCCGCCAGCACCGGCAGGAAGAGGACGGCCAGGGCCGGCAGCGCCCGCCCCAGGGTCAGGAGGGGGACGCGGATGGCCTCGCCCCAGGCGCCCCCTGTCAGATTGTGCACCCAGACGTTGGCCAGGCCGCCCAGGGCCACGTCCAGGCAGAAGAGCAAGGCGACGAGCCAGGCGGCCAGGAGGGCGGTGCGGTCAATCCACCAGGCCGGCAGGCAGAGGAGCAGGAGCCCGGCGCCGACGAGGCCGGAAGCGCGGCGGGAAAGGATCGCCGGCGCCTTCACCGCTTGTCCTCCGGTGGGACCGCCGCCAGGCGCTGGCGGACCTCGGGGGGCAGGTCCGCCGCCCTCGCCCCCTGGCTGAGCTGGAGGGCGCGGATGTAGGCGACGATGGCCCAGCGCTCGGCGGGCTCCACCCGGTCGGCGTAGGAGGCCATGATGCCGTAGCCCCGGCTGATGACGTCGAAGAAGTGCCGGTCCGGGGCCCGGCGCAGGCGCTCGCTGTGGTAGGTGGGGGGGTGGGGGAAGCCCCGGCGGGCCACCAGGCCGTC
>DATFAA010000067.1:0-28788 GCA_035255045.1 Rhodocyclaceae bacterium | reverse complement strand
CGTGGCAGTCCCAGCCCGGCACATAGGGGGCGTCGAAGCCGGACAGGGTGCGGGAGCGGACGATGATGTCCTTGAGGATCTTGTTGACCGCGTGGCCGATGTGGATGTCGCCGTTGGCGTAGGGAGGGCCGTCGTGGAGGGTGAAGCGGGGGCGCCCCTTGCAGGCTTCGCGGATGCGCTGGTAGAGCTTCTTCTCCTGCCACTCCTTGACCCACAGGGGCTCCCGCTTGGGCAGGTCGCCCCGCATGGGGAATGGGGTATCGGGCAGGTTAAGGGTGTCTTTGTAATCAGCCATGGTCTTGTTCACCGCTTGAAATAAGCCCGGGCGGCCTGCGCGTCCAGCGCGATCTGGGCCTTGAGGGCGTCGAAACTGGAAAATTTTTGCTCGTCCCGCAGCTTGTGCACGAAACGTACCGACAGGTGGGCGCCGTAGATGTCCCGGTCGAAGTCGAAGAGATGGACTTCAAGCAGGGGACGGGTGCCATTGACGGTGGGACGGATGCCGAGATTGGCCACCGCCGGCAGGGACTGGTCGCCGAGGCCGCCCACTTCCACGGCGAAGACGCCGGTCATGGGCAGCGGATTGTGCTTGATGCGGATATTGGCGGTGGAGAAGCCGATCTGGCGCCCGATCTTGTCGCCATGGACCACCCGCCCGTCGATGACGTAGGGCCGCCCCAGGAGCCGGGCCGCCCGCTCCATGTCGCCGCCGGCCAGGGCCTCCCGGACGCCGGAGCTGGAAACCCGCTCGCCGTCCACGATGACGCTCTCCATGGCTTCGACCCCGAAGCCGTGCTTCTCGCCCTCGATCCGCAGCAGCTCGAGACCGCCCTTGCGCCCTTTGCCGAAGCGGAAATCGTCGCCGATGATGACGTGGCGCACCCGGAGGCCGCGCACCAGCACTTCCTCCACGAACTGTTCCGCCGACAGGGCGGCGAAGGCGGCGTCGAAACGGCAGACCATGGCCTGCTCGGCACCGCATTCGTTCAGGAGTTCAAGCTTTTCCCGCAGGGTGGTGAGGCGGGCCGGCGCCGACTTGGGGGAAAAGAATTCCCGGGGATGGGGCTCGAAGGTCAGGATCGTGGGCACCACGGCATACTGCCGCGCCGCCTGCACCAGGCGACGGACGAGCGCACCGTGACCGAGATGCACGCCGTCGAAATTGCCGATGGCGAGCACGGTCGGAGCCGGAACCGGACGGTGATAGCCGCGAAAAACCCGCATGCGAGGCCTGAAAAAATGTTGAATTATAACGGTCTCCGGCCCGGGGCGCTTGGGAAGGCCGCAAAACCCGTTCCCACCGGGGGCGCCAAAGGGGGACTATAATCCGCCGATTCTGCCCGCCCCTCCCTTTCCCTGCCTCCGGAAGTCCCCATGCTGCGTCTGACCAGCCATATCGTTCGCACTTCCGCCCTGCGGGACAGAACGGAGATCAATGCCGCCATGGTGGAGGCGATGCAGGATCTTTTCCACCCTTCCGCCCTCACCATCTACCGCTGCTTCGCCAGCGACCGCAAGACCATCATCTTCGACTGCGCCGGCCTCGGCCCCAACGGGACCTTTTCCCGCAACGCCTACCTGCCCCAGCGCCGCCACTGCCGCCCCCTGGCCCAGGACGGGCTGATGCGGCGCTGCCAGCAGGAAATGTCGGTGGTCCTCGATGTCCTGCCGGACGGCTCCAACCGACTGATCTTCCCGGTGGCCCAGCACGAGCATCTGCTCTACCTGATCGACGTCACCGTGCCCGACGATTTTCCCGCCGACCTGCGGCTGCTGCTCATGGGGCTCGTGGAATTCTTCAGCAACCACATCGCCCTGCTGGATTACGCCGAAACCGACACCCTCACCAGCCTGGCCAACCGCAAGACCTTCGACAAGCACCTCTTCGACCTCCTCGGCCAGGCGGCGGTGGATGACAGTAGCGACGCCGCCCGCATGCCCTCCCCGGCCCGCCGCCAGGGACCTGCCGACCATGCCCACCACTGGCTGGCGGTGTGCGACATCGACCATTTCAAGGCCATCAACGACGACCACGGCCACCTGATCGGCGACGAGGTGCTGGTGGTGCTGGCCCAGGTCATGCAGGATGCCTTCCGCTTCGACGATCAGCTCTTCCGCTTCGGCGGCGAGGAATTCGTCATCGTCCTGCAGCCGGCCAGCCGCAGCGACGCCTTCGATGCCCTGGAACGCTTCCGCAAGACCATCGAGAACCGCAGCTTCAGCCAGGTCGGCCAGCTGACGGTGAGCATCGGCTTCAGCCAGCTGCTGCCCCAGGACACTCCCTCGGACGTCATCGACCGGGCCGACGAGGCCCTCTACTACGTCAAGCACCACGGCCGCAACCGGGTCGCCTCCTACGAGGCCCTGGTGGAAAGCGGCCGGATGCAGCCCAAGCCCATCCACAAGGGCGAGGTGGAACTCTTCTAGCCCAGGCGGGCCATCTTGGCCTTGGGGGCCGGGGGATTCCTGGCGAAGTACTGGCGGATGCCGCGCACGATGGCGTCGGCCAGCTTGTCCTGGTAGGCGTCATCGTTGAGCCGGCGCTCTTCCTCGGGATTGGAGATGAAGGCCGTCTCAATCAGGATGGAGGGGATGTCCGGCGCCTTCAGCACCGCAAAGCCGGCCTGTTCCACGCTGGCCTTGTGAAGGGTGTTGATGCCCCCCAGCTCCCCAAGCACGTACTTGCCGAGCTTGAGGCTGTCGTTGATGGTGGCGGTCTGGGAGAGATCCAGCAGGGTGCGGGCCAGGAAAGGGTCCTTGACGTCCAGATTGACGCCCCCCACCAGGTCGGCCTCGTTCTCCTTCTGGGCCAGCCAGCGGGCCGCCGAGCTGGACGCCCCCCGCTCCGACAGCACGAAGACCGAGGAGCCCCGGGCGTCCGGCTTGATCCAGGCGTCGGCATGGACCGAGACGAAGAGGTCGGCCTGGATGCGCCGGGCCTTCTGGACCCGCATGTGGAGCGGCACGAAGAAATCCGAATCCCGGGTCAGCACCGCCCGCATGTTGGGCTCGGAGTCCAGGCGGGCCTTGACCCGGCGGGCCACCGCCAGGGTGACCATCTTCTCCTGGGTGCCGCCCTTGCCGATGGCGCCCGGGTCCTCGCCGCCGTGGCCGGGATCGAGGGTGATGGTCACCAGGCGGTCCACCACCGCCTTGCCGGATTTCTTGGCGGTCTTGACCTCCGGCGCTTCCAGGGGAGTCTCCGGTTTCCTTTCGGCCGGCACGGGCTCGACCTCCGGCTTGGCCGGCTCCACCGCCTCCTCCTTGCCCTGCAGCAGGGCGAGAAGCGGGTCGGGAGGCACCACCGGATAGACGTCCAGCACCAGTCGGTGGCCGTACTCCCCCACCGGCTTCAGGTTGAAGACCTGGGGATTGACCTTGGTCTTCAACTCCATGACCAGCCGCACCACCCCCGGCTTGAAGCGGCCGGCCCGCAGCAGCTTGATGTAAGGGTCGTCGGCCTCCACCTTTTTGGCGATGCTGTCCAGCACGCTGTTGAATTCGACCCCTTCGATATCCACCACCAGGCGGTCGGGGTTGTCGACGGTGAAGTAATTGAATTTAAGGGGAGCGTCGTGCTCCAGCGTGACCCGGGTATAGTCCGCCGCCGGCCAGATGCGCACCGCCAGGATGGACGGCAGCCGGGCATTCCCCGCCTCGGCCAGGCGGGTGAGGGACAGGATCAGGGACGCGCCGGCGAACTGGACGAGGCGCCGTCGAGGAAGTTGGAGAGCAGGCTCTTTACGCATGCTTCCCCCGCCGCCGAATGGGGAATGAGTTCAGCCCGGCGCCCATCGCCCGCATGCTCGAAGCGGCAGGAGAGATCGGCCGGCGGAGCGACTCCGCGGGCTTTTTCAGGCCATTCGACAAGGCAGATCGAAGCATCGTGAAAATACTCACCCAGGCCCGCATCGAGGAATTCCTCGGGCGACTCAAACCGATAAAAATCAAAGTGATACAAGTATAAACTCGAAACCGCGTAAACTTCAACCAGAGAGTACGTCGGACTTTTCACCGGCCCGGTGTGGCCGAGGGCCCGCAACAGGGCCCGGACCAGGGTGGTCTTGCCCGCCCCCAGATCGCCTTCCAGGTGAATGACCATGCCCGGCTTGAGCAGGGGCGCCAGGATCTGCCCCAGGCGCTGGGTGGCGGCCTCGTCCGGCAGGTCGAAAACGGCGGTAACATCAGGCTGATGCACGATCGCAACTCCACTATCGATTACTCGGCCCTGGCGGAACAGATCAAGGCCCTGGGCAGCGGCCTGGGATTCGCCGCCATCGGCATTTCCAGGGGCGACGTCAGCGCCGCCGCACCCCGGCTCCAGCAGTGGCTGGCCCAGGGCCGCCACGGGGACATGGATTATATGGCCCGCCACGCTCCTTTGCGCAGCGACCCCCAAGCCCTGGTGCCCGGGACCCTGACCGTGGTTTCGGCCACCATCGACTACCTGCCGGCCGCCGCGGACGCCGCCTCGACCCTGGCCGATGGGCGCCGGGCCTATGTCTCCCGCTACGCTCTGGGGCGGGACTACCACAAGGTGGTGCGCAACCGGCTGCAGAAGCTGGCCCAGGCCATCGCCGACACCATCGGCCCCTTCGGCTACCGGGTCTTCTCCGACTCCGCCCCGGTCATGGAAGTGGAATTCGCCAGCCAGGCCGGCCTCGGCTGGCGAGGCAAGCACACCCTCCTCCTCTCGCGGGAAGGCTCCTGGCGCTTCATCGGCGACATCTACACCGACCTGCCCCTGCCACCGGACCCACCGATCGAGGACCACTGCGGCAACTGCACCGCCTGCATCGAGGCCTGCCCTACCGGCGCCATCGTCGCCCCCTACCAGATGGACGCCCGGCGCTGCATCTCCTACCTGACCATCGAGCTGGCCGGTCCGATCCCGGAGGAACTGCGCCCCCTCCTCGGCAACCGCATCTACGGCTGCGACGACTGCCAGCTCTGCTGCCCCTGGAACCGCTTCGCTCGCCTGGGCGACCCGGATTTCGGGGTGCGCAACGGCCTGGACGCCGCCAATCTGATCGACCTTTTCGCCTGGAGCGAGGCGGAATTCAACGAGCGGCTGGCGGGCAGCCCCATCCGCCGCATCGGCCATGAGCGCTGGCTGCGCAATATTGCCGTGGCCCTCGGCAACGCGCCGCCCTCGGCAGAGGCGGCGGAAGCACTCAGGAAAAGGGCCGACGATCCGTCAGCCCTGGTGCGGGAGCATGTGGCCTGGGCCCTGGCCCGACAGCTCGGCTGAGGTCAGCGGGCCACCGGCCGCTGCGGGTCGGCGCACCACTCGCTCCAGGACCCGGCGTAGAGCCGGGGGCTGGGCAGCCCGGCCACTTCCATGGCCAGGATGTTGTGGCAGGCGGAAACCCCGGAGCCGCACTGGTGCACCACCTGCTCCGGCGCCGCATCGCCGAGGAAGGCCAGCCATTCGGCCCGCAGGGCCTCGGCCGGCTTGAAGCGCCCGTCCGGACCCAGGTTGTCCTTGAAGAAGCGGTTGTAGGCACCGGGAATATGGCCGCCCACCGGGTCAATGGTTTCGTTCTCACCCCGGAAGCGGTCCGGGCTGCGGGCGTCGACCACCCGCATGGCGGACGATTCCACGTGAGTGAGGATGCTGTGGGCGTCCACCACCCAGTCCCGTGGCCTGGCTTCGAAGCGGGCCGGCTGCGCCACGGAGACTTCCGCGGTCATGGCACCGCCCAGGGCGAGCCAGGCCTGCAGTCCGCCGTCCAGCACCGCCACCCGGTCGTGCCCGAGCCAGCGCAGGAGCCACCACAGGCGGCCGGCGATCATGCCCTGGCAATCGTCGTACACCACCACCTGGGTCGCCCCGTCGACGCCGCAGGCCGCCAGCTTGGCGGCCAGCACTTCGGGGTCAGGCAAGGGATGGCGGCCGTTGCTGCCGGTGGTCGGACCGGAGAGATCCCGGTCGCAGTGGAGGAAAAAGGCGCCGGGCATGTGCCCCTGGCTGTAGGCCCCCTCGCCGTAGCCGGTGTCGGCCAGCTGGTGGCGGACATCGAATATCCGCCAGGCGGGATCGTCCAAGTGCCGGGCCAGGGTCCCGGCATCCACCAGGGCCGTGAAGCTCACGCCTCGGATTCCAGCCAGGCCTTGGCTTCGTCGGCGTCGGCGAAGACTTCGATATCGGCCTCGACGAAGACCTGGGACAGCCAGGCGCTCCAGGTCACCCACTGGCTGTCGGTGATCACCGCGATGCGCTTGAAGTCATTGGCGTGCTGGCGCGAGAACTTGATGTCCTCCCACGCCACGTCGAGGGTGAAATCGGCCATCTGGCGCAGGTCAAGCAGCAGATCGACGGCACCCTCGAATTTGAGCTGGTAATTGACGGCTTCCTCGAATTCCCGGTAATCGGCGAGGGAGAACTCGCCGAAGACGGTCACGCTGACGCGGCCGGGTTGCTGGTCGGTAACGATCATGGTGTAGCTCCCGTGTTGTTTGCTGCCAGTTTAATCCTGTTCCACTGGGGCAGCGCGCGAAAAATGCGTGGCTCCGACGCCCGACAGGACGATGAGCCCGATGGCTGCCCAGGCCGAAGTCGGCAGGACCTCGCCCCAGAAAGCCAGGCCGAAGAGGCTGGAAAACACCACCGTGCTGTACCCCAGGGCGGCCGACATCAGGGTCCGCCCCCGGGCGTAGGCCCGGGTCATGGCGAGCTGGGCGGCGGTGGCGAAGGCCGCCACGCTCAGCAGCAGCCCGCCGCTCCGCCAGTCCACCGGGTGCAGGTCCGAAAAGGCCAGCCCGAGGCCGGCGCCGATGGAGGAGACCAGGGAGAAGTAGAAGACGGTGCGGGTTTCCGGCTCGCCCCGGGCCCCCAGTTCGCGGACGCTGAAGTAGGCCATACCCGCCAGGCTGCCGGAAGCCAGGCCCACCAACCCGCCGAACAGCAGGTCGGCGTGGAAGGTGGGCTGCAGGAGGAGCGCCACCCCGACCAGGCCGACGGTGAGGGCCGCCAGCATGCCGCTGGACAGCCGCCAGCCGGCCAGGGCCAGGTAGATGGCGAGGAAGATGGCCGAGGTGTAATTCAGCGTCACCGCCGTCGCCAGGGGCAGCAGGGTGATGGCGTAGAAATAGGAGAACAGGGCCACGAAGCCCACCAGGCCGCGGCTCACCTGCCAGCGCCAGTGGGGCGTGGCCAGCGGCACGCCGCGCAGACGGACCAGGGCGAACATCAGCACTAGGGAGATGAAGCTGCGGTAGAAGACGATCTCCACCGCCGAATGGGTGGCGGCGGCCAGTTTGACGCAGACCCCCATGCAGGCGAAGAGGAGACTGGCGACGACCATCCAGAGGGATTGCATAAGGGACTTCGAATGAAAAGGGCGCCGGATTCTAACCCGGCGCCCTCGGCTGATGCATCGGCGGGATCAGAGATGGGGCCCCATGATCCGCCGGTAGAACTCGTGGAAGTGCTGCATGCCGTCCTCCATCGGGCTCTGGTAGGGGCCGACCTCGTTGCGCCCTTCCTTGAGGAGGGCCCGGCGGCCGCGGTCCATGCGTTCGCCGATGTCGTCGTCCTCGATGGCGGTCTCCATGTAGGCGGCACGCTCGGCTTCGATGAATTCCCGCTCGAAGTCCACGATTTCCTCCGGGTAGTAGAACTCCACCACGTTCATGGTGCGGTCCACATCCTGGGGAACCAGGGTGGACACTACCAGCACATGGGGGTACCACTCGACCATGATGTTGGGGTAGTAGGTGAGCCAGACGGCGCCCTGGCGGGGCTGCTCGCCGATGGCGGCGTAGTACTCCCGCACCGCCTTCTGCCAGCGCCCGTAGACCGGAGAGCCTTCCTTGAGGAGGGAGGTGATGCCGACCTTCTGGACCGAGTACCAGTCGCCGAACTGCCAGGTGAGGTCGTCGCAGGTGACGAAATTGCCTAGGCCGGGGTGGAAGGGCACAACGTGGTAGTCCTCCAGGTACACCTCGATGAAGGTCTTCCAGTTGTAATTACACTGGTGCATCTCCACGTGGTCGAGCTTGTAGCCGGAAAAGTCGAACTCGCCCGCCACTTTCATGTCCTTAAGATCGGCGGCCGCCGAGCGCGGGCCCTTGAAGAGCAGGCCGTTCCAGTTCTCCAGGGGCAGCTTGTCCAGGTTGAGGCAGGGATTCTGGGGAAAATGGGGCGTCCCGATGAGCTGGCCCTCGGTGTCGTAGGTCCAGCGGTGGATGGGGCAGACGATGTTGCCGTTGAGCCGCCCGGATCCCTGCAGCATGATGGCCTGGCGATGCCGGCAGATGTTGGACATCAGCCAGTTGTCCCGGTCGCCGCCGTTCAGCAGCAGGCGGCCGTGGTCCAGCCACTCCAGGGAACGGTAATCCCCTGCCTCCGGCACCATGCGCTGATGCCCCACGTAGCCCGGACCGGCGTCGAAAATGAGCTTTTTCTCCAGCTCGAAGATTTTCTCGTCGAAATACCAGTCCACCGGCAATTGGGAAACCCCCGGGGTGAGCTTGGACAGGGCGGCAAGGTTGGACATGCCATACCTCCAACAAAACAGGGAAAAAACGGAACATTCTAGCCTTCCCGCAATTTGACCAAAAGCCCCCTGGTAAGGTATTTTTCTACGTTTCACCGGACCCGGTCACATGGATCAATCCCCCATCGCCGACATGAAATTCGAAGCGGCTCTCGCCGAACTCGAAGCCATTGTCCAGAGCATGGAAGGCGGCAAGCTGGAGCTCGAAGAATCCATCGCCGCCTACCGCCGCGGCATGGTCCTCCTGAAGCATTGCCAGCAGCAGCTTACCGACGCCGAGCAGCAAATCCGCATCCTGGAAAACGGGGAGGTGAAGAACTTCACCCCCAGCGGCCGGGAGGACTCATGAGCCAGTCCGAGTTCACGGCCTGGATGGCTGCCGTCCAGGCCCAGGTGGAGGCTGCCCTCGCCCGCTTCCTGCCCGGCCCCGACTGCATCCCCGGCCGCCTCCACGCCGCCATGCGCTACGCCACCCTGGGCGGCGGCAAGCGGGTGCGCCCGCTGCTGGCCTTCGCCGCCGGCGAGATCACCGGCGCCGCCCCGGATAAGCTGGAAATCGTCGCCTGCGCCGTGGAAATGATCCATGCCTATTCCCTGGTGCACGACGACCTGCCCTGCATGGACGACGACGTGCTGCGCCGCGGCCGTCCCACCTGCCATGTCGAATACGACGAACCCACCGCCCTCCTGGTGGGCGACAGCCTGCAGACCCTGGCCTTCGAGCTGCTCGGCCGCAAGCCGATCTGCGACCCGGCCCAGCAGCTCGAGATGGTGGGCCTCCTGGCCCAGGCCAGCGGCTCCAGGGGCATGGCCGGAGGCCAGGCCATCGACCTGGAGTCGGTGGGCAAGAACCTCGAGCAGCCCGAACTCGAACTGATGCACGCCCTCAAGACCGGCGCCCTGATCCGGGCCGCCGTTCTCCTCGGTGCCCTCGCCGGCAAGCCCCTGGCCGCCGCCGAGCGGGACAACCTGGACCGCTTCGCCAAGCGGGCCGGGCTGCTCTTCCAGGTGGTGGACGACATCCTCGACTGCACCGCCAGCACCGCCACCCTCGGCAAGACCGCCGGCAAGGACGAGGCGGCGGACAAGCCCACCTATGTCAGCCTCCTCGGCCTGGCCGACGCCAAGGCCTACGCCGAAGAGCTGCGGGCCGACGCCCTCGCCGCCCTCGCCTGCTTCGGCGACCGGGGCCGGCGCCTCCATGAACTGGCCGATTTCATCTGCCATCGGCAATTCTGACGATGCCCTGCAAAGATATCCTCGAAACCATCAACGATCCCTGCGACCTGCGCCGCCTGGACCGGCGGGACCTGTCCCGGCTGGCCGACGAGATGCGCAGCTTCCTCATCGACTCGGTGTCGAAGACCGGCGGCCACCTGTCCTCCAACCTGGGCACCGTCGAGCTGACCATCGCTCTGCACTACGTCTACGACACGCCCCATGACCGCCTGGTGTGGGACGTGGGCCACCAGTGCTATGCCCACAAGATCCTCACCGGCCGCCGCCAGGGCATGGCCGGGCTGCGCATGCACGGCGGCATCTCCGGCTTTCCCAAGCGGGCCGAGAGCGAATACGACACCTTCGGCGTCGGCCATTCCTCTACCTCGATCTCGGCCGCCCTCGGCATGGCCCTGGCCGCCAAGCAGAAGGGCGAGAGCCGCCGGGTGGTGGCGGTCATCGGCGACGGCGCCATGTCCGCCGGCATGGCCTTCGAGGCCCTCAACAACGCCGGCGTCGCCGATGCCGACATGCTCGTCATCCTCAACGACAACGACATGTCCATTTCGCCGCCGGTGGGGGCGCTGAACAAGTACCTGGCCCGCCTGCTGTCGGGCCGCACCTACAACGCCGCCCGCAAGGGGGCCGAGAAGATGCTGGAATTCGCCCCGCCCCTGCTGGAACTGGCGCGGCGGGCGGAGGAGCACGTCAAGGGCATGATCGCCCCGGGCACCCTGTTCGAGGAATTCGGCTTCAACTACATCGGCCCCATCGACGGCCACGACCTGGACGCCCTGGTGCCCACCCTGGAGAACCTCAAAAAGCTCAAGGGCCCCCAGTTCCTCCACGTCATCACCCGCAAGGGCCAGGGCTACAAGCTGGCGGAGGCCGACCCGGTCCTTTACCACGGCGTCTCCAAGTTCCAGCCCGAAGAGGGCATCCAGACCGGCAAGGGGAGCGGCAAGCTCACCTACACCCAGGTTTTCGGCGACTGGCTGTGCGACATGGCCGCCGCCGACCCCCGCCTGGTGGGCATCACCCCGGCCATGCGGGAGGGCTCCGGCCTGGTGCGCTTTGCCAGCGAATACCCTGGCCGCTACTACGATGTCGGCATCGCCGAGCAGCACGCCGTCACCTTCGCCGCCGGCCTGGCCTGCGAGGGCCTGAAGCCGGTGGTGGCCATCTATTCCACCTTCCTGCAGCGGGCCTACGACCAGCTGGTCCACGACGTCGCCCTGCAGAACCTGCCGGTGGTATTCGCCATCGACCGGGGCGGCCTGGTGGGCGCCGATGGCCCCACCCACCACGGCACCTTCGACATCTCCTACCTGGCCTGCATCCCCAACATGGTGATCATGGCCCCGGCCGACGAGGCCGAGTGCCGGCAGATGCTATCCACCGCCTTCCGCCTCGACTGCCCCAGCGCCGTCCGCTACCCGCGCGGCGGCGGCACCGGCACGGTGCCGGGCATGGACCTCGACGTCCTGCCCGTCGGCAAGGGCAAGGTCCTGCGGGAAGGCAAGGGGGTGGCCCTGCTCGCCTTCGGCAGCCTGGTCCCCGCCGCCCTGGCTGCCGGCGAGGAGTTGGACGCGACCGTCGTCAATATGAGATTTGTCAAGCCGATCGATGCCGGTATTATTCAGCAGTTGGCCGGGAACCATTCGCTCCTGGTCAGTGTCGAAGAAAACGCCGTCATTGGGGGGGCCGGGACGGAGGTTGAACGCGTCATAGAAGAGCATCGCCTGAGCGTGCCGTTACTGCGTCTGGGCTTGCCTGATCGCTTCATCGATCATGGCGAACAAGGGCAGCTGCTTGCCGAACTCGGCCTCGACAAAGATGGCATCGTCCGCGCCGTTCGGGCGCGCCAAGCCAATGGAAAATGAGAACATGACCGCACCCCAGTCCCACTCCGCCATCCCGGACGTCCAAAGCTCCGCCGATACCCGCCAGCTCGCCATCAACAAGGTGGGCATCAAGTCCATCCGCCACCCCGTGAAGGTCCGGGACAAGTCGAGCGGCGTCCAGCACACCATCGCCGTCTTCAACATGTATGTCGGCCTGCCCCACAATTTCAAGGGCACCCACATGTCCCGCTTCGTCGAGATCCTCAACAGCCACGAACGGGAGATTTCGGTGGAGAGCTTCCCCATCATGTTGAAGGAGATGGTGGAGCGCCTCGAGGCCGAGACCGGCCACATCGAGATGAACTTCCCCTACTTCATCAACAAGACCGCCCCGGTGTCCGGCGTCCAGAGCCTGATGGACTACGACGTCACCTTCATGGGCGACATCTGCCACGGGGAAATCTCCACCTCGGTGAAGGTGGTGGTGCCGGTGACCAGCCTCTGCCCCTGTTCCAAGAAGATTTCCGAGCGCGGCGCCCATAACCAGCGCTCCCACGTCACCGTCGAAGCCCGCACCAACCAGTTCGTGTGGATCGAGGAACTGGTCCAGCTGGTGGAGAGGGAGGCTTCCTGCGAGCTCTACGGCCTCCTGAAGCGTCCCGACGAGAAGTTCGTCACCGAGCGGGCCTACGACAACCCGAAGTTCGTCGAGGACATGGTGCGCGACGTCGCCGCCCGCCTCAACGCCGAGCTCCGCATCGACGCCTACGTGGTGGAATCCGAGAATTTCGAGTCCATCCACAACCATTCGGCCTACGCGCTGATCGAGCGGGACAAGAAGAGCGAAGGCCAGCACCCGTAAGCCCGGGGGCTCCAGCCAAATGAAAAAGGGCGCCATCGGCGCCCTTTTCTATTCCACACAAGGCAGAGTTCAGCCGGCCTTGCGCTCGAGCTTTTCCTTGATACGGGCGGACTTGCCGGAACGCTGGCGCAGGTAGTACAGCTTGGCGCGACGGACGTCACCGCGGCGCTTCACTTCGATGGTGGCAACCAGCGGGGAGTAGGTCTGGAAAGTACGCTCGACGCCTTCGCCGGAAGAGATCTTGCGAACGGTGAAAGCCGAGTTCAGACCACGGTTGCGCTTGGCGATCACGACGCCTTCGTAGGCCTGCAGACGCTCGCGGTTGCCTTCCTTGACCTTCACCTGGACGACGACGGTATCGCCGGGTGCGAAGGGGGGAATGGTCTTGCCCAGGCGGGCGATTTCTTCTTGCTCGAGTTGTTGAATCAGGTTCATGTGAGATCCTTAAATTTCAAATATTACTCACCGCATTGCTCCTCTCCCGGGCTTTCCTTATCGAGCTCGGCAAGGAGTTGCGCTTCCTCCGTGCTCAAGGCACGGTGCGCCAGCAAATCCGGACGGCGCTTCCGGGTCCGCGCCAGCGACTGCTTGAGCCGCCAGCGGCGAATTCTTTCATGGTTGCCGGACAACAGCACTTCCGGCACCCCCTGGCCCTCGTACACCTCGGGCCGGGTGTAGTGGGGGCAATCCAGCAGGCCCGCCACGAACGAGTCCTCCACCGCCGAAGCGGCGTCGTTCAGCACCCCCGGCAGCTGCCGCACGATGGCGTCGATCAACACCATGGCGGGCAACTCGCCACCGGAGAGGACAAAATCCCCGATCGAGATTTCTTCATCGACACAGCGCTCGATCACCCGCTCGTCGACTCCTTCGTAGCGGCCGCAGAGAAGAACCAGCCCTTCTTCTCCGGTCGCCAGCTGCATCACCCGATCATGGGTGAGCGGCGCACCCTGGGGCGACATATAGACCACCCGGCTCTTCGCCGTCCCGGCTGCCTGCTGCCGCGCCTTGGCGGCGGCAATGGCCTTTTCCAGGGGGCCCGGCTGCATCACCATGCCGGGACCGCCGCCGTAGGGCCGGTCGTCCACGGTCCGCCAGGCGTTCTCGGCGAAATCCCGAGGATTCCAGCCTTGCCAGCCCCAGCGTCCCTCCTCCAGCGCCCGCCGCGTAATGCCGCATTGGGCAACTGCCGCGAACATCTCCGGGAAAATCGTGATGCAGTCGAACTGGATCACCAGTCGCTACCCCACTCCACCCGGATACGGCCCGCGCCCTTCTCCACCGCCAGCACCACGGCCGCCACGAAGGGCAGCAGGCGCTTGGTCCCATCCTCGGCCACGACGCTGAGAACGTCATTGGCCCCGGTCTCGATCAGGCTCTCGACCCGACCGAGGGACTCGCCGGCGGCGTTCACCACTTCCAGGCCGATGAGGTCGGCCCAGTAATACTCATCTTCATCGGTGGCCGGCAGCGCGGTACGCGGCGCCCCCACCAGCATGCCCTTCAGGGCTTCGGCAGCGCTACGGTCCGCGGCCCCTTCAAACAGGGCCACCAGACCGTCGCCATGGGCGCGAAAGCCCTTCAGCTTCGCTTCGCGCCACTCCTCGCCGTCCCGGCTCAACCACCAGACGGGCATTTCCGCCCAGGCCATGGGGTCGTCGCCGAAGGCATGCAGCCTGACCCAGCCTCGAATGCCGTAGGGGTCGGCAACCTTCCCCAGTACGACGATATCGCTACCGGTCAAAGCTCGAATACTGCTTAGGCAGCCTGCTTGGCGGCGTATTGCTTGACCAGGCGGGCGGCGGTCGGGGACAGCTGGGCGCCCTGTTGCTGCCAGTAGGTCAGGCGGTCCATGGCGACGCGCAGACCCTCTTCGGATTCAGCGGCAACCGGATTGTAGAAACCGATGCGCTCGACGAAACGGCCATCGCGGCGATTACGGGAGTCGGTCACGACCATGTTGTAGAAGGGACGCTTCTTGGCGCCACCGCGGGCGAGACGAATAACAACCATCGCAATTCTTTCCGTGCTAGAAAAAGGGCTGAATTATCTTCTATCCAGAGTGGAAAGACAAGCCGCCTGAATGAATCGGCAAGGCTGCCCCGAAGGCGGAAAAATGCCCGCGGATTCAGGGCGGAATCGCATATTTTAGGGTAGCGCCATGGAGAAAGTCGCCGTTATTGGGTATGCTCGCCCGATTGGTCGATAGCCCCATGCCGAACGAGCCCCGTCACGAATCCCCCGAGAAGAACGTCAAGTCCATCCTGGAATGGCTGGCTCTCGCCCACGGCCGTGCCGGACTGGAGGACGCTACCCGGCTCCACCGTAAACTGCTGCTCCTGCGCGCCACACCGCTGCCGATGGAGCAGAGGCTCCAGCTCCTGGACCTGCTCTACGGCTACGCCGCCCGGCTGGCGACGGCCCAATTCCCGGCGCTCCACGAAACCACCCTGCCGGTGTCCCGCAAGATGCGGCAGTTGGTGCGGTCCATCCAGGACAGCCTGGAAGTCCTCGCCCAGGATTATGTCGACACCCTGACCGCCGCTCCCGAATCCGCCACGCGGCGGCCGGCCGCCAGCCTGCGGCCGGCCATGCAGTGCCTGGCCTGGCATGTGACCATCAGCCACCTGGCGGCCGCCCCCACCGCCCCCGGCATCTGGCAGCAGCTGCATGGCGTTTTCCGCACCGCCCGCCGGCTCGGCGCGGAGGATGAGCCGGGGCCGGCAGGCGAGAGCACGATCCACCGCATCTATCTCTCCAGCCTGCTGCTGTCGGTGGTGCAGCCCGCCTCCTTCACCTCCCGGGAACTGGAGTTCATCGGCAACTACATCGACCACTGCGCCCCGACCATCCAGCTGGCAGAGGAAATCCCGGCCGAGCACGAAGGCATCTTCTGGATCGACCCGGACCGGGACGCCCCCGCCCACGCCCTGGCCCGGCGCACGCCGCCGCCGGAGACGCCGGTGCTCTATTTCGCCTGCGACGTCATCGCCCAGGGCGCGGCGGACCATCTGGCGGCCCTGGAGAGCGGGCGCTCCGCTGCCGACCTGGGCCTGCCGGCCTTCGCCGAAAGCCACGCCGGCCGGGGAGTGCTGAGGCGGTTGGCGAGCTTCTGGGGCCGCCCGGCCAAGCGCAAATTTCCCCGCCGTCGCCAGTCCTACCGGGCCGACCTGTGCGCCGGCCTGGCGCCCCTGTGGCAGTTGCTGAATTCCCCCGACGAAGCCCCCGGCGCCGTCAGCGAGTGGATGATCACCAACGAGAGCCCCGATGGCTACGCCATGATGCACGTCTCCGGCACCCCGGGAGAGCTGCGGGTCGGCGACATCGTCGCCCTGCGTCCCCACCGTGGCGACGCCGCCGGGGAGCGCGCCTGGCAGATTTGTATCGTGCGCTGGGCCCTGTCGGAAAACCCCGAGCACATCGAACTCGGCCTGCAGGTGCTGGCGGGACAGGGCATTCCCGCCATCCTCGCCCTGCCGCGCAACCACCAGGCCGGCACCGCCGCCCTGCTCCTGCCCAAGGCGCCGCCCCTGCGTCCGTCCCAGGCCCTGGTGGTGCCCACCGGTACGGTGGACGACCCGTCGGAGAAGCTCATCGTGGTGGTGGAGCAGGACAACGTGGCGGTTTACGAACTGCGGCCCACCTGCCTGGACGAGCGCACCGCCAGCGTCGAGGTCTTCACCGTCGAGCCGGACGAAAGGCCGTAGCGGCGATCAGCCCGCCGATCAGCACCACGGCCCACGAGAAGTGGAGCCAGACCAGGAAGATCGGCACCGCCGCAAAGGCACCATAGACGCTTTTGAAGGAAGCGAAGCTGCCCAAGTAAACCTCGAACCCCTTCTGCATGGCGGCGAAGCCCAGGCTGGCAAAGGCGCCTCCCGCCGCGGCCGCGGTCCGGGCGACCTGGACATTGGGCACGGCGTAATAGAGGAAGGCGAAGAACAGCCCGAGCAGGACCATGGAAACCGCCTTCAGGACGACCGGGCGAATCCAGCTCGACTCCTGGACGAACCCCAGGGACACCGTCACCGCGTAGGACATCAGGGCCGCAATAGCTCCCAGCATGAAGGGCCATACTGCCATCACGAAGGCGTAGAGCTTGAGCCGGGCCAGCAGCGGCCGGGGCTTCACATGCCAGAGATGGTTGAAGGCCCGCTCGATGGTATGCATGAGGATAAAGGCCGTCAGCCCCAGCATGGCGATCCCTGGCACTGTCAGCTTACGGGCTTTCTGGCTGAACTGCCCGACGTACCCGGCGATGGTCCGACCGGCGCCGGTGGGCAGGAGCGTCTCCACCAGCACGGCATCCAGCCGCCGGATGAGGGTGTCGAAAAAGGGAATCGAATGGGCCACCGATACGATCAGGGTGACCAGGGGCACCAGGGCGAGCAGGGTGGTGAAGGCCAGGGCCGAGCTGGTCTGGGCCATGTGCTCGGTGTGGAAGCGGCGGACGATGGTCCGCATGACGCCCAACTGGGGACGGGGGGGGTGTCGCATGGGGCCGTATAATAGCCGACCATGACACCGACCCGATTGCAATGGATTGCCAGCGCCAGCCTCGTCGCCCTCATCTTCCTGTGCCTGGCCTGGGAATTGTGGCTGGCCCCCCTGCGCCCCGGGGGCTCCTGGCTGGCCGTCAAGGCCGTCCTGCTGCTCGCCCCCCTCTTCGGCATCCTGCGTGGCAAGCGCTACACCTACCAGTGGACATCGCTGTTCGTGCTGCTCTACCTGATGGAAGGCCTGGCCCGGGCCACCAGCGACCACGGGCTCTCCCAGGCCCTGGCGGTCGGTGAGACCATCCTCTCCCTGATCCTTTTCGCCGCGGTCGTGGCCTACGCCCGCATCACCCGCCCCTCAAAGCAAAAGGCCGCCTGACGGCGGCCTTCGCGGCACGATCCGGGGCGCTCAGACGTCGCCCTGGGCCTTCACCTTCTCCAGGCTGGAGTGCAGCTTGTTGAGGGCGTTCAGGTAGGACTTGGCGGAGGCGATGACGATATCCGTGTCCGCCCCGTTGCCATTGACGATGCGCTCGCCCTTGGACAGCCGGGTGGTCACCTCGCCCTGGGCATCGGTGCCGGTGGTGATGGCATTCACCGAGTAGAGCAGGAGTTCGGCGCCGCTGCCGACGATGCTCTCGATGGCCCGGAAGGTGGCATCCACCGGGCCGCCGCCCTCGGCCTCGCCCTTGCGCTCGACGCCGCCGACCGAGAGGGTCACCCGGGCCTGGGGCATTTCGCCGGTCTCGGAACAGACGTGGGAGTAGATCAGCTTGTAGTGCTCCTGGTCCGGGGTCACCACCTCCTCGGAGACGAGGGCGTGCAGGTCTTCGTCGAAAATCTCGTGCTTCTTGTCGGCCAGCTCCTTGAAGCGGGCGAAGGCGGCGTTGAGGGCCTCGTCGCCGTCCAGCTCGATGCCGAGTTCCTGCAGCCGGGTCTTGAAGGCGTTGCGGCCGCTGTGCTTGCCGAGGACCAGCTTGTTCTGGCTCCAACCCACATCCTGGGCCCGCATGATCTCGTAGGTTTCCCGGTGCTTGAGGACGCCGTCCTGGTGGATGCCGGACTCGTGGGCGAAGGCATTGGCGCCGACGACGGCCTTGTTGGGCTGCACGGCGTAGCCGGTGATCTGGGAAACCAGCTTGGAGGCCGGTACGATCTGGGTGGTATCGATGCGGGTTTCCACCGGGAAGAGGTCGCTACGGGTCTTCACCGCCATCACCACTTCCTCCAGGGAGGCATTGCCCGCCCGCTCGCCGAGGCCGTTGATGGTGCATTCCACCTGGCGGGCGCCGCCCAGCACGGCAGCCAGGGAGTTGGCCACCGCCATGCCGAGGTCGTTGTGGCAGTGGGTGGACCAAATCACCTTGTCGGCCCCCGGCACCCGCTCGATCAGGCTCTTCATGCGCTCACCCCACACCGACGGGATGCTGTAGCCGACGGTGTCCGGCACGTTGATGGTCTTGGCGCCGGCCTTGATCACTTCCTCGAACACCCGGCAGAGGAAATCGAAGTCGGAGCGCACCGCGTCCTCGGCGGAGAATTCCACGTCATCAGTGTATTCCAGGGACCACTTGACGGCCTTGACGGCGGCCTCCACCACCTGGTCCGGCGTCATCCGCAGCTTCTTCTCCATGTGGATGGGGCTGGTGGCGATGAAGGTGTGGATGCGTCCGGACTTGGCGGGCTTGATGGCCTCGCCGGCCCGGCGGATGTCGTTCTCGTTGGCCCGGGCCAGCGAGCAGACGGTGGATTCCTTGATGGTCTGGGCGATGGCGTGGATGGCGTCGAAATCACCCGGGGAAGCGGCGGCGAAGCCGGCTTCGATGACATCCACCCGCATGCGCTCCAGCTGGCGGGCGACCCGCAATTTTTCTTCCTTGGTCATGGAAGCGCCGGGACTCTGTTCGCCGTCGCGCAAGGTGGTGTCGAAAATGACCAAACGTTCTTTCATTTTTTGCTCCGCATAGGAAATTGCCACAGCGACTGCCCGCCGGGGCAATCGACCGAATACTGCTCAAATTGGGGGGGTTTGGTATTTAGCGCGCGAAGCGCAGCAGCGGCCGCGCGCCCAGCAGGGCACGGAGCGAAAGGAAGGCGATGAAAGAGTTTTCTTGAGCCATAGGGGCTGAATATAGCCAAAGATCCTGCTCAGTGCAACGCTTTCGCCAGCCTTGGGTGGGTGGCCACGTAGTAGTAGAGGGCGGGCAGGACGAACAGGGTCAGGATGGTGGCGGTGATGAGTCCGCCGATGACCACCAGGGCCAGGGGGCGCTGGGTTTCCGAGCCGATGCCGTGGGACAGGGCCATGGGTAGCAGGCCCAGCATGGCCAGGAGGGCCGTCATCAGGACGGTGCGCAGCCTGGAGAGCGCCCCCCGGAAGACCGCCTCGTAGATTTCCATCTTCTGCTGCTTGAGCTGGTTGATGTAGCTCACCATCACCACCCCGTTAAGCACCGCCTGCCCGAACAGGGCGATGAAGCCGATGGCCGCCGACACCGACAGGGGAATGCCGGTGAGCAGCAGGGCGAAGATGCCGCCGATGAGGGCGAAGGGGATGTTGCAGATGATGAGGAGCGCGTCCTTGAAAGACTTGAAGGCGTCGAACAGGAGCACGAAGATGAGCAGGATGGACAGGGGCACCACCAGCATCAGGCGCTTCATGGCCCGCTCCTGGTTCTCGAACTCTCCGGACCAGGTGATGGAATAGCCCTGGGGCAGCTTGAGGTCCTTGGCCTGGGCCTGCATGTCGGCCACCACGCTGCCCATGTCCCGGTCCCGGATGAAGACGCCGATGGCCACCACCCGCTGGCCGGACTCCCGGGCGATGTTCATGGCGCCGCTGCCGACCTTGAAATCGACGATGTCGGCAAGGGGGATCTGGGCTCCGGAAGCCGTGGGGATGAGGACGTTCCGCAGCCGGTCGAGGGCCCGCTCGTCTTCCTTCAGACGGACCACCACGCTGAAGTGGCGCTCTCCTTCCCAGAGTTCGGTGGCGGCCTTGCCGGCCAGCACCGTCTCGATGACGTCCTGCACGTCCATGACGTTGAGGCCGTAGCGAGCGGCGGCGGCGCGGTCGATCTCCAGGCGGTACTGGGGCAGGTCGCCCTCCCGGTCGATGAAGGCCCGCACCACGCCCTGCACGCCGCCGATGCGGCCGAGGAGCTGGTTGGCGCTGTCCTTGAGGACCTTGAGGTCGTCACCGAAGAGCTTGATGACGATCTGGCCGTCGATCTGGGAAATGGATTCGAGGATCTGGTCCCGCACCGGCTGGCTGAAGCTGGGCTCGATGCCCGGCATGTCGTTGAGCTTGTCCTCCATCTCCCGGACCAGCTTGTCCTTGGTCATGCCGGAGCGCCACTGGGACTCGGGCTTCAGGTCCACCAGCATCTCGGTCATGTTGATGTTCTTGGGGTCGGTGCCGTCCTCGGGCCGCCCGCCCTTGGAGACCACCGCATTGACCTCCGGGAAGCCGGCGACGATGGCCCGCAGCTTCTTGAGCTCGCTCTTGGCCTCCGCCACCGACACCGAAGTCGGCAGGGTGATGTTGATCCAGATGGAGCCTTCGTTCAGCTCGGGCAGGAACTCGGTTCCCAGCCGGGGCACCACCGCCGCCGTCACCGCCAGGGCCACCAGGGCCGCCCCCAGCACCCGCCGGGTGTTGGCCAGAGCCCACTTGAGGGCCGGCTCGTACCAGCCCATGCACCAGTGCATCAGCCGGGTCTCCTCGTGGGGCACGCGCTTGCGGAAGGCGATGTTGCTGAGGAAGGGGACCAGGGTCAGGGACAGCACCAGGGAGGTAATGAGGGCCGCCACCACCGAATAGGCCATGGGGGCGAAGATTTTCCCCTCGTGGCGCTGCATGGTGAAGATGGGGAGGTGGGCGACGATGATGATGATCATGGAGAACACCGTCGGCCGCCCCACTTCCATCACCGCCTCCTGGATGGTGCGGGCCCGGGGCCGGTGGTCCTCGGCGTGGGAAGCCTCCCCCACCCGCCGGAAGATGTTCTCGATGACGATCACCGCCCCGTCCACGATGATGCCGAAGTCCATGGCCCCCAGGGACAGGAGGTTGGCCGGGATGTTCACCAGGGAGAGGCCGATGAAGGTCCCCAGCAGGGCCAGGGGGATGACCGAGGCGACGATGCCCGCCGCCCTGAAGTCCGCCAGGAAGAGGTAGAGGACGATGGTGACCAGCGCAGCCCCCTCCAGCAGGTTGGTGAAAACCGTCTTCAGGGTCTTGCCGATGAGCCAGGAACGGTCGTAGAAGGGAACGATCTGGATGCCCTTCGGCAGCACCGAGGTGTTGAGGCTATCGACCTTGGCCTTGAGGGCCTCGAGCACCATGGAGGGATTCTCGTCCTTGCGCAGGAGGACGATGCCGGAGACCACGTCCTCCTGGTCGCCGTCCTTGTCGGCGAAGCCGACGATGCCCTGCTCCGGCACCCGGGATTCCACCACCTCGGCCACGTCCCGCACCAGGATGGGGGACCCCTTGTTCTCGGCCACCACCACCTGGCCGATGTCGGCCGAGGAGCGCAGCAGCCCCAGGGAGCGGATCAGGTACTGCTGGCGGCCCTGGGCCACCGAGCCGCCGCCGGCATTGGCGTTGGCCCGCTGCAGGGCGGTGAACAGGTCGCCGAGGGGGATCTTGTAGTCGCGCAGCTTGGCCAGGTTGGGCCGCACCTCGTACTGGCGGATGGGGCCGCCGAAGGACACCACGTCGGCCACGCCGGGCACCTGCTTGATCTGGCGTACCACGGTCCAGTCCTGGATGGCGCGGATTTCGCTGGCCTTGAGGCCCGGCGCGTCGATGCGGTAGCGGAAGATTTCGCCGGTGGCGGTGGCCGGCGGGGCCAGCTCGGGCTCCACCCCGGGCGGCAGGTCCACGCCCCGCAGGCGCTCCTCAACCAGCTGCCGGGCCATGAACAGGCTGGGCTTCTCGTCGAAGGTGACGACGATAAAGGAGAGCCCGAACTGGGTGTGGGAAAACATGCGGATGGAGTTGGGCACCCCGGAAAGGGCGATCTCCAGCGGAATGGTCACCTGTTTCTCCACCTCCTCCGGCGCCCGGCCCGGATAGAGGCTGATGACCGTCACCTGGGTGTCGGTGACGTCCGGGAAGGCCTCGATGGGCAGCGACTTGAAGGCGGTGATGCCGATACCGATGAAGAGCACCAGCCCAAGGATGATGAAGAGGGGCTGGGTGAGGGCGAAATTGGCGATACGCTTGATCATCGGGCGGCTTGCGTAGACGGCGCGGCGCCGCTCCTGAAGAACTTGATGAGATGGAGATTGCCTTCGACCACGACCTTGTCGCCCTCCTTGACCCCGGAGAAGACGTCGGTCCAGCCGTCCCGCTCGCCGCCAGCCTGCACCTCCTGGCGGCGGTAGCGCCCGGGGCCCTCCTCGACCAGGACATAGCGCCGGTCGCCCATGAGGAAGACGGCGGGAGCCGGCACGTGGAGGGCGGCGGTGGGCGGCAGCTCGATGAGGGCGGTGATGAACATCTCGCCCTTCAGGCGCCGGTCGGGATTGGCGATCTCGCCCCGGACCTTGACGGTGCGGGTGGCGGGATCGACGAAGTCGGCCACGTGACGGACCACCCCCTCGAAGCGCTCACCCGGGTATTGCTTGACCGCGATGCCGAACCTCTCCCCCGGCCTGAGCGCAGCAAGGTCGGCCTCGCCGGCGTCGAGCTGCACCCAGAGGCTGGACGGGTCGGTGATGACGAAAAGGGGCGAGCTCGGCTGGTCGGGCCGGAATTCCTGGCCGGGATTGAGGTTGCGTTCCACCACCACGCCCGCCAGGGGGCTCTTCAGGGTGTAGGAACCGTCGCCGGCGCCGCCCAGCTGGGCCAGGCGCTTGCCGGCGCGGTCCGCTTCGGCCTCGGCCCGGGCCGCCTCGGCCTGGGCCTGCTGCCAGTCCTTGCGGGCCACCACGCCGGCATCCAGCAGTTCCCGGTTGCGCTCGAGGGACTGCCTGGCCAGCTTGACGTCGACCTGGGCGCGCCGCGCCTCGGCCTGGGCCACGCCGAAGTCCGGCGAAGCGAGCTGGGCGAGGGGCTGCCCGGCGCGCACCCGGGTCCCGACCTCGACCAAGCTGCGCATCACCCGGCCGCCGAGCTGGGGAAACACCCGCACCGTCCGGTCCTCGTTCCAGACCAGGCGGCCCGGCAGGCGCAGGACGCTGCCGCTGTCCTTCTGCACCGGGGCGGTCTTGAGGAAGGTCGCCTTGTCGGCCTCGGCCAGGGTGACCCGGTCCCCTTCCACCTTGATGGCGGCTTCCTTGGTCTTGTCCGGCTCGCCGGAACAGGCGGCCAGGGCCAGGGCGACGGATAGAACCAGCAGTCTCTCTCTCATTTCTCTTTTCCGTATTCGGCCTGCAGGCGCCAGGCAGCCAGCGCCTTGGCGTATTCGGCCCGGGCCGTCGCCGCCTCCACCTGCACCTGGCGCAGGGTGCGGCGGGCATCGAGCAGGTCCATCAATCCCATGGCGCCCTTCGAGTAGGCGAATTCGGCCGCCTTGGCCACCCGCTCGGCATCGGCCAGCAGACCGGTCTCCAGGCGCTGGCGCCGCTCCCGGGCCGACAGCAGGACGCTGCGGGCCTGGTCCACGCTGCCCACGGCCTGGGCCAGGATCATGGCGTACTGGCGGCGGGCCGCATCGAGGTCGGCTTCGGCCCGGGCGATCTCGCCCTCGTATTCATGCCAGACGAAGAGGGGCAGGCTGACCCCGAAGCCGTAGCTGTTGGTCGGCGGGTTCTGCAGGTTGTGCTCCAGCTGCACTCCGACCGTGACGTCCCGCTTCTTCTGGGCCCGGGCCAGATCCCGGGAGGATTCGGCAGCAGCCAGGCGCTGGCGGGCGGCGGCCACGTCCGGCCGCTTCTCCAGGTCCGAGGCCGCCAGGTCGCCATCCTGGACGGAGGGCCAATCGTCCCCGGCCTGCAGTTGCCGCGATTCCCGCTCCTGCCCGATCAGGTAGGCCAGGGCCGCCTGGGCCTGTTCCAGGTCGGACTGGGCCTGGCGCACGTCGTTGTCGGCCCGGGACTTGTCGATCTGCAGGCGGGCGAGATCCACCTGGGAGATGTCACCGGCCCGCTGGCGCAGCTTGCCGGCTTCCAGCCCCTTGCCGTAGAGGTCGGCGGCATCCTGGGCCACCCGGCGCCGGTCCTGGGCGAGCAGCAAATCGTAGTAGGCGGACTGCAGGGCGAGGAGCTGCTGGCGGCCGGTGTCGTCGAGATCGCTGCGGGCGGCGTCGAGGCGGGCTTCGGCGGCCTTGACCCGGAGCTCCCGCTTGCCGCCCCGTTCGATGACCTGGTCCAGCCGCAGCTGGGTGTCCATCTTCTTGTCCTTCCAGCCCCCCGCCCCATAGCCCGACCAGGGACTGATGGACAGGGTGTTGAGGGAAACCTGGGGATTGGGCACCTGGCCGGCGGCCCGGACGTCCGCCGCCGCTCCGGCCACCGCCGTGTGTGCCAGCTGCAGCTCATGGTTGTGCTGGCGCCAGAGCGCTTCGGCCTCGGCCAGGGAAAGCTTCGCCGTGCCCTGGGCCAGGGCGGCCAGCGGGACCAGCATGAGGAGAGCTAGGAGGCGATGCATCCGCGATCCGTCAGGAAAGGAGTGGTATCGTATGGGGCTACCCTGACGAATCCCTGACCCATTTCCTACCACTTTCGATATAGATGCGAATACTGCTAGTCGAAGACGATGCCCTCCTCGCCGACGGCCTGGCGCGGGCTCTGCGCCAATCCGGTTACCTGGTCGAAGTGGCCGCCGACGGCAAGACGGCGGATCGCTGGCTCGAATCGGAGAGCTTCGACCTCACCATCCTCGACCTCGGCCTGCCCGGCCTCGACGGCAGCGAAGTGCTGCAGCGCCTGCGGGCCCGCAAGCAGCGCACGCCGGTCCTGGTGCTTTCGGCCCGGGAGGCGCTGGAGGAGCGGGTCCGCGTCCTCGACCTGGGAGCCGACGACTACGTGGTCAAGCCGGTGGCCCTGGTGGAGCTGGAGGCCCGGGTGCGGGCCCTGATCCGGCGCGGCCAGGCCGCCCCGGAGCCCACCATCAAGCTCGGCCGCCTGACCCTGGACACGGTGGGCAAGCGCGCCTGGCTGGACAACGAGGCTCTCGACCTCACCGCCCGGGAGTGGTCGGCCCTGGAGTTCCTCGCCCTGCGGGTGAACCGCATCGTCAACAAGGACCAGATCATGCAGTCCCTCTACGGCTGGGAGGAGGACATCACCCCCAACGCCGTCGAGAAATTCATCTCCCGGCTGCGCTCCAAACTCGAACCCGCAGGCATCGTCATCCGCACCGTCCGCGGCCTCGGCTACTATCTGGAAAGACCCGTCGAAGGCGATGGTGCAGGGTAGCCTGCGCTTCCAGCTCCTGCGCCGGCTGCTGCCGGCAATGCTGCTTCTCCTACTGGCCGGCGGGGTGGTGGCCTACTGGGTCGCCCTGCGCAGCGCCACCCTGGCCTACGACCGCTCCCTCCTGGACGCGGCCCTCGCCATTTCCGAGCAGATCCGGCTGGTCGACGGCCGCCTGCAGCTGCAGCTCACCCCCCAGGCCAGGACGGTGCTCCTCACCGACAAGTTCGACCGCCTCTATTTCGCCGTCCGCGGCCCCGAGGACGAGCTGATCGACGGCGAGGCCGGCCTGTCGCTGCCCTCCCACAAGACCCTCGGCCGCCTGCGCAGCGAGGGGCGCCTTTACTACGACGGCCGCCTGGGCGGCGAGCCCATACGGCTGGCGGCGCTGCAGGCGGAGAAGGATGGCGAGACGCTGACCGTCCTGGCGGCCGAAACCCTGGTGAAGCGCAACTCCCTGGTGCGGGAAATCCTCTTCGGGATGCTGCTCCCCGAACTTCTGCTGGTCGCCGCCACCCTGGGAGTGGTCTGGTTCGGCATCCGCTCCGGTCTTGGCCCCCTGAACGGCCTGCGCCAGGAACTGGCCGGCCGCTCCCATGCCGACCTGCGGCCGGTCATCACCGACGTGCCGGACGAAATGCGGCCCGTGGTGGGCGAAATCAACGAACTGATGCAGCGTCTGGACCGGTCCTTGTCGAGCCAGCGCCACTTCGTCTCGGATGCCGCCCACCAGCTGCGCACCCCCATCGCCGCCCTCCAGGCCCAGGTGGAGGTCGCCCTGCGGGAGGCCAGCCGCCAGAACCGCCCCCAGCTCGAAGGGGTGCTGGCCGCGGCCCGCCGCCTGTCCCACCTGGTGGACCAACTCCTGGCCCTGGCCCGGGCCGAGCCCTCCCAGCTCCAGCCCTACCCCGAGATCGCCCTGGAAGCCGTGGTGCATGGGGTTGCCGAGAACTGGCTGCCCCGGGCAATCGACAAGGGCATCGACCTGGGCTTCGAGCTCGCCCCGACCACGGTGCGGGGCAATGCCCTGTTGCTGCAGGAAATGATCGCCAACCTGGTGGACAACGCCCTGCGCCACACCCCGGCCGGCGGGGCCGTCACGGTGGCCTGCGGCCAGCAGGAAGGAGGCGCCTGGCTGACGGTGGAGGACAGCGGGCCGGGCATCCCGGCCGACGAGCGGGACAAGGTGTTCGAACGGTTCTACCAGTCCCCCGGCAGCCTCAGCGACGGCTGCGGCCTGGGGTTGGCCATCGTCCTGCAGATCGTCCGCCAGCACGGCGGCAACGTCGCCGTCGGGCAGTCCCCTGCCCTGGGCGGCGCGCTGATCCGGATCAGCCTGCCGTCGGCGGCTTCCGGCGACCGAGATTGACGGCTGCCAGGACGTAGCCCGACAGGCCGTAAAGGACGAAGAAGCCGAACAGGGTGACTTCCGGCTTCAGGGCCAGGAGGGCGAAGCCCAGGGCGATGGCCGCCACCACGAAGAAGGGCACGCTCTTCCGCAGGTTGATGTCCTTGAAGCTGTAGTAGCGGACATTGGAGATCATGGTGACGCCGGCGAAGATAGTGAGCCCGCAGGCGATCCACTCCACCTGGCTGCCGGCCACGCCGACCGTCAGCATGACCCAGACGAAGCCCGCCACCAGGGCGGCGGCGGCCGGCGACGGCAGGCCCTGGAAGAAGCGCTTGTCCACCACTTCCAGGGTGGTGTTGAAGCGGGCCAGGCGCAGGGCGGCGCCCGCGCAGTAGATGAAGGCCGCGATCCAGCCCAGGCGGCCCATGTCCTTCAGGGCCCACTCGTAGATCACCAGGGAGGGGGCGGCGCCGAAGCTCACCATGTCGGACAGGGAGTCGTACTCGGCGCCGAAGGCCGACTGGGTGTGGGTCAGCCGGGCCACCCGCCCGTCCAGCCCGTCCAGGACCATGGCGAAGAAGACCGCGATGGCCGCCCGCTCGAAGTCCCCCTGCATGGCCTGGACGATGGCGAAGAAGCCACAGAACAGGGCCGCAGTGGTGAACAGGTTGGGGAGGATGTAGATGCCCCGACGCTTGAGTTCGGGGTTGAAGAGCACCTTACGGGGCTTGCGTTCCGTCATGGGTAAGACTAAGAAAGTTCAGCCAGCACAGTGCTGGAAGCATACACCTTTTCGCCGATCACGACCTTCACTTTGGCGTCCAGCGGGAGATATAGATCCACCCGGGAACCGAAGCGGATGAAGCCGTAGCGCTGGCCGCGGGCGAAATGATCACCGGCGCTGGCGTAGTTGAGGATGCGGCGGGCGATGAGGCCGGCGATCTGGACGCAGGTCACATCCTGGCCGTCGGCGGTCTTGAGGTGCAGGGCGCAGCGCTCGTTGTCCAGGGAGGCCTTGTCGAGGGCGGCATTGACGAAACCGCCCGGCTTGTACCAGCGCTCCACCACGGTGGCGTCCAGGGGACAGCGGTTGGAATGGACGTTGAAGACGTTCATGAAGACGCTGACCTTGAGGGCCCGGCGCTTCAGATAGGGGTCGTCCGTCTCCTCGACCACGATGACCCGGCCGTCGGCAGCCGAAACCACGCTCTTCGAGCCACCGGCGATGAGCCGCGGCGGATCCCGGAAGAACTGGACGCAGAAGATGAAGACAAGCCAGACCGGCAGGGACCAGGGGCCGGCGAACCAGGTCAGCAGCACGGCCAGGACGAAGGACCCGGCGATGAAGGGCCAGCCTTCCTTGGCGATAATCGGATGCGGATAGTTCATCTATACCCCTAAAAGCTTTTGGGCGGGTCAGAAACCGACACCGCCCAAAGCGAAGGCAGAGCCAGGCGCGAGCGCCTAGCTCTGTCGAGCATGCGCCCGTTATTAGTTCTTGGTTTGATCGACCAGCTTGTTCTTCTTGATCCACGGCATCATGTCGCGCAGCTTCTCGCCGACCTGCTCGATGTCGTGGGCGGCGGTCAGACGGCGGCGGGCGGTCATGGACGGGTAGCCGGTGCGGCCTTCCAGGATGAACATCTTGGCGTATTCGCCGGTCTGGATGCGCTTCAGGGCGTTGCGCATGGCTTCCCGGGACTGGGCGTTGATGACTTCGGGACCGGTCACGTACTCGCCATACTCCGCGTTGTTGGAGATGGAGTAGTTCATGTTGGCGATGCCGCCTTCGTACATCAGGTCGACGATCAGCTTCAGTTCGTGCAGGCGTTCGAAGTAGGCCATCTCCGGCGCGTAGCCGGCTTCGACCAGCGTCTCGAAGCCCGCCTTGACCAGCTCGACGCAGCCGCCGCACAGAACCGCCTGCTCGCCGAACAGGTCCGTTTCGGTCTCCTCGCGGAAGTTGGTCTCGATGATGCCGGCCTTGCCGCCGCCGTTGGCCATGGCGTACGACAGGGCGAGGTCACGGGCGCGGCCGGACTTGTCCGCGTGCACGGCGACCAGGTGGGGCACGCCGCCGCCTTGCGTGTAGGTGCTGCGCACGGTGTGGCCGGGTGCCTTGGGGGCGACCATCCACACGTCGAGGTCG
>DATFAA010000066.1:0-14141 GCA_035255045.1 Rhodocyclaceae bacterium | reverse complement strand
ATGTGGCCCAAGACATTAGAACCGTTATCGCGCATGCTCAGGCACTCACACACGTCTACATGCATGATGGCGCTGCATTTGAGGAGACCTAGACGGGCTGAAAATGAGAAGGCCGGTAGAGAGATACCGGCCTGGGGATTGGATAAGGGAAGATGAAAGAGTTCAGCACTACTGATGCTGAACTGGTTACGTCATAAATCGTGCCAGGGTGTGGCTAAAGTAGGCCCGCGCTGTGACCAAATTGTGCCCACTATTGAGGGAATTCAACCAAGGGACCGGACATATTCTAGAACCGCCTCTGCATGGCCATCGGCCTTAACCCCGCGCCATTCCTTGCGAAGGACGCCGTTTTTGTCGATCACGAATGTGCTGCGCTCAACTCCCCTTGTTTGCTTGCCATACATAGTAAAACCAAGCATTCATGCACCTTTCAGAGATGTATGTGGGGAATTTGTGTCCAGCGTTGTTACTTCAGCGAATTGTGGGGGGCGTACATTGCCGGCGTATTGCGCGACGTAGCTGGGGGCCAGGTGGGCGTAGCGCATCACCATGTCGATCTTTCGCCAACCACCCAGCTTCTGCAGGGCATGGAGCGGGGTTCCGCTCATGACGTGCCAGCTTGCCCAGGTGTGGCGGAGGTCGTGCCAGGTGAAATCCTCGATGCCGGCCTCTTCAAGGCAGCGGTACCAGATAGATCCGCTTGCCTTGGGGATAGGCTTTCCATCCTCTTTCGGGAATACCCAGCGCTGATCCTTGCCGATCTGGTCCTTGAGAATGGCGATGGCCTCATCGTTGAGGGGAATGGATAGGGCCACCTCGTTTTTTACGTCCTCGGCATCCACCCAGGCGGTGCGCAGGGGGAAATTCACCCGGGACCATTCCAGGTGAGTGCAGTTTCTCTCCCGAATCCCGGTGGCCAGGGTGAACCTGGCGCAGGCTGCCCAGGTTGGGGGGAGGACCTTGAGGAGGTTGATGGACTCTTCCTGGGAAAGGAAGCGTACGCGCCCACCAGGCTCCCGAAGTTTTCGGATTTTCGGGACGGACTTCAGCCATCCCCACCCAATGCATCTGCGGAGAACCTTTCCGAATACCGCCATATGGCGATTCACCGTGGCCGGCGCTGTCTTCTTCGGTGGGGTCTTGCAAACCAGCTCGGAGGAGCGCTTCTTGATGAGGGATTCGACGGTATCGAGGTCGATGCTGGAAAGCGCTCTTCCAGCCAGGTGGGGCAGCATCCACTTGAGCATGGCAGCGTCGTGCCATAGGGATTTGTGCTGGGCTTCATCAAGGAAGCGGGAAACCGCTTCTTCCCAGGTATGCTCCGGAAGATCCTCCAGGTTGTCCTGGCGCCAGAGCTGAACCTTCACCCTGTCGTGGTACTCCTGTGCCGACTTTTTGTCAGCAATGCCAGTCGAGCGTCTAATTCTCTGGCCAGCATGGCGGATGTCGATCCACCAAATGTTGCCTCGTTTGACGATTGACATGGTTGTGGCTTTGGAAGGGGAAGGGGCTGTCTGTATTGTGACCGCAGGAAGTGTAACAAATCAACTTCAATGAAAACCCACTGCCGTCCAGGCTTCGCACCGGGGATGATCCCGGCGCGAGCCTTTCGCTGGACGGCATCGGTACTCATGTTGAGCAGCTTGGCTGCCTGCTCAAGGTTCAGAGTGACCACGGTGGGGCTATCGCAGGTCATGTCAGGCGGCGCTGCCGTCTTTCGTGGCCAGGATCTGGCAGTTATCCACCGACCGCCAGCCGTCGATCATTCCCAGGTCATGCAGTTCCTTGATGAATGGCACGGCATCGGGCATGTGCTCGAGTACGAACTCCCGATTTCCGGCCACCGCCGCCTGCTCGGCTTCGGAGAGTTGACGAGGCGGTCGGCGGCCGGCCGTGGCCGGTGAATGAATAGCAGTGACGCGGCCTTTCTGGTTGGCGTAGGTCATACCACCTCCCAAATCACCTTATTGGCATGCGGAGTGTGCTTCACCATGCCCTGATCCGCCAGACTATTGGCGTAGTAGTTGGCGTTGTGGATAGTCAAACCGGTGATCTTCCTGATTCCAGAACCCGACACCGGCCCATGGGACTTAATCGCATCCAGTACCGACTGGCGGTTCTTGATCCCGATTTCCTTGGCCGTGGGCCCGGTGCTTTTCCGAGAGGAACGGATCCGTGGCTTGCGCTGGGCCACCTTGGCCAGCTCTTCCTGGGAATCGATGGCTTGCTGGATAACCGCCCGATGCAGGCGGGCGAGTTCGATGGAGAGGGGGCTTTTGGCGGTCATAACCACACCACCGTGCTACGTCGTGATCCCAGAATCTCACTCAGGCAATGACGCATATTTTGGAGAACGATCATGGACGTAATCGACAAGCGAACCGCCTTTGACCTGGAGCAGTACGCAAAGCTCGGGCCTGGATGTCTGTCAGCTGCCGTCTGTACAGCCAGCTCCTGGCTAGAACAAGAAGACTTGAGGCTTGTGATCTTTGCAGAAGGCGCGCGTGATATTGCAGTACGCATCACATACCTCCCTGCGAAGTAGCTAGAGCCACCGCCACCGGTCGCACCCAGATGGGAGCGGTGGAGAGTATGAAGGTTTCCCCGGACCAGGCCAGCAGGAGGGTGGTTCCCATCACTTCGGCGATGGCCTGGGCGGCGGACGGGGGGACGGCGTTTCCGATGCGTTCCCGCCAGTCGCTGTCTGAGAGGCCATCCAGCTCCAGCTGCTCTTCCGGCTCTACCAGGGACTGCAGGGCGGCCAGTTCCAGGGTGGTGAAGGGGCGGTGCCAGGTGCCGTCCAGGGCGCGGATAACGCACGTCAGCTTCTCGGTAGCGTCCGGTAGCCGGGGATCGGCCACGCTCCAGCGGCCGTTGTCGTGGCCGGCGGCGGCGGAGACGGCCCCGGCCGGGCTGGTGTAGTCCACCACGCCGAAGTGGCCGGCCGTCAGGTAGTGGTCGCCCTTGCCCCGGGAGAGGCCCGGGCGGGGGTCGGCGACGGCATAGGCGCCCTGGCCAGTGGTGCTGCCGGAAATCACCGTTCCGGCATGTTGGCCGTAGCCGGTGACCTGGTACTTGCCGAATCCCTCGCCGGCACGGCGCGGGTCCGCGACGCACTGCCCGGACCCATGGGCCCCGGTCACCGCCCGGGCCGCTTCCTCGAAGGGCACGATGCGGAACTCGTTGGAATGCTTGGCCGGGCCGCCGTGGCGCGGGTCCGCCACTGAGTAGGCGCCGCCGCCCGGGGCGGACTGGCTGCTGATGGCGCCCACGCTGTCTTCCCAGCGGCGGATGCCGTACTGCTGGTATTCCTTGCCCTGATAGCACGGGTCGGCAACGGAGAAGGCGCCGTTGGTGGGCGTGGAGCGGCCGGCCAGGGTGCCAGTATGTTCCTCCCAGCGATTCACCCCCATGTAGCCGCCTCGGTAGTCTGGAACGACCAGGAAGTCCCGCAGGTAGCCTTCCTCCACCGCCAGGCGGTTGAGGCTGCGCCAGTCGCTGCCGGCTTCCACGAAGGCCAGGCGCACCCAGGTCTGCCATTGCAGCCGGGGTACCCGGTGCATGGGGCCGCCGGCCGTGGCCCCGGGCAGGGGCATGCGGTCCAGCACCGTGCCCACGGCCTGCAGGCGCTTCTTCTCGGGCTCGTAGAGGAAGGGCGGCACCTTGTCCAGGTGGCGGGCCACCAGCAGAAAGCGCTTGCGGCTCTGGGCCAGGCCGCCGATTTCGCCGCAGTCGTGGGTCGTCTCGGCCACCGCGTAGCCGTAGGCCCGCAGCAGATCGACGATCTGGTCCAGCAGGTGCCGGCCCCGGTTGGCGATGCGCGGCACGTTCTCGAAGACGATCAGCTCCGGCGGCTCGTCCCGGAAGGCTTCCAGCATCAGCCACACGCCCCGCAGGGTCAGACGGTTGAGGGCCTGGTACTTGTCGGTGCGGCTGCGGTTCTCCGAAAGCAGTCCGGAGAAACCCTTGCAGGGGGCGGAGAGGAAGACGATGTGGGGGAATTCCCCGCCGGCAGCGGCGCGGATCTCGGCCGGGCCCATCTCCTGCCAGCCGGCCGGCGGCTCCTGGCCGTGGAAGGCCTGGTACTGGCTCCGGTCGAAGAGGTCCAGCACCGTGCCCGGGTGTCCGGAGAGGCGCCGGAAGTCGCGGATGGCGGCCGGGTCCACGTCAACGCCGCCGATTCAGCGGAACTTGCCGACCATGTTGCCCACCCGGGGCTGGGCCTGGTTGAACCCCTTGGCGCCGCCGCCGAGGCCACAAAAGAGGTGGAAGTGACGGATTTCCCGAACGTCGTCGGGAAAACGGTTGATTGCGTTCATTGGGATACCTCGGAATTCAGTTGTGCCGGCGCGGCCGGCAGGTAGTTGGAGCAGCTGGCGACAAAGCGCAGGCGGCGCCAGAAGTCGGAGAACCAGATGCCGCGCCGGCGATCCAGCCAGCGCAGGCAGCTGGTGCGCTCCCGGCAGCCGCCCAGGCCATCGCAGCGGCGCTCGGCGATGTCGAGGATGTCAGCCATGGGTGGCCTCCATTTCCCGGTGCAGCTCCTCGAGCTCGTCATCGATCAAGGGCTCGATGTCGTCGAAGGTGCGGTCGAACATTTCCCGACCGCAGCGGGTGCAGGGGTAGAGGCAGTTGAGGCGAAACACTGGCGCGCCATAGTTGTGGCCACGGAACCTGCAGACCAGGGCGCCCAGGCGACGGCGCAGGCGGAATATCCAGACCGGCGGGCGATCCCGCCAGGCCAGCAGGCGCCGGTGCAGGGCCATGGAGGAGACGATGCCGAAGGGGCCGCCCATGAGGTAGGCGGCCATTTCGCTGGCGCTGGCGTTGGGGGCCAGCTTCAGCACCACCAGGTTGCCCAGGCCGATGCCGAAGCTGGTGATGAAGGCGGCCCGATAGTGGCCGCCATTCACGTTCAGGCTCTGCAGGCCGAGGAAGAGCACCAGGAAGTAGCAGCTGGCGAAGAGGGCGAGTTCGGTCATGGTCAGGCCTCCTCGTCTTCTAGCTGACCACCAAGCTCCAGGAATACCTCCTTCAATTCCTTTGCCATGGCACCCATGTAGCCTTCGCCGTAGCTGTCTCCGTTCAGCTTGGCGCTGGCGATGCAGTTATCCAGGCCATCCATGAGGTGGAGGAGCTTGCCCCCGATTTCTTCCTGGGAAATTTTCTGTTGGTCGTCCTCGATGCTGATGACCACGGCCTTGCCGTAGTAGTCTGATTCGATGGGCTCGACGCTCTCGATGGTGGCCATGGTGGCGGGCTGGATGGGGCCGGGGCCTTCGGCCTGCAGCAGATAGACGGGAAGTTCAGGAGGGAGGCCGGCCAGGCTGTCCCGGAGTTGTTGGACGTTCATGGCGGCCTACTCCTGGGTAAGAGCGATGAATTCGCTCTTTTTCAGTTCGCGGAACTCGGAAGGAATGGGGGGGAGATCCTCTTTCCGCTCTTCTCCCCCTTCTGGGATGCTGAAAACCAGCTTCCCCTTGCTGATACCGGCTGCTGATTGGTACATCGCCATCCCGGTGCGGGAGTTTTTATGGGCCCCAATTAAGGACCGATAGATTCCGTACTCGCACACCGCGAAAGTTGAGAAATCGAAAGTTGCCAGGCCGGCCGCTTCTTTGATCAGTTCCTTGCCGATATTGGTGCGCTTGTCGAACTTATAGGCGTAGTAGGTAACGCCTTCCTGGGTGTGCTTCTCCGGTTTTAGGAAGCCAGGCTTGGTAGCCCCATCGCATTTGTCGGAATCGAAGCAGAGGCCGTAGGGATTGCCGTGACGGTATTCCCAGGTGCCACTGGCACCGTGCTTATTCATGAAATCGGCCCGAACCTTACGGACGGCATTCACCTTTTTCAGGCCTTCCTCGATGACGCGCTCTGCCTTTTCGCCCTCGGCGACGAAGTAGCGCATGGTGACTTCTGACATGGTGGCGATCTCCTAGACCTTAGCGATGGCGGCGGTCTGGACCTCGTTGAGGCCAGTCACGTACATCAGCTGGATCAGCTTGATGAGGGGCTTGGGGATACGCCGGCCGCTTTCGTAGCGGCTGGCACCGGACTGGGTGACGCCCAGGGGCGACCAGAACTGGGTTTGGTTGAGGCCGCGATCCTTGCGCATGGCGAAGCAGACGGGGCCGGTGATGGTGACGTTGGCTTTCATGGGTTTCTCCTTTGAAAAATAGGGTCAGGCGGCGCGGCGAAGGCCGTGCTCGTCCAGGGCGATGGCGATCCGCTCGTCCAGGACGGCAGCCTGGCGGGTACGGGTGGGGCAGGCGAGGTAGAGGGCGCGGCAGCGGTCGATGAGGGCGGAAGCGCGGTCCAGGTCGGTGATGCAGAGCAGGACACCGTTTTCCAGCCGGGAGGCCAGGCGGCGTAGGAAGGCGAGGTCCAGGGGCTGGCCCATGGCCCGGGCGATGCGCTCCCAGCAGTCGCACCAGCCATGGAGGGCCGGGGATACCTCGCACCAGTCGCCTTCCCAGTCGCGCATGACGGGGGCGGGGCCTTCCATGGTGATTTCACCGGTGGCCAGCTCGGCCATGAGGCCGTCGATGGCCTCGAAGGCGCTGAACATGTCCATCACGCTGGCCTGGCTGGGCACGGACGGGTAGATGGCCTGGATGGCATCTGGGATGGGGCGGTAGCGCATCACGCAGCCTCCCGTTCGATCTCGCCGGAAATTCGTTCCCGGATCTCGCTGGCCAGGTCCATGAAGTGCTCGTCGCGCTCGCCGTTGCGGGAATAGGCGACGATCAGCTCCAGGGCGATACGGGTGTGGTGTTCGTCAGCGTCGGAGAAGAGGTTGTAGAAATTGACCGGGAGGCCTTCGGCGTTCCACAGGCCGAGCACCAGGCAGCGCAGACGGGCGGCCATGGGGTAATCGGCCAGGATTTCCTTGCGGAAGCGCAGGAAGGGGCTGACGCCCTTGATTTCGGCCAGCAGGGCATTGGTGGCCTCATTCAACTGGTCGAAGGCGGTGACGGCGGCGTTGATCTGCTCCGGCTTGCCTTCGCCCATGGCGGCGGCCAGGGTGCCGTTGTCCATGGACTCCTGCACACGCTGGGAGGCCTGGCATAGCCGCAGCACGGCGGATTGGGGCAAAACGATGTAGCACATGGCGAATCTCCTTTGCTTTGAAAATCAGGGGCGCTTGAAAACCCAGCACTTGAGGGTGGCCGGGCGTTTGTTGTTGGCATCGGTGGAGCGCAGGGAATTGAAGCGGCCATTGATGGCCGAATTGACCGTGGTGTATTCGACGAACTTGTATTGGCGGCTTGTCTTGAGCAGGCGCTTGAGGTCGTAGAGGTCGGGAACCTGCTGGCGGTGCTCGGTGGCCACCTGAATGAAGTGGTTGAGGTTGATGGCGATGAGCTCCGGATCCCGGTGGTGGTTGAGGCGGGCTTCGCACTCCTCGGAATCGTCGGCGCCGGTGCCGTTGAGGTAGTCGTAGGCTTCCCAGAAGCGCTCCACCAGGGGGTGATCCTTGGCCAGGGCCTGTTCCCGCTCCAGGGCCAGGCCGGCCAGGGCATGGATAGCCTCGGTGCGGATGCTTTCGGTAATGGGGCAGACCAGGCCCAGGGCATGGACCAGGACCATGAGCTGGGCGTGGTTCTTCTGGATCCGCTGGTTCTTCACGCCGGCCTGCTCCAGGCGCTTCTCGAAGGTGCGTTGCTGCTGCTCGATGAGCTCGAGCACCTTGGCTTCCTGGGTGATGGCCTTGATGAGGAATCCGGAGACTTCCTTGGCGGCCATGCGCCCCAGCTCCAGGGCCGCCTCCCGGCCGGCCTCGCTCTGGCGGGACTTGTCGAAGCCGACGTGGACAATCCGTTCCATGATCGGGGTGGATGCCTGTACCGGGGCGTTCTGGCTGATGACCAGGGCGGCACGGAACTGGGGCTCGTAGGTATCGTTGCCGCTGCTCTTGACGCCGGTGGTGCGCAGGCTGCCGCCGTTGTAGAGGCTCTTGAGACTGTCCCAGTGGAAGGCCTGCTTGGTGCGGCCCTTGGATCCGTCGGCATCGTCCTCCCGGTCGGATTCGATCAGCACCACCGGAAGGTTGGCCACCTGGGCCATGGAGCGCAGGAAGCCGACGGCGGAGCCCTTCATCGGGTCGAAGCCCTCATAACCGTTACGGCCCAGGAGCTTCCACAGGGTTTCGATCAGGGTGGTCTTGCCGGCGCCGGGCTCGCCGACGATCTCGATGAAGGGAAAACTCTCGAAGCGGCTGCGGATCTGCTCGGCGAACAGGCTCCCCATCCAGTAGGCCAGGGCCACGATGCCCTTGGGGCCGAAGCACAGGTAAATCTTGTCGAACCACTCGGTTTTGTAGGCCTTGAGGTCCGGGTTGATATCCAGCTTGGTGGATTTAGACAGGCTCTTGATGGCCAGGCGGCCAAGCTCGAAGTAGTCCTCCTCGTTCATTTCCACTACCCGGCCGTCCTTCACAGCCACATCGTTGAAGACGTAGGCGCCGTGTTCCTGGCTGTAGCCGGTGAAATCCACCGTCTGCACGGTCTTGATGTTGAAGGTCCAGCGGGAGAGAAGCCGGTTAAGCTGGGCCGCGTTACCCGACCAGATGGCCCCAGCGCCGGAGTGCAGCAGGCGCTTCTTGAACTCGGCCGGGGCAGAAAGCTGGCCGGCGGAGAAGGTGTTCTTGATGCTGTCACCGTCGTGGGGGAAATCCACCCGGAAGTAGTACCAGGCCTCGTCGGTCACCTCGTTCTTGAGGTAGTAGAGGGGTTCTGGCCGGCAGTTGCAGATTTCGGTGACGGTGTTGCTCTGGGTAATGGCCTTTTCCCGGGCCTTTTCCCGCGGCATGTCGGGGTCAGACTCTTCGATTTCGTCCTGGACCTTGTACAACTTGTCCAAATCCAGCTTCCACCACCAGAGCCGGTTATCGAAGTCGAAGGGAAAACTGTTCCAGCCGTGGCGGCTGTACATCAGATTGGCCTTCTCGCTGGCGCTGGCGGCCATGAGCAGATCGCCCTGGTAGCGGTATTCCTCCAGGTTCTCCGCCTTGAGCCGGTCCCGCTGGTGCATATCGTTCCAGTCCAGCTTGCCCCGGCCATCCTGGGGGATGACGGCGGCCACGGCCTTCCAGCCTTCGTTGCGTGAACGCTCGCAATGCTTGCGGCCGAACTTTCTCCCCGATGCATCGCCATCCAGAGCCCAGACCAGGGTGGGGCGGTCCTTTTCTGCGCCCTTGCACTGCTCGGCCAGGGCCTGCAGGGCCAGGCCCGGGTAATTGACGCTGCTCATCGCCGCTACAGCGACCAGGTCATGGTGCATCAGGGCGATGGCGTCGAAGATGCCCTCGACTATCCAGATTTCCTTGGGGATGCCGATGCCGTTCGGGTTCTGCCACCACAGGCCCTTGTAGTCGCCCCGGAAGGTTGCCTTGCGATGCCCGAAGCGCTGGGGCCGGTCGATGATGCGCTCCCACCATCCCTGGCCGCCCAGGGAGAAGCGCACGGTGGCGCTGCCCTCTTCGATGTTCCTGTCCCAGTAGCTCTCCTGGCTGTACCAGCCGGCCACCTTGGCCAGATCGAAGCCCCGGCCATCCCTCAGGTAGGCATCGGCGGCGGCATTTGGGTTGGTCGGCGTGACCGGGTGGCGATCAGACCAGGATTCGAAAATGTCGGAGTAGAGCTCCTTCACGTGGAATTCGGCGCCGCACTTGTTGAGCCGGCCGCAGCGAACCACCCAGGGATGCTCCTCGTTGGTGTAGAGCTCACGCTTATGGCACTCAGGGCACTCGCCCTGACGCAGCCAGCCTTTTTCCGACTTGAAGCCATAGTCCCGGTTCAAGCGTCTGAGAATTTCGCGGTGAAGATCTGGTTGCATGTCGTTTTTTCGGCAAAAAGAGTCCCGTCACGCCTGAAAACAGGCATGAACGTCGGTTGCATCAGGGGTTTGGTGCTAGGGGCCGGTTAGCCGCTAGGGGTCGCCATCTGGCGCGGGTTGTACGGTTCCATTGGTAGCTCCAACTGGCTATCCGCCGGCGCCGCGGCGGCCGGTGAACGGGGAGAAAGTGGGATGTACACCCGGGGGTTCGGCTTCATGGAAGGGGCTATGGTGCGCTCGGCGATGATGCGGGCCACCCAGGTATGGGCGCACTCGACGTTCTCGCACTGGACGCTGGCCTCCCGAACGGTATCGCCCAAAGCCTTGCTGGTGCGTATCACCGCTGGCCCATGGCAATGTGGGCAATCAAGCCTCATTTTTTACCTCCCCGCTTCAAGATGCGATTCACCAGGCCGATGGCCCGGCGAAATGTTCCGGCGGCGATGGTCAGCCGCTTCTTTGCATTCTCCGGCTCCCCCGGGTCGATGCCGTCCAGCATCGACGCCATGGACATATGCACCTGGGAGGAATGCTCGACGATGGTTCTGAAATGCACGTGGACCGTGCCGACCATCGCCTCATCGCCTTTATCGCCATCGCCTTCCAGATGATCCAGTGGCTCGATGTGATCGGCGGCCAGATCGGCGGGTGCCAGCAATTCATCCGCCAGATGGGCCCGGTAGTCGTTGGGCAGGGCGCCCAGGATGCTGATGATGAAGTTGGCCGGCAGCAGGTTCTTGTCCTTGCTCACATCGTCCAGCCAGCGGTAGATGCGTTCGGCGTTGACCTTCTGACGTTCGAAGGCGTCACGGGTGGGCGGGTCGAAGAAGATGCCGCCGGGGCAGCCCAGGCGCTCATGGGAATCGACAATCGCCTGGCAGACGGTTTCCCGGCTCCAGCCCTTTTCGCGCCGCCAGTCCTCGACGGCAACTCGGATCATGGAGATCCAGGAGGGGGAGTGTGGTTCGTTACGCATGACCATGGCTTTCCCCTGGCCTATTCTTTGGACTCATGGGATACCGGATGTGCGATCCCGGCTTCCCGACAGATTATTGGCAGGCCCTTGAGATAGGCTTCCCGGGCCAGGAAAGACTTGGAATAGCCGATCAGCTTGGAAATGCGCTCGGCCTCTTCCAGTTCCTCCGGCATCAGACGAAGGGCAATCGGCTTTTTAGTCTCAAGTCCGTCGGGGTTGCGCGCGGTCGTTTTCATAGGGATGATGCGCCAAAACGTTCATAGTGTTACACATCATAGGGAAGGAAAATTCCCATGTCAATAGAGTACGGGGAAGAAATCTTCAACATCGGGAGGCGGTTGAAGGAGGAACGCGAGCGGATCGGCTTGAGCCAGGAGCTTTTCGGGTCAAAAATCTGCACGACGGGGAGAACGATAAAAAAATACGAGATCGATGAAACATCCCCCCGAGCAACAGAACTGCTGCGGATGCACGGCATGGGGGTGGACGTGCTTTATGTCATCACCGGAACAAGGCTTCCCATTGGCGTTGCATCGCCGGAAGCGATCTATACACCCGCAGAGTCCCTGGGGCAGTTCATCCGCTCCCTGAAGCTATCGGATGACGACGCGGAGTTGTTGCGCGCCATGGCCGACCGGCTGGCTCGTTGAAACCGGGTCGTTCGCTGCTTCTTCAATACGGGCTATGACGCGATCAGCTTCTGCCTGAACCACATCCAGGGCCCGGGCCAGGTTGGAATAATCCCCATCTCCCCGGGCTATCCCCAGCTCCCCGAACAGGTCACATAGCAGCCCAAGCGAGGCGGACACATTGCGCGCCGCCGTCTTTGCCTCTTCAAGGCGGGGGCTTACCCCTTTTTTTTAGTGTCCATGGCGCCCAATTCCTGGCGCCGCCGCGACTCTTCAAGCCGCACGACAATCTCCGCATTGAGGCTGCGGCGGTTATCCACCGCCTGGTGCTTGAGCCATTGCCGCAATTCGTCTGGGATGCGTACGCCCAGCGGATTCATTTTGCTCGATCCCTGCATCTGTAGCTCCTTTTCGGTTATATAGTTCACATGCGCCGGTCATAGCGTAGTGACACCGTGTCACTATACGAACACAGTGTTACAGGGTCAATATTCGGCGCATGATGAATGACCTGCACCGCTCCCAGTTCCGCCTGCCCTACGTCCTCTATGACAGAATCAAGGCCGCCGCAGAAGCGAACAAGCGCTCCATCAATGCCGAAATCGTCTCCAGGCTGGAGGCCTCATTCACCCATGAGGATGACCAATTCGACCGGTTGGAAAAGATCCTGGCGGATCGGGATGCCTGGGTGGTTGAGGAAATCAAGGGCGCCGTAGCCAAGGCCATGGCCGACAAGTAACGGTCGCCTAAAAATAAAGCAGCCCGTCATTCCCCAGGATTGACGGGCTTTTTTTCTACTTATCCACAGGGTTACCCATGGAAACTGTGGATTTCTGCCTATCAAGTTTCGCGTAGCGATTACGTTGAGCATCAACGTTGCATTTAACAGTTGCTAAATTTATACGTGTATATACAATTCGGTGCGTCTAACACACTTTGCAAGTAAAGAAAAAGCCTTGACGTAAAGGCAAGGGGGACAATGTGAAGCTAATCATTTCACAGACGATGCGGGACAAACTGGCGAACAAGGAGCCGCCTGTTTCTGAAGGCGACATCAGGCAGTGTTTTGGGAACCTAACCCACCAACCATTGATCGATACAAGGGAAGAGCACCGAACCAATCCGCCCACTCGCTGGTTCGTTGCAGAAACAGATTACGGACGGAAAATAAAGATCATGTACGTACCAGAGCCGACAGGTATTTTCATCAAGTCGGCCTATGATGCAACTGAAAATATTCAACGTATATACAACAAATACGCGAAGCCGTTATAACAAGCGTGAATAAATTTAACAACTACCAGGATCCTGCGAGATAGCCATGACCAACACCCACAAGATTCCCGGAACAGAAGAGGCATGGGATGAAGGTGCTCTTGGGGAAGATGAAGCCCATGTCGCCCACCTCTCTGAAGAAGATGCTGCGGCCGATTACGCTCTGATCAATGAGTCTTTTGGCCTTCAGCCAATTTCCATTCGTCTGGAGAAGCAGCTTATTGATAGCTTCAAGGCTATCGCTACTATCAACGGAATGGGCTACCAAACCCTTATGCGGCAAGCTCTCAAGCGCTTCGCCGAGTGTGAAATGAAGCGCCTTGTCCAGATTCAGGCTGATGAGATTAGAGCCCGCGTTGAGCTTGAAAAATCACAGGCAACCTCGACAAAGCAAAAGGAAGTGCGACCTAAGGAGAAAAAGGCCGCCTAGAAGAAAACCCGCTTCGGCGGGTTTTTTTATTACTAATCAGTCCGGGATCTCCGTTGCCTTGATCTCGAACTCCAGGGTGGAGGTCAGGCCGCTGTCGCCCAGGTTGTGGGTGGCCTTGCTGATGATCCAGTCGGTGCTGTCGATCTGGGGCTTGTAACCGCGGACGGTGACTGGGATCTCGGGGAACAGATCCGGGCGGCCCCGGGCCAGGGTGATGCTGAAGGTAGCCATGCCGCGCTGCAGGCGGCGCCACTCGGCTCGGGCGGCGCGCTTGGCGTTTTCCTTGCTGGCATAGACGTGGCGCATGGTCTTGGTGTTGTCGGCGCTGTGGTCGATGGCGCCGGGCTGGCTGGTCTGTCCCGCATCCTTGGCCGCCAGGCGCTGGGCCTGGGCGCGCTGCTTCTCTTCATTGGCCTGGCCGTAGGTCACCTCTCCGGAGACGCCAAGGTTGCGGTCATCGTACTTTGCCTTGACGCCTACCCAGGCGGCCCGGGCGGCCTTGTTTCCCTTCATGGCGAACCACTGCTTGCGGGCGGCCTTCTCTGCCGATGCGCGGCTCTTGAAGGTCTTGCCGGCATCCTTGTACTGGCCGGTGGCTGTGGCGGTAGCGACCTTGGGCGGGATGTTGCGCTCGGCGGAATCCTCATCCTTGCCCCACACCACCTCGCCTTTTTCTCCCGCATGCAGGTCGTTGTAGGTGGCGCGGACGGCGGTATAGATCTCCCTGTCGGCGATGGAGAAGCGGTGCTGGTCGCCGTCCTCCCGCTGGATGGTGACGGTTGGCAGGGCCTTGCCGCTGGCGGAGACGGCCCCGGCCGCACCCATGAAAATCAGCTTGCCGGATTTCACCGTGGCGATGGCATCGAACTGCCTGGCCAGCCGGGTGAGCAGGTTAGCGCCGCTCTCGTTGGTCTGGTCCAGGTGCTCGATGGCCTCATCGGCCAGCTTCTTGGCGATGCTCGGCTCCAGGTCGCACTCGCCGGCAATGGTGCAG
>DATFAA010000065.1:0-2044 GCA_035255045.1 Rhodocyclaceae bacterium | reverse complement strand
TGGGCATCCAAATCAAGACGCCGGAAGAAATCCAGAAAATGCGCGTCGCCGGCCGCCTCGCCTCCGAAGTGCTCGACTACATCGAGCCGTACGTGAAGGCCGGCGTCACCACCGAAGAACTCGACCGCCTGTGCCACCACTACATGGTGGACGTCCAGGGCTGCATCCCGGCGCCGCTCAACTACGCCCCCTCCGGCTACAAGCCTTATCCCAAGTCCATCTGCACCTCGGTGAACCACCAGGTCTGCCATGGCGTGCCGGGGGACAAGCAGCTCAAGAACGGGGACATCGTCAACCTCGACATCACGACCATCAAGGACGGCTACCACGGCGACACCAGCCGCATGTTCGTGGTGGGCGAAGGCTCGATCCAGGCCAAGCGGCTGTGCGAGATCACCTTCGAGTGCCTGTGGCTGGGCATTTCGGTGGTGAAGCCCGGCGCCCACCTGGGCGACATCGGCGCCATCATCCAGAAGCATGCCGAAAAGAACGGCTTCTCGGTGGTGCGGGAATTCTGCGGCCACGGCATCGGCGCCAAGTTCCACGAGGAGCCCCAGGTCCTCCACTACGGCAAGGCCGGCACCGGCCCCCGGCTGGAGCCGGGCATGATTTTCACCATCGAGCCCATGATCAACGCCGGCAAGGCCGCCATCCGCGAACTGGCCGACGGCTGGACCATCGTTACCAAGGACCACAGCCTGTCGGCCCAATGGGAACACACCATCCTCGTCACCGAGACCGGCTACGAGATCCTCACCCTCTCCGCCGGCGCTCGTCCGAAGCCCGAATGGATCAAGTAACAGAGATCGACGTTGCCGAGCTGCGCAACGAGGTGAAAAGCGGCCTGCAAGCCCTGCAGGCCGACTACGAGCAGCACTGCGACGCCGTCTCCCTCCTCCACCGCCGTTGCCAGCAGGTGGACGGAGTGCTGCAAAAGCTATGGGCCGGCATGGGGCTGCCCGCCGATCTGACCCTGGCCGCCGTCGGCGGATACGGCCGCGGCGAGCTCTACCCGGGCTCCGACATCGACCTTCTCATCCTCCTGCCTGCGCCGCCGGATGCCGCCCTGGAGGCGCAGCTCGAGCGCCTGGTCGGCCATTTCTGGGACATCGGCCTGGAAATCGGCCACAGCGTCCGCACCGTCGACGACTGCCTGAAGGAGGCGGCGGCCGACATCACGGTCGAAACCTCCCTGATCGAAACCCGGCTGCTGGCGGGCAATACCGGCCTGTTCGAAGAATACCGCCGCAAGCTCCGGGACCTGCTCGACCCGGTAGCTTTCTTCGAAGCCAAGCGCCTGGAGCAGCAGGAACGCCACCTGCGCTTCAACGAGACCCCCTACGCCGTCGAGCCCAACTTCAAGGACGCCCCCGGCGGCCTGCGAGACCTCCAGGTCATTTTCTGGATCGCTCAGGTGGCTGGCTACGGCACCACCTGGGCCGACCTGGAGAAGCACGGCTTCCTGACCCGGGAGGAGATGCAGCACGCCGAAAGCTGCGAAGGCTTCCTGCGCCACCTGCGCATCAGCCTGCACTTCACCGCCGGCCGGCGGGAAGACCGCCTGCTCTTCGACTACCAGACCTCCCTGGCCCAGCAGTTCGGCTTCCAGGACACCCCGGCCAAGCGCGCTTCCGAGCAGCTGATGCAGGGCTACTACCGGAACGCCAAGGCCATCACCGACCTCAACACCATCCTGCTCCAGAACATGGGCGCCGCCCTGGCGCCGGACAGGGGCCAGGCTCCCCAGCCCATCGACGAGGATTTCCAGGCCGTGGGCGACCTCCTCGACGTCCGCGACGAGAATCTCTTCGACCGCAAGCCCTGCGCCATCCTGGACAGCTTCCTGGTCATGCAGGAATGCGCCGAGCTACGCGGCATGACAGCGCGCACCCTGCGCGCCCTGTGGCGGGCGCGCGACCTCATCACCCCGGAATTCCGCGCCGACCCCCGCAACAAGGCGCTGTTCGTCAAGCTCTTCCAGAGCCCCCGGGGCGTGGTGCACGAATTCCGGCGCATGAACCAGCTGGACATCCTGGGCAGCTAC
>DATFAA010000064.1:0-12822 GCA_035255045.1 Rhodocyclaceae bacterium | reverse complement strand
CGACTTCGTATTCATGCCCTTGACCGTCGGCCGCAGCCTCAAGATGCATCCCCTGCTGACGGTGCTGATGATCTTCATCGGCGGCGCCGTCGCCGGCGTGCCCGGGCTGATGCTGGTCCTGCCGGTGCTCGGGGTGATGATGGTCCTGGGCGAGACGATCGGGATGGTGGTGACCGATCCCCGGCTACGGGCCCGTCATGTCCATGCCCGGCGGCTGCGCCGGCGGATGGTGACAAGGGATCTGAAAATCTAGCCGGAGGGCATAAGCTGTCCTCCGGACGGGAGTTATGCACAGATTCCCGGCCTGGTGGCCGCATCTCTTGACGTTCAATGCCGACGGGGTGAGATCTCAGGCGCTTTGCATAGTCCGCTGATATATCGCGGGTTTCGACCCAAGCGGTACGCTGCGTTGAAACCGGGAGATTACCTTGGGTACTGGTGTGTGGCCTGACCGCTGCTGGAAACCCACAGTTTTATCCACAGGCTGTGGATCGTATGGGCCTTCCATCTCTCTGCCATACGCAGCTTGCGTATTTGGAGATAAAAAATGGCCGGTCTTCCGACCAGCCAGATTTCTTGGCTCCCCGACCTGGGCTCGAACCAGGGACCTACGGATTAACAGTCCGGCGCTCTACCGACTGAGCTATCGGGGAACAGCAGAGGCGCGCATTATAGTCCGCCGAGGCGCACCGGTCAAGCGTTTCCGGGCATCGTTGGATAAAAAAACGGGGCCCGCGGGCCCCGTCCCTGATACTTGCCGGTGAAAGCGTTTAGGCCTTGGTCACGGCGGCGATCGCCTTGGCGACGTACTCCAGGTTCTTGGAGTTGAGGGCGGCCAGGCAGATGCGGCCGGTGGACACGGCGTAGATGCCGAATTCCTCGCGCATGCGGTCCACCTGGGCGGCGGTCAGGCCGGTGTAGGAGAACATGCCGCGCTGCTTGACCACGAAGGAGAAGTCCTGGGCCACGCCCTGGGCCTTGACGGCTTCCACCAGGCCGGTGCGCATGGCGCGGATGCGGTCGCGCATGCCGGCCAGTTCGGTTTCCCAGAGCTGACGCAGTTCCGGGGTGGCCAGCACGGCGGCGACAATGGCGCCGCCGTGGGTCGGCGGGTTGGAGTAGTTGGTGCGGATGACGCGCTTCAGCTGGGACAGCACCCGGGCGGACTCTTCCTTGCCGGAGGTGACGATGGACAGGGCGCCGACGCGCTCGCCGTAGAGGGAGAAGCTCTTGGAGAAGGAGCTGGAGATGAGGAACTGCAGGCCGGAGGCGGAGAAGGCGCGGACGGCCACGGCGTCGGCGTCGATGCCGTCGGCGAAGCCCTGGTAGGCCATGTCCAGGAAGGGCACCAGGCCGCGGGCACGGCAGGCTTCCACCACTTCGGTCCACTGGGCGTCGGAGAGGTCGGCGCCGGTGGGGTTATGGCAGCAGGCGTGGAGGACGATGATGGAGCCGGCCGGCAGGCTGTTGAGGCAGGCCTTCATGCCCTCGAAATTGACGCCGCGGGTGGCCGGGTCGTAGTAGGGGTAGTTCTCGACCACGAAGCCGGCGCTTTCGAACAGGGCCCGGTGGTTTTCCCAGGACGGGTCGCTGATATAGACTTTGGCGTTCGGGGAGAGGCGCTTCAGGTAGTCGGCGCCGATCTTGAGGGCGCCGGTGCCGCCCAGGGCCTGGGCGGTGACCACCTGGCCGTTGGCCAGGAGGGCGGAATCTTTGCCGAAAAGAAGGTTCTGGACGGCCTGGTTGTAGGCCGGGGAGCCTTCGATGGGCTGGTAGCCGCGGGGCGGCGCGGCCTTCAGGCGGGCCTCTTCGGCGGCCTTGACCGCAGCCAGGAGGGGCAGCTTGCCGTTGTCGTCGTAATAGACGCCGACGCCCAGGTTGACCTTGGTGGTCCGGGTGTCGGCATTGAAAGCTTCAGTCAGGCCAAGAATCGGGTCGCGGGGAGCCATTTCCACCGCGGCAAAGATCGAAGAGGTCATAGATACTCCATGGATGGTATGCTTCTGATTCCCCGTCGACTTATCCGCCCCGGGGTTGTGAACCGCGTGATTCTAGCATGAGCAATACTTCCCATAGCACGCCTGTCGTCACCTTCGACGGTAGTCCATTCCGCCTGCATCAGCCTTTTCCCCCGGCCGGGGATCAGCCCAACGCCATCGGGCAGCTGGTCGAGGGGCTCGAGGACGGGCTGTCCTTCCAGACCCTCCTTGGGGTCACGGGCTCGGGCAAGACCTACACCATGGCCAACGTCATCGCCCGCAGCGGCCGGCCGGCCCTGGTGCTGGCGCCCAACAAGACCCTGGCCGCCCAGCTCTATTCGGAATTCAAGGAGTTCTTTCCCGAAAACGCGGTGGAGTATTTCGTTTCCTATTACGACTACTACCAGCCGGAAGCCTATGTGCCATCCCGGGATCTCTACATCGAGAAGGACAGCTCGATCAACGACCACATCGAGCAGATGCGCCTGTCCGCCACCAAGAGCCTGATCGAGCGCCGGGACGTGGTGATCGTCGCCACCGTCTCCTGCATCTACGGTATCGGCGACCGGGACGAATACCACAACATGATCCTCACCATGCGGGTGGGGGACCGGTTGGACCAGCGGGCCATCGTCAAGCGCCTGACGGAGATGCAGTACGAGCGCAACGACATCGATTTCCATCGGGGCGCCTTCCGGGTGCGGGGCGACATCATCGACATCTTCCCGGCCGAACACGCCGAGCACGCCATCCGGGTCTCCCTCTTCGACGACGAGGTGGAGGGGCTGCAGTTCTTCGATCCCCTCACCGGCCAACTGCTGCACAAGGCCCTGCGCTTCACCGTCTTCCCGGCGTCCCACTACGTCACGCCTCGGGACACGGTGCTGCGGGCCATCGAGGCCATCAAGGAGGAACTCAACCTGCGGGTCAAGTATTTCCTCGACCACCAGAAGCTGGTGGAGGCCCAGCGCATCGAACAGCGCACCCGCTTCGACCTGGAATTGCTGGACCAGATCGGCTTCTGCAAGGGCATCGAGAACTATTCCCGGCACCTTTCCGGGCGCAAGGCGGGGGAACCGCCGCCGACCCTGATCGACTACCTGCCGGCGGATGCCCTCATGTTCATCGACGAATCCCATGTCACCATCGGCCAGGTGGGCGGCATGTACAAGGGCGACCGCTCGCGCAAGGAGAACCTGGTGGATTACGGCTTCCGGCTGCCTTCCGCCCTCGACAACCGGCCCCTGCGCTTCGAGGAATTCGAGGGCCTCATGCGGCAGACCGTGTTCGTGTCTGCGACGCCCTCGGAGTACGAGAACCAGCATGCCGGGCAGGTGGTGGAGCAGGTGGTGCGGCCGACCGGCCTGGTGGACCCGGAGGTCATCGTCCGGCCCGCTTCCACCCAGGTGGACGACCTGCTGAGCGAAATCAAGAAGCGCACCGACGTGAACGAGCGGGTGCTGGTCACCACCCTCACCAAGCGCATGGCCGAGGACCTCACCGACTTCCTGGCGGACAACGGAATCCGCGTCCGCTACCTCCATTCCGACATCGACACGGTGGAGCGGGTGGAGATCATCCGGGACCTGCGGCTGGGGGAGTTCGACGTCCTGGTGGGCATCAACCTGCTGCGGGAGGGGCTGGACATCCCCGAGGTGTCCCTGGTTGCCATCCTCGACGCCGACAAGGAGGGCTTCCTGCGCTCGGAGCGCTCCCTCATCCAGACCATCGGCCGGGCGGCGCGCCACATCAATGGCACGGCCATCCTCTATGCTGATACGATTACGAAATCCATGCGCAACGCCATCGCCGAAACGGAGCGACGGCGGACCAAGCAGGTCAGCTTCAACACGGCGCACGGAATCACGCCCAAGGGCGTTTCGAAGCGCATCAAGGACATCATCGATGGTGTCTACGACGCCGAAGCCGCCCAGACCGAACGGAAAGCAGTACAGCAGCAGGCGGTCTACGAGGCGATGGACGAGAAGGCGCTGGCGAAGCACATCAAGCGCCTGGAAAAAGAAATGCTCGATTTTGCGAAGAATCTCGAATTCGAGCGAGCAGCGGCAGCCCGCGACGAACTGTTCCGCCTCAAGGAGCGGGTGTTCGGCGCAGCGCTGCACGACCGCGACGGAGATGGGAGTAAATGACGTTTCGTGTCTTGATGGTTTGCATGGGCAACATATGCCGGTCACCGACCGCGGAAGGCGTGTTCCGGCATTTCCTGAGGGTCAATATGCTGGGCGACAAGGTCGAGGTGGACTCCGCCGGGACCCATGGCTACCACGTCGGCGAAGCACCGGACCAGCGCACCCAGCGGGCCGCCCTGGCCAGGGGCTACAACCTTTCCCAGTTGCGGGCGCGCAAGGTTGCCCCCCAGGACATCGACTATTTCGACCTCATCCTGGCCATGGACAAGTCCAACCTGGACAATCTCCGCCGCCTGGCGCCGCTGGACGCCCATGAACGCATCCGGCTGTTCATGGAATACGCCAAGAATTTCGACGACGATGAGGTGCCCGATCCCTACTACGGCCTGGGCCACGGCTTCGACCTGGTGCTCGACATGGTCGAGGATGCATCCCAGGGGCTGGTGGAGAAGCTCAAGAAGGATTTCGGCCGCAGCAATTAGCAGGCGGGTACGCGGGTCGGGAAAAAGGAAAGGGGCGCTGGTGCGCCCCTTTCTGTTTCAGGAGACGGCCGCCCTGGCGGCCTGGCTCTATTTCTTGGTTTCCACCATCATCAGCGGCGCTTCGGCGGCCGGCGCTTCGGTAGCCCGCTTGCGCCGCGGACGTCCCAGCGGAACCGCGGGAGCTTCGGGCTGGGCGGCCGGGGCCGGCGCAGCGGTGGTCTGGACCATCACTAGGCCGCTATCGGCCAGGACTTCGTCCAGATTCGCCGGCTGCGGCTCGGCGGCAGCCACCGGCTCGGACGTAGCCACTTCCTGAACCGCAGCGGCTTCCTCGGCGACAGGCGCGGGCTCCTCTGCCTGGGCGACAGGGGCTGCTTCCTCGGCGGGAGCTGCCTCCACCGGGGCGGGGGCGGCGGGAGCCGGTTCGGCCGCAACTTCAACCCGTGCGGCTTCGACCGGCGCCGGCTCGACTACCACGGCCGGCGCGGGTGCGGGCTCGACCGCAGTCGGGGCTTCAGCCACCGGTGCGGCGGGCGCAGCCTCGGTCTCAACCGCCGGCTGAGCCGGTTGCTGAGCGACCGGAGCGACCGGGGCCTCGTCCGCCGGAGCGGAAGCAGCGGCCGGGGCGGCCTGGGGAGCGGCTTCGCCTTCGGCAGCGGTTTCTACGACGGCGCCTTCGGCTGTTTCCGGACGGCGCTCGCCGCGGTTGCGGCCGCCACGGCGACCACGGCGGCGGCTTCCGCCTTGGTCTTCGCCAGCGGCCTCGGCCACGTTTTCAGCGGGAGCAGCAGCCTGCTGGATGGCTTCGGCAGCTTCGGCAGCCGCGGCCAAGCCTTCGGGCTTGTTTTCCAGGGCTTCGGCTGCCGGTTGCTGCGGCTGGCGCTCGCGCCGTTCCTTGCGCTCGCCCCGGGGGCGGCGTTCCGGGCGTTCGCCGGCCTGGGCGGTCGGCTCTTCGCGCTGGGGCTGCTGAGCGGCCTTTTCGGCAGCCCGTTCGCCACGGCCGGCACGTTCGGTCCGTTCGCCGCGCTCGGGCCGCTCGCCGCGCTCTTCGTCGCGACGGCCGCCGTTGCGGCCGCCACGGCGACCTTCGCCGCGGCCTTCGCCACGTTCACGCCGGCCTTCGCGCTGCCCTTCCCGGGCCTTGCGCATGGGCTCGGGAGCAGGTGCCGGAGTGGGTGCGGGGGCAGGAGCGCCGCGGAACCAGGAGAAAATCTTGGACAGGATGCCCTGGCCTTCCGGAGCGGGAGCCGGAGCCTCGGGTGCCTTCTCGGCAACGACGGGGGCGGGCTGGGCCGGAGTGATGTTCTTGATGGCTGCTTCCTGACGAGGCTTGCCGTTCTCCGCATGGGCGGCAGGGGACTTGTCTGCCTCCTCGGCCGGCGCTTCGACCATCTTGTAGGATGGCTCGCGCAGGTCTTCCTGGTTCAGGTCATCGTGGCGCAGGCGGGTAATGCTGTGGGCCGGCGTCTCCAGATGGATGTTGGGGATGAGGAGGATGTTGACCTTGTGCCGCAGTTCGATGGTCTGGACATCGGCCCGCTTCTCGTTGAGCAGGAAGGTGGCGACATCCACCGGCACCTGGGTGTGGACCGCTGCGGTATTGTCCTTCATCGCCTCTTCTTCGAGGATGCGGAGGATGTGCAGGGCGGCGGACTCGGTGGAACGGATGTGGCCGGTGCCGGTGCAGCGTGGGCAGGGGATGTAACTGGTCTCGGCCAGGGCCGGGCGCAGGCGCTGGCGGGACAGTTCCATCAGACCGAAGCGGCTGATCTTGCCCATCTGCACGCGGGCACGGTCGAAGCGCAGGGCGTCCCGCAGGCGGTTTTCCACCTCCCGCTGGTTGCGCTGGCTCTCCATGTCGATGAAGTCGATGACGATCAGGCCGCCCAGGTCGCGCAGGCGCAGCTGGCGGGCGATCTCGTCGGCGGCCTCGAGGTTGGTCTTGAACGCGGTTTCCTCGATGTCGGAGCCCTTGGTGGCCCGGCCGGAGTTCACGTCGATGGCGACGAGAGCCTCGGTGTGGTCGATGACGATGGCGCCACCGGAGGGGAGGTTCACCTGGCGGGCGAAGGCCGTCTCGATCTGATGCTCGATCTGGAAGCGGGAGAACAGGGGAACGTCATCCCGATAGCGCTTGACCCGATTGACGTTGGGAGGCATGACCTGGGCCATGAAGGCGCGGGCCTGCTCATAGATGTCGTCGGTGTCGATGAGGATTTCGCCGATTTCCGGCTGGAAGTAGTCACGGATGGCGCGAATGACCAGACTGCCTTCCTGGTAGATCAGCAGCGGGCCCTTCTGCTCGGCGGCAACGCCGTCGATGGCGCGCCACAGCTGCAGCAGGTAGTTGAGGTCCCACTGGAGTTCCTCGGCGCTGCGGCCGATGGCGGCCGTGCGGGCAATCAGGCTCATGCCGGAGGGCACTTCCACCTGGTCGAGGGTTTCCCGCAATTCGGCGCGCTCGTCGCCGTCTACCCGGCGGGAGACGCCGCCACCGCGCGGGTTGTTGGGCATCAGCACCAGGTAGCGGCCAGCCAGGGAAACGTAGGTGGTAAGGGCGGCGCCCTTGTTGCCCCGTTCGTCCTTGTCCACCTGGACGATGAGTTCCTGGCCTTCCTTGAGGGCCTCGTTGATCTTGGCGCGACCGACTTCGACGCCGGGTTGGAAATAGGATCGGGAGACTTCCTTGAAGGGCAGGAAGCCGTGCCGTTCAGCGCCGTAATCGACGAAGGCGGCTTCTAGGGAGGGCTCGATGCGGGTGATGACACCCTTGTAGATATTGCTTTTTCTTTGTTCCTTGGCGGCCGATTCAATGTCGAGGTCAATGAGCTTCTGACCATCGACAATGGCGACACGGAGTTCTTCAGCCTGTGTCGCATTGAAAAGCATGCGTTTCATTATTGTGGGGCTCCAGCGCACAAAGGCACGCTGCAACGGAGCACCCGTGCAGGCAGCGACACGTTCAGTTGTGGGGTTGCGTCATGAGTTGGGTTTCAGTGGCAACGATGAAGTGGTTGTTCGCCGAGTCAGTGTGCCACGAAGTCGTTTTGCGACCGCGCGGCGAGAAGAAATTCCTGCGCCGGGGGAATCCGAGCGTGCTTACCGTGAGCTAATCCAGTAACATCGCTACTTTTGGTGAGCGAGCTTAACCAGTCGATTTGCTTCGGCTTGGCTTGCGCAGATGGCACAAGTGAGAGGTCTGGGTCCTGCCGAAGCGCGGCCGCTTTGGATGCGGGGGCTGTCGGTCTCATGGCGCAGTCTCTCTTGCAGGCCGTGACACAAATCGAAATCAGTATATTTCAAAATGAACGGGGCGGGTAGAAATTCCGTCACCCATGTGGTGATCGGGGAAGAAGAAGCAGGGCAGCGCTTGGACAACTATCTGATCCGATGCTGCAAGGGCGTCCCGAAGAGCCATCTCTATCGCATATTGCGCAGCGGCGAGGTGCGGGTGAACAGCGGGCGGGTGGATGCCACTTACCGGCTGCGTGCGGGCGACAGCCTGCGCATCCCGCCCATCCGCGTCGCCGAACGGCATGGGGATGAAGTCGAGGCGGTGGCGAAGCAGCGGGTCGATCTGCCGATCATCTTCGAAGACGAGGCCCTGCTTGCCATCAACAAGCCGGAAGGGGTCGCGGTCCATGGCGGTAGCGGCGTCAGTTTCGGGGTCATCGAGGCCCTGCGCCAGCAGCGGCCCCAGGCCAAGTTCCTCGAGCTGGCCCACCGACTTGACCGGGAAACCTCGGGCATCCTGCTGGTCGGCAAGAAGCGTCTGGCCCTGACGGCCCTCCATGACATGTTCCGGGAGCACGGCCAGGGGGCGGACAAGCGCTACCTGGTGCTCGTGAAGGGCCGCTGGCTGAACCAGACCCAGCACGTACGCCTGCCCCTCCACAAGTACCTGACGGAAGGTGGCGAACGAAGGGTTTCGGTCAATTCAGAAGGCAAGGCGGCCCATACCGTGTTCCGGCTGCTGGCGCGCTGGCAGAGCGCCAGTCTGCTCGAAGCCCAGCTCAAGACCGGGCGTACCCATCAGATTCGCGTCCACCTCGCCCACCTTGGTTTCCCGATTCTGGGGGACGAGAAATACGGCGACTTCGCCCTCAACAAGGCGCTGAAGCGGGGCGCTTTGAAACGCATGGCGCTCCATGCCTGGCGTATGGCCTTCCGCCATCCCCTGAGCGGCGCGCCCCTGGAGCTGCGGGCCCCCATGCCCGAGGCGCTGCTTGCCTATGTCACAATGCTCTCGAATAGCGAGACGCGTGAATTCGCCGCGGAAAATCTGGAACAAATACTCGCGGGTTCCCTCTGAGGCCACATGAAACGTTACGAGCTTATTGTTTTTGACTGGGACGGCACCCTCATGGATTCGGCGGCGGCGATTGTCCGCTCCATCCTGGCGGCCTGTCGGGATCTTGGCCTGCCCGAGCCGTCGGAGGCAAGGGCGCGCCACGTCATCGGCCTCGGCCTGGCGGATGCGCTCCAGCATGCTGTCCCGGACCTGCCGCCGGAACGCTATCCGCAAATGGTGGAACGTTACCGCCACCACTACCTGTCTCGGGATCACGAACTGGTCCTGTTCCAGGGGGTGGAAATACTACTGGACGAACTCGCCGCCGCCGGCCACCTGCTGGCCGTGGCGACGGGCAAGAGCCGTATCGGCCTCGATCGGGCGCTGCTCCACTCCGGGCTGCAGGCCCGCTTCCACGGTTCGCGCTGCGCCGACGAATGCTTCTCCAAGCCGCATCCCCAGATGCTCGAGGAGCTGATGGTGGAGTTCGGCATGACCCCGGCCGAGACCCTGATGATCGGCGATACCTCCCATGACCTGCAGATGGCGATCAATGCCGGCGTCGATGCCCTCGCCGTCACCTATGGCGCTCATCGCCACGAGCATCTGGCGGAGCATGGCCCCCTGGCTTGCCTGCACAGCGTCCCCGAGTTGTCGGCATGGCTGAAGACCAACGCCTGATCTGCCTCTCGGGCGATCTGCCCGAAGCCGGAAAGGGCATCCGCTTCACCGTCCGCCACCACGGGCGCGAGGCTTCCGCCTTTGCTGTCCGCTATGGCGGCCGGGTGTATGCCTATCTGAACGAATGCGGCCATGTGCCGGCCGAATTGGATTGGCAGCCCGGGGAGTTTTTCGACTATTCCAAGCTATACTTGATCTGCTCCATCCATGGCGCCCTCTATGCTCCCGAGACCGGGAAATGCCTGGGCGGGCGTTGCCAGGGAAGAGGCTTGAAACCGCTCGAAGTGGAAGAGCGGGATGGCGCAATTTACCTCTGCACGAATAATCAAAATGGATAATCAGCAATCCCCCAACGGCTCCAATCCTTCATGGGAGCGCCAGACTCTCGAAAAACTGGCCTTCGCGGCGCTGCAGGAGCAAAGGGCTCGGCGACGGTGGGGGATCTTCTTCAAGTTTCTTGGATTCTTCTATCTCCTCGGGCTACTCATTGCCTTGGTTGATTGGGATGCCAGCAGCGGCCACGAAACCCGGCATACCGCCATGGTCTATCTCAACGGCGTCATCGAGCCGAAGGGCGAGGCCAATGCCGAGAAGCTCATGTCGGCCCTGCAGAGCGCCTTCGAGGACAAGAATTCGGTCGGTGTGGTGCTGCGCATCAACAGCCCCGGCGGCAGCCCGGTCCAGGCCGGCATGGTCAACGACGAAATCCGACGGTTGCGCGCCAAGTACCCGGACAAGCCCCTCTACGCCGTGGTCGAGGATTTGTGCGCCTCCGGGGGCTACTACGTGGCGGCGGCGGCGGACAAGATCTACGTCAACAAGGCCAGCATCGTCGGTTCCATCGGGGTTCTCATGGACGGCTTCGGCTTCACCGGCACTATGGACAAGCTGGGGGTCGAGCGTCGTCTGCTGACAGCCGGCGAGAATAAGGGCTTCCTCGATCCCTTCTCGCCCCAGGAAGCCAGGCACAAGGCCCACGCCCAGTTGCTCCTGAACGACATCCACAAGCAGTTCATCGACGTGGTGAAGAAGGGGCGCGGCAACCGCCTGAAGGAGACGCCGGAGATGTTCTCCGGCCTCATGTGGACCGGGGAACAAAGTATCCAGCTGGGGCTGGCCGACGACTTCGGGACGGTGGATTCGGTGGCCCGGGACGTCATCAAGGCCGAGAAGGTCCTCGATTACTCGATCAAGGACAATATCGCCGAGCGTTTCGCCAAGCGCCTGGGCGCCGGCGCCATGACCAGTTTCTGGGATGGCTTTTCGGCGAGCTTCGCCCTGCGGATGCGCTAGGCGAGGAGCAGGAACACCGTCGGACGCCGCTCGATGTCGGGCGGCGTTTCTTTTTTCCACTGGGCGGCGGTGCGGGTCACGACGGATTCCCCCGGTAGCGTCAGGTCAGTGGCGACGGTAATGCGGGTGGTCGGCTGGCAGGTTTGCAGCAGGCTGTCCAGCATCTGCCGGTTGCGGTAGGGGGTCTCGATGAAGATCTGCGTCTGGCGGCGCTTGCGGGATTCGGACTCCAGGTCCCGCAGTGTCTTCTGCCGTTCCGGCTCCTTGGCCGGCAGATAGCCGTGGAAGGCGAAGCGCTGGCCATTGAGTCCCGATGCCATGAGGGCGAGGAGAAGGGAGGAGGGGCCCACCAGGGGCGCCACCCGGACGCCCTTGCGCTGGGCCAGGGCCACCAGGTCGGCGCCGGGGTCCGCCACTGCCGGGCAGCCGGCTTCGGATACGAGGCCGACGTCGTTCCCGGCCAGCAGCGGCTCCAGCAGACGCTCCAGGGCGTCGGCCCGGGTGTGCTCGTTGAGTTCTCCCAACTGCAATTCCTGGAGGGGGAGGGCAGTGCCCACCGCCTTCAGGAAGGCGCGGGCCGACTTGGCGTTCTCCACGACGAAATGGCGCAGGGGGCGGATATGCTCCAGCACCGGCGGCGGCAGTACCGCTTCCGGGGCGCCGGGGCCGAGGGGCACCGGGATCAGGTAAAGCGTGCCGGCGCTCACAGGATCGCCACTCCCTCGGCGCGCAGCATGTCGCATAGGGCGATGAGGGGTAGGCCGACCAGGGCGTTGGGGTCGTCGCCCTGCATGCTCTTTAGCAGGGCAATGCCGAGTCCCTCGGATTTGGCGGCACCGGCGCAGTTGTAAGGCTGCTCGCGCCGCAGGTAGATTTCGATCTCGTCGTCCGACAGGTCGCGAAAAGTGACCAGGGTGGGCACGCCACGGACGTGGGTGTGGCCGGTCCGGGCGTTGAGCAGGCAGAGGCCGGTATAGAAATTGACGGTCCGTCCGCGCAGTTGGCGCAGTTGCTCCACTGCCGCGTCGTGGCCGCCGGGCTTGCCGAAAACGCGCCCGTCCATGACCGCCACCTGGTCGCTGCCGATGATCAGGGCATCCGGGAAGTTGGACGCGACGGCCCGTGCCTTGGCCTCGGACAGGCGCAGGGCGGTGGCCTCGGGGCTCTCGCCGGGGGTGGGGGTCTCGTCGGTCTGCGGATTGGCGGTCTCGAAGGGCAGGCCGAGGCGGCCCAGCAGTTCGCGCCGATACGGCGAAGTCGAGGCAAGGACTAGTTTTGTCGGCATAAATTTGAGCTGCAACAGAGGCTTGCGGCGATGTCTTGAGTCATCGCTTGGTTTTGACTTGGAAAGCTAAAGATAATATCATTCAACGTTTATGTCGCGACAGCTCACCATCGATAGCTTTGCTTTTGCCAGGGATGGCCGGGTTCTGGAGAGAACTCTGGCGATTTCCGACCTTGAGCGCCTGCATGATCTGCTGGCCGAGGTTTCCGGCGAAGTGCGCTACCGCTTGCAGGGACTGAAGGGCGAGCGAGGCCAGTCGCAGTTGCGGCTGACGGTTTCCGGCAGTCTGCCGTTGGCCTGCCAGCGCTGCCTGGAGGCGATCCGCTTCGATGTGGAGGTGGATAGCGTCCTGGAACTGGTACCGGAAGGTGCCGAGATGTCCCAGGATGAGCTGGAGGACGATACGCGGGATTTTCTGCCGGTGGCGGGGAGTCTGGACGTCGCGGAGCTGGTGGAGGATGAGATTCTTCTCACCCTGCCGGTGGCGCCGCGGCATGAGGATTGTGGTCTGCCTGGGGCGGCCGAGGCGGGGGAGCGGATTTCGCCGTTCGCCGATCTGGCCAAGCTGAAGGGCAAGCCGAACTGAATTTTTATGGAGTAACGAAATGGCCGTTCAACAGAACAAAAAGTCCCCGTCCAAGCGTGGCATGCACCGCGCCCA
>DATFAA010000063.1:0-8074 GCA_035255045.1 Rhodocyclaceae bacterium | reverse complement strand
CGTGGCATGCACCGCGCCCATGACTTCCTGACCAACCCGCCCGTGGCTGTCGAGCCGACCACCGGCGAGGTGCACCTGCGCCACCACATCTCCCCGTCCGGTTTCTACCGCGGCAAGAAGGTCGTCAAGGGCAAGGGCGAGTAATAATTCAAGGCGAGGCAGGCAGTTCCTGACGGACTGCCTGCCTTTTCTTTTGCCATGACAATTTGCATCGCCATCGATTGCATGGGGGGGGATCACGGGCCTTCGGTCACAGTGCCGGCGGCGCTCCGTTTTCTCCAAGGCAACCCCCGTGCGGCCCTCGTTCTGGTCGGCCGCGAGGAAACGATCCGCCCCCATCTCGGCGGCATGAGCGAAGGCGAACGCCTGCGCGTCGTGCATGCCTCCCAGGTGGTGGGGATGGACGAGTCTCCCGCCGTCGCCCTGAAGAACAAGAAAGACTCGTCCATGCGGGTCGCCATCAACCTGGTCAAGAAGGGGGAGGCGGACGCTTGCGTCTCGGCCGGCAACACTGGCGCCCTGATGGCCATTTCCCGCTTCGTCCTCAAGATGCTGCCAGGCATCGAGCGGCCGGCCATCTGCACCCAGCTGCCGACCATCAGCGGCCATACCCACATGCTCGACCTGGGAGCCAACGTGGATTGCGGCCCGGAGCACCTGCTCCAGTTCGGCATCATGGGCGCCATGCTGGCCTCGGCCCTGGATCACAAGGATCGCCCGACGGTCGGCCTCCTCAATATCGGCGAGGAGGAGATCAAGGGCAACGAGGTGGTCAAGGCAGCCGCCGACCTCCTCCAGGATTCCGGCCTCAATTTCGTCGGCAACGTCGAAGGCGATGGCATCTACAAGGGGGGGGCCGACGTGGTGGTGTGCGACGGCTTCGTCGGCAACGTTGCCCTCAAGACTTCCGAGGGGCTGGCCCAGATGCTGACTTCCTTCCTCAAGGAGGAATTCAAGCGCAATTTGCTGACCAAGCTTGCGGCCCTGGTGGCGCTGCCGGTGCTCAACAATTTCAAGAAGCGCGTTGACCACCGCCGCTACAATGGCGCCATCCTGCTGGGGCTGAAGGGCATTTCGGTGAAGAGCCACGGTTCCGCCGACAGCTTCGCCTTCGGCAACGCCATCAGTCGGGCCTTCGATGCGGCGGAGAATCGCGTGCTGGAGCGCATCGCCGAGCGCATGGGCCAGATGGCGGCGGATAAGGAAACGGTCCCACGGGCCGAGGAGAACATCTGAATGTATGCACGCGTGGTCGGCGTCGGCAGCTGTCTGCCTGGCAAGCCGGTAAGCAACGACGAATTGGCAGCCCGGGGTATCGATACCAGCGACGAATGGATCGTCACCCGCACCGGCATCCGGACCCGCTATCTGGCGGAAGCGGGCACCACCTCGAGTCAACTGGCCCTGGAAGCCTCACGCTGGGCCCTCGACATGGCGGATGTGCGGCCCGAGGACCTGGACCTGATCATCGTCGCCACCTCGACCCCGGACTTCATCTTCCCGAGCACCGCCTGCCTGCTGCAGGGCAAGTTGGGCAACAAGGGCGCCACTGCGTTCGACATCCAGGCCGTTTGTGCCGGATTCACCTATGCCCTTTCGATTGCCGACAAGTTCATTCGTTCCGGCAGCCACAGGAAGGCCCTGGTGGTCGGGGCCGAGGTATTCTCCCGCATCCTCGACTGGCAAGACCGCGGCACCTGCGTCCTGTTCGGCGACGGCGCCGGAGCGGTGGTGCTGGAGGCGTCTGACAAGCCGGGCATCCTGGCCACGGCGCTGCACGCGGACGGCAGCCAGAACGGCATCCTGAACGTGCCCGGCCAGATTTGCGGCGGCCAGGTGGTGGGCGACCCCTTTCTGCGCATGGACGGCCAGGCGGTGTTCAAATTCGCCGTCCGGGTCCTGGCCGAAGTGGCCGAGGAAGTCTGTGCCGCCGCCGAGGTCCCGACCTCCGAAGTGGACTGGCTCATTCCGCACCAGGCCAATATCCGCATCATCGAGGCTACCGGCAGGAAGCTCGGGATCGGCCGGGACCGGGTGATCGTTACCGTCGATCGCCACGGCAACACTTCCGCTGCCTCGGTGCCCCTGGCTCTTGACGAGGCAGTGCGCGACGGGCGCATCCGGCGCGGCCAGAAGGTACTCCTGGAAGGAGTGGGGGGCGGCTTCACCTGGGGCGCGATCCTGCTCGAATTCTGACAATAAGAGAGATCAGACATGGCTTTTGCATTCGTTTTCCCCGGCCAGGGTTCCCAGAGCGTGGGAATGATGGCCGCCTATGGCGATTCGCCCGTGGTCCGCGCCACTTTCGACGAGGCCTCCGCTGCCCTCGGCGACGACCTCTGGCAGATGGTCGCCAACGGGCCGGCCGAACTGCTATCCCAGACCGTCAATACCCAGCCCGTCATGCTCACCGCCGGCATCGCCGTCTGGCGCCTATGGCAGGAGAAGGGCGGCCGTAAGCCGGCCGTGGTGGCCGGACACAGCCTCGGCGAATACTCGGCCCTGGTGGCGGCGGGCGTCATCGATTTCAAGGATGCGGTTCCCCTGGTGCGCCTGCGGGCTGCCGCCATGCAGGAAGCCGTGCCTGTGGGTACTGGCGCCATGGCCGCCATCCTCGGCCTCGACGATGACGGCATCCGCGCCGCCTGTGCCGAGGCGGCGCAGGGCGAAGTGGCGGAACCGGTCAATTTCAATGCCGCCGGCCAGACCGTCATCGCCGGCCACAAGAGCGCCGTCGAGCGCGCCATGGAGGCCTGCAAGGCCCGCGGCGCCAAGCGGGCCGTGGCCCTGCCGGTGTCGGCGCCGTTCCATTCCTCGCTTATCCGTCCGGCGGCCGACAAGTTGGCGGCCCGGCTGAATGAGCTCGATTTCAACGCCCCGCAGATCTCCGTCATCAACAACGTGGATGTCGCGGTCGAAAGCGATCCGGCCCGCATCAAGGATGCCCTGGTGCGCCAGGCCTACAACCCGGTGCGCTGGGTGGAGACCATCCAGAAGATGGCTGGCATGGGTGTTTCCATGGTTGCCGAATGCGGTCCCGGCAAGGTGCTGGCGGGACTGACCAAGCGCTGCGCCGACGGCATCAATGGCGTGGCCCTGGCCGATCTGGCCGCGGTCGAAGCCAACCTGAACCTGGAGTGATGGCCATGCTGCAAGGACAAGTCGCCCTCGTCACCGGCGCCACCCGTGGCATCGGCCGCGCCATTGCCCTCGAACTCGGCCGCCTCGGCGCTACCGTGGTCGGTACCGCCACCAGCGAAGATGGGGCCGGGAAGATCGCCGCCTACCTGGCGGAAGCCGGGGTCAAGGGCAAAGGCATGGTGCTGGAGGTCCGCGACCAGGAGCAGGTGGATGGAGTCATCGGCGCCATCGACAAAGAATTCGGACCGGTCGGAATCCTCGTGAACAACGCCGGCATCACCCGGGACAACCTCGCCATGCGCATGAAGGACGAGGAATGGGACGCCGTCATCGATACCAACCTGAAGGCTGTGTTCCGCCTCTCGAAGGCGGTGATGCGGGGCATGATGAAGGCCCGCCAGGGGCGGATCATCAACATCACCTCAGTGGTGGGACATGCCGGCAACCCCGGTCAGGCCAACTACTGTGCCGCCAAGGCCGGGGTCGCCGGCATGAGCCGATCCCTGGCGCGGGAGCTGGGGAGCCGCAACATCACGGTGAATTGCGTCGCCCCCGGCTTCATCGGCACCGACATGACCCACGCCCTGGACGAGAAGCAGAAGGAGTCCATGCTCGCCAGCATTCCCCTGGGGCGGGCGGGGACGCCGGAAGACGTGGCGGCCGCTGTGGCCTTCCTGGCTTCGCCGGGAGCGGCCTACATTTCCGGCACGACCATCCACGTCAATGGCGGTATGTTCATGGATTGATTTCCGGCGAGGCCGGCTTTTGGTAAACTTGTAATGTTTTTTCGTGCCCGTAAAGGGAGAAGGAGATTTTTGAATGGATAACATCGTAGAACGCGTCAAGAAAATCGTCGCCGAACAACTCGGCGTGAACGAAGCGGACATCAAGAACGAGTCCTCCTTCGTGGACGATCTGGGCGCGGATTCGCTGGACACCGTCGAGCTGGTGATGGCCCTCGAAGAAGAGTTCGAGTGCGAGATCCCCGACGAAGAGGCCGAGAAGATCACCACGGTCCAGCAGGCGGTCGATTACATCCTCGCCAACAAGAAGTAATCCATTTCTGGTTTTACAAGGACAAGGCCGGCCCCTTGGTCGGCCTTGCCGTATTTGCTTTCGGAGTGCACCTTGGCACGTCGCAGAGTCGTTATCACCGGTCTGGGCATCGTCTGCCCGGTCGGCAACACCGTCGAAGAGGCCTGGCAGAATCTGCTTGCCGGCCGCTCCGGCATTGCCCCCATCAAGAAATTCGATGCGTCTTCCTTCCCGGTGCAGTTTGCCGGCGAGGTCAAGGACTTCGATATCGGAGCCTATCTGTCGCCCAAGGAAGCGCGCCGCATGGACGCTTTCATCCACTACGGCATGGCGGCCGGCATCCAGGCCGTCCGTGATGCGGGCCTGGACCAGAATTCGGCCGACGCGGAGCGGATCGGCGTCGCCATCGGCTCCGGCATCGGCGGCTTGCCGCTGATCGAAGCCACCAAGGAAGAGTACATGACCGGCGGCGTACGAAAGATTTCGCCTTTCTTCGTCCCGGGCTCCATCATCAACATGATTTCGGGCAACCTGTCCATCATGTACGGCTTCAAGGGCCCGAACATCGCCCTGGTGACCGCCTGCACCACCGGAACCCATTCGGTGGGCGAGGCTGCCCGCATCATCGAGTACGGCGACGCCGACGTGATGGTCGCCGGCGGTGCCGAATCGACCGTTTCGCCCCTGGGTCTCGGCGGCTTCTGCGCTGCCCGTGCCCTGTCCACCCGCAACGATGATCCCGAGACGGCCAGCCGTCCCTGGGACAAGGACCGGGATGGATTCGTCCTGGGCGAAGGGGCAGGCGTCATGGTGCTCGAGGAGTATGAGCATGCCAAGGCTCGCGGTGCCAAGATTTACGCCGAGGTGGCCGGCTACGGCATGAGCGCCGACGCTTTTCACATGACCCAGCCGGCCGAGGATGGCGACGGCGCCCGCCGCTGCATGCTGGCGGCCCTGAAGAACGCCGGCCTGTCCGCCGCCGACGTGCAGTACGTGAACGCCCACGGCACCTCCACTCCCCTGGGGGACTTGGCGGAGACGATGGCGGTCAAGCGCGCCTTCGGCGACGCGGCCAAGAACCTGGTGGTCAATTCCACCAAGTCCATGACCGGGCACCTTTTGGGCGCTGCCGGCGGTATCGAGGCGGTGTTCACCACCCTGGCGATCCACCACCAGATTTCGCCGCCGACCATCAATATCTTCAACCAGGACGAGCGCTGCGACCTGGACTACTGCGCCAACAAGGCGCGGGAGATGAAGATCGATGCTGCCCTCTCCAATTCCTTCGGTTTTGGCGGGACCAACGGCACGGTGGCCTTCAAGCGCGTCTAAGAGCTAGGCCGGAAACACGACGGTGCAGCTGCCGATGACCATCGGGCTGCACCGTTCTTTTTTGGCCACGGCGGGTATGGTGGCCATCCATGGGTTGGCGTTCGCGGCCGCCGTCTTCACGCCCTGGCCGCTTTGGGTCAGGGTGGCAGTGATCGCCGCGTTCACCGTGTCGTTGGCGGTTTCGCGACGGCTGTGGTTTGCCAGGGTCACAGGATTGCGGCTTCTGGGCGACGGACGCCTGGAGTGCCAGTTCGCCGGCGAAGAAGGGTTTCGCCCGGCCGAGCTGCTGCCCGGGGCGACAGTTCATCCATGGCTGACCGCTGTCCGTCTGAAGCTCCCCGAGGGTAGGGTGGCGTTGGTGGTGCTGCCCGACTGCACCACCATCAAGGAATTCCGCTGCCTGCGGGTATGGCTCCGCTGGCAAGCGGATTTCACCGCCGCGAAGGACGCCGCCTGAGGACCGTGTTGCGGGCTGTGGGGGCCATCTCCGGATAATCCCTGGAGAAGTGCAGTCCCCGGCTCTCATGGCGCTGCATGGCGCAGCGGACGATGAGGTCGGCAGTCTGCACCAGGTTACGCAGCTCGATAAGGTCGTGGCTGACCCGGAAATTGGCGTAGAACTCGTCGATCTCCCGCATCAGCAGGCGGATGCGGTGCTGGGCTCGCTTTAACCGCTTGTTGGTCCGCACGATGCCGACATAGTCCCACATGAAGCGGCGCAGCTCGTCCCAGTTGTGGGAGATGACCACTTCCTCATCGGCATCGGTTACCCGGCTTTCGTCCCATTGGGGCAGGATCGGCAGCTCGGACGCCGGCTGGGACAGCATGTCCTTGACCGCGGCTTCCGCATAGACGACGCATTCAAGCAGTGAGTTGGAGGCCAGGCGATTGGCGCCATGCAGGCCTGTGCACGAAGCTTCGCCGGCCACGTAGAGGCCGGCCAGGTCGGTGCGGCCACGGAGGTCGGTGACGATGCCGCCGCAGGTGTAGTGGGCGGCAGGGACCACCGGGATCGCTTCCTTGGTGATGTCGATGCCCAGTTCCAGGCAGCGGGCGTGGATATTGGGGAAATGGGAGCGGATGAATTCCTCGCCCTTGTGGGAAATATCGAGGAAGACGCAGTCCAGGCCGCGCTTCTTCATTTCGAAGTCGATGGCGCGGGCGACGATGTCCCGGGGCGCCAGTTCGCCCCGCTCGTCATGCTCGAGCATGAAGCGGGTGCCGTCCGGCAGTTTCAGCAGACCACCTTCGCCGCGTACGGCTTCGGAAATCAGGAAAGACTTGGCCTGGGGGTGGTAGAGGCAGGTGGGGTGGAATTGGATGAATTCCATGTTCGCCACGCGGCAGCCGGCCCGCCACGCCATGGCGATGCCGTCGCCGGTGGAGGTGTCGGGATTGGTGGTGTAGAGATAGACCTTGCCGGCGCCGCCAGTGGCGATCAGGGTGTTCGGGGCGCCAACGGTGACCACATGGCCGCTGCGCCGGTCCAGGACATAGGCGCCGTAACAGCGGTTGGAGGCGAGCCCGAGCTTGGTGCCGGTAATCAAGTCGATGGCGATATGGTCTTCCAGCACCGTGATGTTCGGGTGGGCGCGCACCTTCGGGGTCAGGGTATCCTGGACGGCCAGGCCGGTGGCGTCGGCAACGTGGATGACCCGGCGGGCACTGTGTCCCCCTTCCCGTGTCAGGTGATAGCCGGCACTGTCCTGGGTGAAGGGAACGCCCTGGTCGATGAGCCATTCGATGGCTCGGCGGCCGTTCTCCACCACGAAGCGTGTGGCTTGTTCGTCGTTGAGCCAGGCGCCGGCAATGAAGGTGTCACGGATATGGGCTTCGATGGAATCCTGGCTGTCCAGGACGGCGGCGATACCGCCTTGGGCCCAGCCCGAGGCGCTGTCTTCGAGGCTACGTTTGCTGATCAATGCCACTTTGCAGTGATTTGCCAGCCGCAGGGCAGCCGACTGCCCGGCCAATCCACTGCCGATGATAAGGACGTCAAAATTGAGCACGCTGTTCTTCGCCGTTTGTAGGATTTTGGTCTGAATATAGCACGGAGCCATGGGATTAAACCGTTACATTTCGTCACAAAGAAGGACGCAAAGTCTCTTCCCAGGGGGGGGGACTGAGCTATACTGGGTCGAAACATACCAATTACACTCCCCCCAGGGAAATACTAGCCATGAGCGAGCGCGAAATTGACCAAAAGCTGGTTGAAAAGGCTCAAGGCGGTGACAAACACGCCTTTGACCTTTTAGTAGGCAAGTACCAGCGAAAACTGGGACGTCTGTTGTCTCGCTTTATCCGAGATCCGGCTGAAGTCGAAGATGTGACCCAGGAAGCCTTCATCAAGGCCTACCGAGCTCTACCCTCGTTCCGGGGGGAGAGTGCCTTCTACACTTGGCTCTACCGCATCGGCATCAATACGGCCAAGAATTATCTGGTGTCCCAGAATCGCCGTGCCCCGACCACCACGGAGTTCGACACGGACGACGCCGAGACCTTCGAGGACGGCGACCAGCTCCGGGACATCAATACACCGGAAAGCGTCCTGCTCTCCAAGCAGATC
>DATFAA010000062.1:0-13966 GCA_035255045.1 Rhodocyclaceae bacterium | reverse complement strand
AAGGAAAATGCGCGGAAAAGGCCGGATTATACCGGCTCGGGAGGCCGAGCCGGGGGGCGCGCAGGGGCGAAGGGCCGAATAAACCGGCTCAGGCTGCCATCAGGAGCCGGAACACGTAGGGCAGGATGCCGCCGTTGAGGTAGTAATCCACCTCGATGGGGGTGTCGATGCGCAGCAGGAGCTTGATCTCCTGGCGGCCGCCGTCCGGGCGCCGGATGACCAGGGTGACGTCCTGCTGGGGCCTGAAGCCGCCCTCGACGCCGATGATGTCGAAGTCCTCGTCGCCGACGATGCCCAGAGACTGGGCGCTGTCGCCGCCCTTGAACTGGAGGGGCAGGACTCCCATGCACACCAGGTTGGAGCGGTGGATGCGCTCAAAGCTCCGGGCGATCACCGCCTTCACCCCGAGGAGCAGGGTGCCCTTGGCCGCCCAGTCCCGGCTCGAGCCGGTGCCGTACTCCTCGCCGGCGAAGATCACCGTCGGCGTGCCCTGGGCCATGTAGTGCATGGCCGCCTCGTAGATGGTGGTGGTCTTGCCCTCGGGCTGGCAGAGGGTGATGCCGCCCTCGATGCGGGTGCCGTCCTCCCGGGGCGGCAGCATGAGGTTGCGGATGCGGACATTGGCGAAGGTGCCCCGCATCATGACCTCATGGTTGCCCCGGCGGGAGCCGTAGCTGTTGAATTCGCTGATGGCCACGTCCTTGGACTGGAGGTACTGGCCGGCCGGGGAGGTAGGCTTGATGGAGCCGGCCGGGCTGATGTGGTCGGTGGTCACCGAGTCGCCGAAGATGGCCAGGGGACGGGCGTTGCGGATGTCGGTCACGGGCGTCGGAGTCAGCTGGAAGCCCTGGAAGAAGGGCGGCTCTGCGATGTAGGTCGAGTCCTGCCAGGTGTAGGCCTCGCCGGTGCCGGCGGTGATGGCGTTCCACAGGGGATTTTCCTCGGCGACGTTGGCGTAGAGGCTGCGGTAGGTCTCCGGGTCGGTGGCGGAGCCCATGACCTCGTTGATCTCCCGGGAGGACGGCCAGATGTCCCGGAGATGGACCGGGTGGCCCTTGGGGGTGGTGCCCAGGGGTTCCCGGGTGAGGTCGATATTGACCCGGCCGGCGATGGCGAAGGCCACCACCAGGGGCGGGCTCATGAGGAAATTGGCCTTGATGTTGGGATGGATGCGGGCCTCGAAATTGCGGTTGCCGGAGAGCACCGCGGCGCAGATCAGGTCCTTATCGGTGATGGTTTCCTCCAGGTCCGGATCGAGCGGCCCGGAATTGCCGATGCAGGTGGTGCAGCCGTAACCCACCAGGCGGAAGCCGAGCTGCTCCAGGTAGGGCAGGAGGCCGGCGTTCTTCAGGTATTCGGTCACCACCCGGGAGCCGGGGGCGAGGGAGGTCTTGACGTGCTCGTTGACCTTGAGGCCCTGTTCCACCGCCTTCTTGGCCAGCAGGCCGGCCGCCAGCATGACCGCCGGGTTTGAGGTGTTGGTGCAGGAGGTGATGGCGGCGATCAGCACGTCGCCGTGGCCGATCTCGATGTCCGCCGACATGGTTTCCGAGGGCAGCACCTCGTCGGAGGGCACCAGGGGGCGGTTATCCAGCATCTCCTTCTCGTGGCGGGCGGTCAGGGGCCGGGAGCGGACCTCGGTCTCGGCCACCAGCCCCCGCTCCTGCTTTTGCACCGGGTAGCGGTGGGCGAGTACCTCCGCCTTCTTGCCGTAGCCGTTTTCGGCCACCGAACGGGAGAACATCTCGGTGAAACGGGCTCCCAGGTCCGGGAGGTCGATGCGGTCCTGGGGGCGCTTGGGGCCGGAGACGCTGGCCCGCACTTCGCCCAGGTCGATCTCCACCAGGTCGCTGTAGTCGATGTCCCCCGGCTGGGGCATGCCGAACAGGCCCTGGGCCCGGAAATAGCTGCGGAAGGCGTCGATCTCCCCGGGGCTGCGGCCGGTAGCGGCCAGGTAAGCCACGGTCTCGTCATCCACCGGGAAGAAGCCCATGGTGGCGCCGTACTCCGGCGACATGTTGCCGATGGTGGCGCGGTCGGGGAGGGCCAGGGAGGCGGCGCCCTCGCCGAAGTATTCGATGAACTTGCCCACCACCTTGAGCTTGCGCAGCCGCTCGGTGATGTGGAGGACCAGGTCGGTGGCGGTGGTCCCCTCCTGCAGGCGGCCGTGGAGATGCACCCCGACTACGTCCGGGGTCAGGAAGTAGAAGGGCTGACCCAGCATGCAGGCTTCCGCCTCGATGCCGCCGACCCCCCAGGCGACGCTGCCCAGGCCGTTGATCATGGTGGTGTGGGAATCGGTGCCGACCAGGGTGTCGGGGTAGTAGACGCCATCCTTCTGCCAGACGCCCCGGGCCAGGTACTCCAGGTTCACCTGGTGCACGATGCCGATTTCCGGCGGCACCACGCGCAGGGTATCGAAGGCCTGCATGCTCCATTTGATGAAGCGGTAGCGCTCGGTGTTGCGCTTGAATTCCAGCTCCATGTTGAGGGCGAAGGCGTTGGGCAGGTTGTAGTGGTCCACTTGCACCGAGTGGTCGATGACCAGGTTCACCGGCACCAGGGGCTCCACCAGGGAGGGGTCGCGGCCCAGGCGCTGGGACAGGCTGCGCATGGCAGCGAGGTCGCAGAGCAGCGGCACGCCGGTGAAGTCCTGGAGGAGGATGCGGGCCACCACGAACGGAATCTCGGCCACCCGGGGTGCCTGGGGCTGCCAGCCGGCCAGCTGGCGGACATGGTCCTCGGTGATCTTCCTGCCGTCGAAATTGCGCAGCACCGATTCCAGGACGATGCGGATGGAGACCGGCAGCCGGGAAATCTGCACTCCCAGCGCCTCCCCCAGGGCCGGCAGGGAATAGAACTTGGCGCTGGCGCCCGACTCGAAACCAAAGGATTGCAGTGTATTCAAGAGGTTATGTGGCATGGCTCGGCTCCGGCTTTCCACCGTTGACCGTGGCCGCCAAACTTCCGTTCAGACGCGAGGAACCCGTCATGTCCGCCCCCAGAGTCGAGAGGGATAGTTTCGGCCCCATCGAGGTGCCCGGCGAGCACCTGTGGGGCGCCCAGACCCAGCGCTCCCTGGAGCATTTCCATATTTCCAGGGAGCGCATGCCGGCGGAACTCGTCCTCGCCCTGGCCGAGGTCAAGCGGGCCTGCGCCGTCGCCAACCGGGACCTGGGCCTGCTGGCCGCCGACAAGGCCGAGGCCATCGTTCAGGCTGCCGACGAGGTGATTGCCGGCCGCCACCCGGAGGAATTTCCCCTGTCGGTGTGGCAGACCGGCTCGGGCACCCAGACCAACATGAACATGAACGAGGTCCTCGCCAACCGGGCCTCGGAACTCCTCGGCGGCAGCCGGGGGGAGGGAAGGCGGGTCCATCCCAACGACGAGGTGAACCTGGGGCAGTCGTCCAACGACATCTTCCCGACGGCCATGCACGTGGCGGCCGCCGTCGCCTTCTCCGAGCGGCTGCTGCCGGCCCTCCTCAGGCTGCGCGGCACCCTGGCCGCCAAGGCGGGGGAGTTCGCCCATGTGGTCAAGATCGGCCGCACCCACCTCCAGGATGCAACGCCGCTGACCCTGGGCCAGGAATTCTCCGGTTACGTGGCCCAGCTCTACCACGGCGAAACCCTGGTCGCCGCCATCCTGCCCGGCCTCTACGAACTGGCCGCGGGCGGCACGGCGGTGGGCACCGGCCTCAACACCCACGTCGAGTTCGGCGACCGGGTAGCGGCGGAGCTGGCCCGGCGCACGGGGCTGCCCTTCAGGAGCGCCGGCAACAAGTTCGCCGCCCTGGCCGGTCACGAGGCCCTGGTCGCCGCCCACGGCGCCCTCAAGACCCTGGCGGCCGCCCTCATGAAAATGGCCAACGACGTGCGCTGGCTGGCCTCGGGGCCGCGCTGCGGGTTGGGGGAACTGGGCATTCCGGAAAACGAACCGGGCAGCTCGATCATGCCGGGGAAGGTCAATCCCACCCAGAACGAGGCCCTGACCATGGTCTGCTGCCAGGTCTTCGGCAACGACGTGGCGGTCAATTTCGGCGGCGCCTCGGGCAATTTCGAGCTTAATGTCTTCAAGCCCCTGATCGCCCACAACTGCCTGCAGAGCCTGCGCCTCCTGGCCGACGGCATGGCCAGCTTCGAGGAGCACTGCGCCCGGGGCATCGAGGCCCGCCGGGAGCGCATCGCCGAGCTGATGGAGCGTTCCCTCATGCTGGTGACCGCCCTGACGCCCCACATCGGCTACGACAAGGCCGCCGAGATCGCCAAGAAGGCCCAGAAGGAGGGCAGCACCCTGAAGGAGGCCGCCCTGGCCCTGGGCTACGTCCAGGCGGAGGATTTCGACCGTTGGGTGGTCCCGGCCGCCATGGTGCACCCGGGCCGGGAGTGAGGCAGGCCCTTACTTGCGGGCGGCGAGGAAGGCCTTCACCAGGTCGTCGTGCTCGGCCGAGTGGTGGGTGAGGGCCTGGTAGGCGGCGGCCAGTTCGAGAAGGGTGTCGAGGCGGCTGGTCTGGGCTTCCCGCAGCAGGGACTTGGTCATGCGCAGGGCCAGGCCCGGATTGGCGGCGATGCGGCCGGCCAGGGCACGGGCCTCGGCCAGCAGATTCTCGGCCGGCACCACCCGGGAGACCAGGCCGATGCGCTCGGCTTCCCGGGCGTCCAGGAGGTCGCCGGTGAAGGCCAGTTCCGCCGCCCTGGCGTAGCCCACCGCCCGCTGCAGCAGCCAGGCGCCGCCGTCGCCGGGGATGAGGCCGAGCTTGACGAAGCTCTCGGCGAAGCTGGCCCGGTCCGAGGCGATGCGGATGTCGCACATGCAGGCCAGGTCGCAGCCGGCGCCGATGGCCGGGCCGTTCACCGCGGCGATGGTGGGGATGTCGAGGCGGTGGAAGGCGAGGGGAATGTTCTGGATGCCGCGCCGGTAGTTTTCCCGCACCTCGGCCGGGGTGCCGGCAGCGAGGCCCTGCTTGTCCCGGAAATCCTTGACGTTGCCGCCGGCGCAGAAGGCGCTGCCGGCGCCGGTGACGATCACCACCTTGACGGCATCGTCCCGCTGCACCCGCTCGCAGGCCGCCACCACGGCATCCCACTCGGCGGGGCCGGTGAGGGCATTGCGGGTGTCGGGACGGTTGAGGGTGAGGGTGACGACGGGACCGTCCTGCTCGTAGGTGACGAAGTCGTCCATGGGTCAGTCCTGGCGCTGGAGTCTGGCTAGCCGTTCCCGCTCGGCCAGGAAATCCCGGATGGCGGTCTCGGTGGTGGCGGCGAGGCCCTGGCGCAGTTCTTCCCCCACCTCGGTGAGGACGGACTGGAGCGCCGTCGCCACCAGGTCGGGAATCTCGGCGGCCAGGCGTTCGCCGAGGCGACGGGCGAGTTCGTGGGCCAGGATGTCGAGGACTGCAGGGTCAGGGGACGGCGGCTCGGGTTCGAGGGCCTCGGGCCAGGAATACTCTTCGGCCGTGAGGATGGGCAGGTCGGCGTCGGGGTCGACCACCTCGGTCAGCACCGGCAGGTCTTCGCCCTCCGCCGGCAGCAGGAACTGGCGCCGCCGCATGAGGGCGTCGGCCCGGGCGACGACGGAACTGAGGCTGCCGCTTTCCTGGTCGTGTTCCGGGTCGTGCTCCATTTCAGCGTTCCGACAGGTCGAAGTAACGAATCTCGTAGCCCCGGTCCTTGTAGAACTTGACCCGGTCCCGGGCGGCGGTACGGTCCGCCTCTTCCTGGCCGACCACTTCGATCAGGCTCTGGAAGCGGGAGAAGCCGGGGGGCACGGCGGGGCCCAGGTTCATCAGGCGCTCGTCCTGGGGCAACTGCTCCAGGGAATCGGCGATCAGGATGGGGGTTTCGGCGGCCAGGGGGGAGTCTGCCCGGCAGTGGGGGACGAAGCCCAGGGCGGACTGGGTCCACAGCAGCCGGTCCAGGAGCCCGGCCACGTCGGCCTGGGGGGCATAGACCAGCACCGGCTTCTTCTGGGCGGCAGCCTTGCCGAGGAGGGAGCAGGCGGCGGCCAGCTTGTCGGGCGCCCCGTGGTAGAAGAAGACCTGGGTCAATTGAGCTTGCCGGCCCGCTTCAGGAGGAAATGGGTGAGGAGGGGGACCGGCCGGCCGGTGGCGCCCTTCTCGCTGCCGGATTTCCAGGCGGTGCCGGCGATGTCCAGGTGGGCCCAGTCGTACTTCTTGGTGAAGCGGGACAGGAAGCAGGAGGCGGTGATGGTGCCGCCCGGGCGGCCGCCGATATTGGCCATGTCGGCGAAGGGGCTCTTCAGCTGCTCCTGGTAGTCGTCCCAGAGGGGCAGCTGCCAGGCCCGGTCGTGGGCTTCCTCGCCGGCGTGCAGCAGTTCCCGGGCCAGGCCCTCGTTGTTGGCCAGGAGGCCGGTGGCGACGTGGCCCAGGGCGATGACGCAGGCGCCGGTGAGGGTGGCGACGTCGATGACCGCGGCCGGCTCGAAGCGCTCGGCGTAGGTAAGGGCATCGCACAGGATGAGGCGGCCCTCGGCGTCGGTGTTGAGGATCTCGATGGTCTGCCCGGACATGGAGGTGACGATGTCACCGGGCCGGGTGGCGCTGCCGCCGGGCATGTTCTCGGTGCTGGGCACGATGGCGGTGACGTTGATGGGCAGCTGCATGCGGGCGACGGCACGCATGGTGCCGAGGACGCCGGCGGCGCCGCACATGTCGAACTTCATCTCGTCCATTTCGGCCGCCGGCTTCAGGGAAATGCCGCCGGTGTCGAAGGTGATGCCCTTGCCCACCAGGACGACCGGCTTCTCGCTGGCCTTGGCGCCCTTGTGGCTGAGGACGATGAACTTGGGCGGCTGGTGGGAGCCCTTGGCGACGGCGAGCAGGGAATGCATGCCGAGGGCTTCCATGTCCTCCCGCTCCAGTATCTGGCATTCGAGCTTGAATTCCTCGGCCATCTGCCTGGCCTGGTCGGCCAGGTAGGCGGGGGTGCAGACGTTGGCGGGCAGGTTGCCCAGGGTCTTGGCGAGGGCCATGCCTTCGGCGATGGCCTGGCCCTGGGCCAGGGCCTCTTCGGCCAGGGCCAGCTCGTTGCGGCGCTCCACCGCCAGGGTGAGCTTCCTGAGGGGGCGGCGGACCTCGTCCTTCTTGCTCTTGAACTGGTCGAAGCGATAGGTGGCGTCGAGGGCGATGGCGGCAGTCTGGCGCACCCGCCAGGCGACGCTGCGCTTCTTGATGTTGATTTCGGTGAGGAAGATGGAGGCGTCGAAGGCGCCGGTCTCGTTCAGGGTCTTGACCGCGGTGCGGATGGCGGCGCCGTATTCCTTCTCGTGGAACTCCCGCTCCTTGCCCAGTCCAACCAGCAGCACCCGGTCGCACAGGGTGCCGGGGACGTTGTGCAGGAGAAGGGTGGAACCGGCCTTGCCTTCCATGTCGCCACGCCGGATGAGGTCCGAGATGTAGCCGTTGGAGGCCTTGTCCAGCAGTTCGGCCGGCAGGGTGAGCTTTCGGGGCTCGAAGACGCCGACCACGACGCAAGCGCTGCGCTGCTTTTCCGGGCTACCGCTTTTTATGCTAAATTCCACTCGCCGCTCCTGGTCACGCAATTTCAGACATTCGCAGGATTATCCCTGCATTTTTTCAGTTTCGTCAAAGCATGATATTCGACCGCGCCGCCCGGCGCGAGTTTGTCCACGCTGCGGCTGGAATCAGCGTCGCGCTTCTTGCCATCCTCACATCGACCCAGCTTATCCGCCTGCTGAATGATGCGGCCGGCGGCCGTGTCGCGCCTGAAGCGGTGTTGGTGCTCCTGGGGTTCGCAGCGCTCAACTTCATGCCCGTCCTTCTGTCTCTGACGGTATTTGTTGCTATTTTGCTCAGTCTTTCGCGGGCTTACCGGGATTCGGAGATGGCGGTATGGTTTTCCTGCGGCCAGCCGCTCACCGCCTGGATTCGGCCGGTGCTGAAATTCTCTTTGCCGGTGGTGCTCGCCATCGGCCTCCTGTCGGCCTTCCTGTCCCCCTGGGCCAACTACAAGAGCGCCGAGTACCGGGAGCGCCTGAGTACCCGCAATGAGGCTTCCCAGGTTTCCCCCGGGGCCTTCCGGGAGGCCAAGAAGGGGGAGCGGGTGGTGTTCGTGGAGGCCATCGCCGAAGATGCCAGCCAGGTCAAGAATGTCTTCGTCACTTCCATGCTCCAGGGCAAGCTGGGGGTGGTGATGGCCGCTTCCGGCCACCAGGAACTCGCCGCCAATGGCGACCGCTTCATGGTGCTGGAGAACGGCCGGCGCTACGAGGTCGAGCCCGGTACTCCCGAATTCAAGGTGATGGAGTTCAAGCGCTACGCCTTCCGCACCGAGGACGCCAAGGCCAAGCCGGCGGAGGGGGCGCCCAACCGCATGCCCCTGTGGGATCTGCTGGCCGATGACAGCAACGCCGGCCGGGCCGAGCTGCTGTGGCGCGTCGGCGTGCCCGTTTCGGCCCTCCTGCTCAGCCTGCTGGCCATACCCCTTTCCTTCGTCAATCCGCGGGCGGGGCGGTCGGCCAACATGCTCATCGCCATCCTCATCTATGCCATCTACAGCAATCTGATTTCCATGAGCCAGGCCTGGGTGGCCCAGGGCAAAATGCCCTTCTGGCTCGGGGTGTGGGCGGTGCACGCGGTGATGCTGGTGCCCCTGGGGCTGCTGTTCTACCGCCGGGTGATGGCGCGCATGCCCTGGCAGCGGAGAGCCGGCTGATGGCCCTGAAGCTCTACGAACGCTACGTGATGCGGGAGTCCTTCGCCGCCATCTTCCTGGTGCTGGCGGCCTTCCTGGCGCTGTTCAGCTTCTTCGACCTGATCAACGAGCTGCGCAGCATCGGCAAGGGCGGCTACCAGTTCGTCCACGCCCTGATATTCGTCCTGTTGAGCCTGCCGGGGCGGGTGTACGAGCTCATCCCCATCGCCGCCCTGATCGGCACCCTGTATTCCCTCTCCGCGTTGGCCCGCCAGTCGGAGATCACCGTCCTGAGGGCCTCCGGCCTGGCGACCCGAGACCTGCTGGTCACCCTGTTCAAGGTGGCCGGCGTGCTGGCGCTCCTCACCCTGCTGGTCGGAGAGGCGGTGATGCCCTTCTCGGAGCGCATGGCCCAGGAGCTGCGCACCCGCGCCATGACCAACGTCATCGCCCTGCAGGGCTTCAACTCCGGCCTCTGGGTCAAGGACGGGCGCAGCTTCGTCAATATCCGCACGGCCACCCCCGACGCCCGCCTGGAAGGGGTTCGGATCTACAAGTTCGATGCGGACAATGCCCTGGAGTCGGTCACCGATGCCAAGGAAGGCGAGTTCATGCCGCCCGACCGCTGGAAGCTCACCGGGGTGGTGAGCATGATCCTGGAAGGCGATGCGGCCCGGGTCGAGAAGAAGGACGCCCTGGAATGGCACTCCGCCGTCAATCCCGACCTGCTCTCGGTGCTCATGGTGGCGCCGGAGCGCATGTCCCTCTACGGCCTCTTCAACTACACCCGGCACCTCTACGAGAACAAGCAGAAGACCGAGCGCTACGAGATCGCCATCTGGAAGAAGCTCATCTATCCCCTGGCGGCCCTGGTCATGGTCGCCCTGGCTCTGCCCTTCGGCTATTCCTACAACCGGGTCGGCGGCGTCAGTCTGAAGATCTTCGGGGGCGTCATGATGGGCATCCTCTTCCACATGCTCAACGGCCTGTTCTCCAGCCTCGGGGTGATCAACTCCTGGCCACCATTCGCCAGCGCCGCCATGCCCTCGGCCCTGTTCCTGGTGGCCGCCATGGGCATGCTCTGGTGGACCGAGCGGCGCTGACCGCTCAGTTGGGCTCGAAGACTATGCGGGTGCCGGCGATGCGGTCGTGCAGGAACTGCCCGTCCCGGTCGAACAGGGCCCACAGGATGCCGGCGCCCAGCAGGATGACGCTGGGCCAGGCCGCCAGGTAGCGGAGCACCGCCTGCAGGGGGCGCAGGGCGCCGCCGTCGGCGTTGACGATGCGCAGCTTCCAGGTCTTCATGGCCAGGGTCTGGCCGCCGTGCAGCCAGAACCAGACGAAATAGGCCATCAGCACCAGGAAGAAATGCACCTGGACCACAGTGGGCCCGGCACTGCGGTTGGCGAAGACCCCCAGCAGGATGTGGGGCAGGATGAAGGTCACGGACAGGACTCCCAGCAGGAGCAGTATTTCGTAGAGCATGCTCGCCAGGCGGCGAACAATGCCCGGTTGTATATTGGTCATTAGGGCTTTGGGGTTTCAGGGGTGGTGGGGGCAGGCACTGCGGAGGGTGCCGCGGCAGCCGGCTCCTGGGGCGCCGGCTGGGCAGCGGCCGGTTCGGCGGGAGCAGGGGCCTTGGCGGCCCCCTTACCCTGCTTGATCCTGGCCTTTTCCTCTTCGGGCAGCTTGGAGTAGGTTTCCCACTTCTCCTTCACCGCCTGTTTCTTTTCCGGGGATAGTTGCTGGAATTCCTTGTAGCTGTCGCGGATCTTGGCGCGCTGCTCCGGGGTCATGGTGGCCCACTCCCGCATGCGGTCCTGCACCCGGCGCTGCTCGGCAGGGGACATCTTGGAGTAGCGGTCGGCGATTCCCAGCCATTTCTTGCGCCGGTAATTCTCCATCCTGTCCCACTCGTTGCCGAGGGGGGAGAGAATGGCGCGCTGCTCGACGGAGAGTTCCTTCCAGGCGGGCTGCGGCGGGGTGCCGATCACCGTGGTGGTCGGCGTCTGGGCCAGGCTCGGCGCCAGGAGGACAGCGCAGAGCGCTATTCCTCCGAGGAGTCGTTTAGCCATTCGAAGAATCCCTGGTCGAGAAAGGCTTCCGGCGGCAGATCGTCGGCCAGAAGGGCGCTGTCCACCTCTTCGAGCTCGGCGATGTACTGGTGGCTGTGCCAATAGAAGGCGATCCACATGCCGAGCAGCAGCGCCAGGATTGCCAGGGCCTGCTTGAGATAGGGGGCGGCGGCGCCGAAGTGAATGGTGCCATGGCCCGCTACTGCCAGGGAAAGCTGGGGAACCGCCTGCTTCTGGCGTGCCAGGGCCAAGTGGCGCGCAGCCTCCAGGCGCCGGGAAGTGGCAGGCGACATGTCCGACAAGCCATGGTTCAGGGCCTGCCGGACGCTGTAAGCGAAACGGTCTTCGGTCATAGCTTGATCCCTTTGGCAGACAGGGCTGCCGCCAGCGCGTGGGTGGCGCGCGAGCAATGAGTCTTGACGCTGCCTTCCGAGCAGCCCATTGCGGCCGCGGTTTCGGCCACATCCATGTCTTCCCAGTAACGCATCAGAAAGGCTTCCCGTTGACGGGGCGGCAGCTTTCTAATCTCGTCTTCGATGGCGGCCAGCATCTGGGCCTGGGAAACCTGTGCTTCCGGCGGCGGGGCAAACTTGGAGGAGTCCTCGGTTTCCAGGGTTTCCAGGGGATCGTGGTCCTCCTCGTCGTCCGGCGAGAAGGCCGAAAGGACGGTGGTCCACATGGAACGCACCTTGGTGCGGCGATAGTAGTCCCGGATGGTGTTCTGGAGAATTCTTTGGAAAATCATGGGAAATTCGTCGCTTGGACGGTCTCCGTACTTTTCCGCAAGTTTCAGCATGCTGTCCTGGACCACGTCGAGGGCGGCCTCCTCGTCGCGGACGGCGAACATGGCTTGCTTGAAAGCGCGGCGCTCGACCGATTCGAGAAAGTGCGACAGTTCGTTTGGTGATGCCAGGACAGTGTCTCCCTGTTGGAAACCCTTGAAAAGCTTATGATTATGGCGCTGTGCCTTGACCGATAGAGGTCAGTCGATTAAGGTTACAGGTTTTTCAGGCAACAGCTTTATTGGGCGGAATAACATGATCAGCGGTGCAGAAATTGTAATCAGGTGCCTGCAGGAAGAAAAGGTGGACTACGTGTTCGGCTACCCGGGCGGCTCGGTACTCCACATTTATGATGCCTTGTTCAAGCAGGACCAGGTAAAGCATATCCTGGTCCGCCACGAGCAGGCTGCGGTGCACGCGGCTGATGCGTACTCCCGCTCTTCCCAACGGGTCGGCGTGGCCCTCGTCACTTCCGGTCCCGGTGTCACCAACACGGTGACCGGCATCGCCACCGCCTACATGGACTCCGTGCCGATGGTGGTGATCACCGGCCAGGTGCCGACCGCCTACATCGGCCAGGACGCCTTCCAGGAATGCGACACCGTCGGCATTACCCGCCCCTGCGTCAAGCACAATTTCCTGGTCAAGGACGTCAAGGACCTGGCCTCCACCATCAAGAAGGCCTTCCACATCGCTTCGACCGGCCGCCCCGGTCCGGTGGTGGTGGACATCCCCAAGGATGTGACCGCCCAGCAGTGCGAGTTCGAGTATCCCAAGACCGTCCAGATGCGCTCCTACAACCCGGTGGTCAAGGGGCATCTGGGGCAGATCAAGAAGGCCGTGCAGCTGCTGCAGGAGGCCAAGCGCCCCATCATCTACGCCGGCGGCGGGGTGATCCTGTCTGACGCCGCCGACAAGCTCACCGAGCTGGCCCGTCGCCTCGACTTCCCGGTCACCAACACCCTCATGGGCCTGGGCGGCTATCCCGCCACCGACCGCCAGTCGGTCGGCATGCTGGGCATGCACGGCACCTACGAAGCCAACATGGCCATGCACCACGCCGACGTGATCCTGGCTGTGGGCGCCCGCTTCGACGACCGGGTCATCGGCAATCCCGCCCATTTCAGCGAGGAGCCCCGCAAGATCATCCACGTGGATATCGATCCTTCCTCCATCTCCAAGCGGGTGAAGGTGGACGTGCCCATCGTCGGCAACGTGCCGGACGTCCTGGACGAGATGCTCAAGCTCATGGACGCCAGCTTCAAGACCGACAAGGTCGCCGTCGCCGACTGGTGGAAGCAGATCGGCGAGTGGCGCGGCCGCGATTGCCTGCGCTTCAAGCAGGACAACCTGATCATGCCCCAGTACGTGGTGCAGAAGCTCTACGAAGTCACCGGCGGCGATGCCTACATCACCTCGGACGTCGGCCAGCACCAGATGTTCGCGGCCCAGTACTACAAGTTCGACAAGCCCCGGCGCTGGATCAACTCCGGTGGTCTCGGCACCATGGGCGTCGGTCTGCCCTACGCCATGGGCGTGCTGTTCGCCAACCCGGACGCCCAGGTGGCCTGCATCACCGGTGAAGCCTCCATCCAGATGTGCATCCAGGAGCTTTCCACCTGCAAGCAGTTCGAGCTGCCCATCAAGATCATCAACCTCAACAACGGCTACCTGGGCATGGTGCGCCAGTGGCAGGAGATGTTCTATTCCAGCCGCTACTCCCAGTCCTACGTCACCTCCCTGCCCGACTTCGTCAAGCTGGCCGAATCCTACGGCCACGTCGGCATGAAGATCGAGAAGCCCGAGGACGTGGAGCCGGCCCTGCGCCAGGCCTTCACCGAGTACAAGGACCGGCTGGTGTTCATGGACTTCATCATCGATCCCACCGCCAACGTCTTCCCCATGGTCGCCGCCGGCCGGGGGCTGACCGAGATGATCCTGGCCGAAGACCTGTAAGGGGGGAGAAAACAATATGCGACACATCATTTCCGTCCTGCTGGAGAACGAAGCCGGCGCCCTGTCCCGGGTCTCGGGCCTCTTTTCCGCCCGGGGCTACAACATCGAATCCCTGACCGTGGCTCCCACCGAGGACCCGTCCCTGTCCCGCATGACCATCGTCACCCGCGGTTCCGACGATGTCCTCGAGCAGATCACCAAGCAGCTCAACAAGCTGGTGGATGTGGTCAAGGTGGTGGATCTGTCCGAAGCCGCCCACTCCGAGCGCGAGCTCATGCTCATCAAGGTGCGGGCCACCGGCAAGGACCGCGAGGAGATGAAGCGCATGGCCGACATCTTCCGCGGCCGCGTCATCGACGTCACCGAATCCACCTACGTCATCGAGCTGACCGGCGCCAGCGCCAAGCTCGATTCCTTCATCGCTGCCATCGACGGCGGCCTGATTCTCGAAACTGTCCGTACCGGCGTCTGCGGCATCGGC
>DATFAA010000061.1:0-29414 GCA_035255045.1 Rhodocyclaceae bacterium | reverse complement strand
TCATGTACTTGATCGCCGCGCCCATGGTGCCGACGTGGATGATGATCCCGGTCGAGGTCAGGATGCAGTCGCCGGCGGCGTTGTAGAGGGTGAAGCAGAGCTCGCCCTCCTGCTCGACGATGGGGCTGGCCGCGATCTTCTTGGCGGTCTCCCGGGCGTGCACCAGGCCGCCCCGCAGCTTGGAGAAGAGCTTCTCGTAGCCGATGGGGTCGCTGTCCCGGAATTCGAGCTTCTCGATGCCGTTGTAGTAACCGGTGGACTTGGTGCGCTCGATGATGCCGTCCCGGTACTGCTTCAGGGTCTGGCCGTTCTTCAGCAGGTCGGCGAAGCCGACTTCCTTCTTGCTAAGCATATTCATGGCGGGTCTCCTTACTTCACTTCCTTGAGATGGAACAGGCGATGCTTGTCGACCGTCGTCGCGAAGCCGTCCGGCACGACGAAGGTGGTGGCATCGGATTCGATGATGGCGGGGCCAACGATGTGGTTGCCGGCCTTGAGCGCTTCCATCTTCCAGAGGGCGGCGTCCACCCACTTCTTGTGGCGGTAGAAGGGGCGGGTGCCGAGATAGGCTTCCTTGGGCGGGGTCGGGCCGGCATCCGGGTCCTCGGGCAGCACCGGCTTCTGGGTCACGACCATGCCGCGCAGGATTGCGCCGGTGATCGAGAAGCCCAGTTCCGGCGAGCGGGCGGAGCTGGCATAGACGCGGCCGTAGGTATCCTCGAAGGCATCGACGATCTGGTTCCAGTCGGCGGCGCTGGCGGCGCTGGTGACCGGAGAGACGATCTCCAGGTCGTTCAACTGGCCCATGTACTGCATCTTGTAGCCGGGGATGAGCAGCACGTCCTCGGCCTTGTAGCCGTTGATGACGAACTCGTCGATGACCTTGACGGCCAGTTCGGCCCAGGCTTCCTGCAGGGTCCGGCAGGCCGCTTCCTTGTCGGAATCGGGAGCGAGCTGGGCGACACCGAGGTCCACCGACTTGTCGTAGCGGTACTCGAAGTCGGCGCAGGCGCAACCGAAGGCCGAGAAGCCGGCCGCCCAGGCGGGGACCACCACATCCTTGAAGCCGACGCCCTCGGTGTACCCGTAGGTGTGCACCGGGCCGGCGCCACCGTAGGAGAAGCAGGTGAATTCGGCCGGGTTGTAGCCCTTGGCGCTGATGTTGGCCCGCAGGTACTCGGACAGGGTCAGGTCGAGGAGCTCGATGACGCCGGCGGCGGCATCCTCCACCGAGAGGCCGAGGGGATCGGCGATCTGGGCCTTGATGTGGTCGCGGGCACGCTGCACGTCGAGCTTGATGGCACCGCCCAGGAAGTTGTCCGGGTTGAGGTAGCCCAGCACCACGTGGCAGTCGGAGACGGACACCGTGTCGAGGCCGCTTTCCGGCCAGCAGGTGCCGACCCGGTAGCCGGCGCTGTCGGGGCCGAGCTTGATGGACTTGCTGTAGGGATCGAGGCGCACGAAGCTGCCGGCGCCGGCGCCCACGGAGTCCATGGCCACCAGGGGCAGGGAGAGGACCAGGCGGGCCATGTCCGGGTCGGACTTGATGGCGAAGTTGCCCTTGGTGATGAGGGCCACGTCGAAGCTAGTGCCGCCGATGTCGGAGCAGGCGATGTTCTCGTCGCCCAGGGCCTCGCCCAGGAGCTTGGAGCCGATGACGCCGCCGATCGGGCCGGAGACGATGGTGCGGGCCAGTTCCTTGGCTTTCCAGCTGATGGTGCCGCCGTGGGTGGCCATGACCCGCAGGTCGAACTTGGCGCCGTGCTTCTTGAAGCGGTCGCTCACCTTCTTGAGGGTCTGGCGGGACGGCTCTGCCCCGTAGGCCTCGAGGATGGTGGTGTTCATGCGGTGGCTTTCCTTGCGGGACGGGTAGTAGTCCACCGAGGCGAAGACCGGGACATCCACCTTGAGTCTGGCCAGTTCCTCCTTGACCACGTCCCGGGCCCGCAGCTCGCTGGCCTCGTTCTTGTGGGACTGGAGGAGGCAGATGACGATGGCCTGGGAACCGGCTTCCACCAGTTCGCGGGTGGCCTGGCGCACCTCGTCCTCCCGCAGGGGAATGACGATCTTGCCCTGCACGTCGGTGCGCTCGGTGACGCCCCGGGTGCGGGAGACGGGAACCAGCGGCTCGTCGTAGCGGTGGGTGTTGAGGTGGATGCGGTCTTCCAGGGCGTAGCCCAGGTAGCTCTGCAGGGCCCGGCCCATGGAGTGGATCTGCTCGAAGCCCTTGTTGCAGATGAGGCCGACGTTGAGGCCCTTGCGCATCAGGATGCGGTTCAGCATGGCAGTGCCGGAATAGACGCAGGTCACCAGTTCCGGATAGACGTCGTCCACCGTCCGACCCCAGTGGGCGAGGGCGTCCTGGGAAGAGTTGTAGATGGCGAGGGATTCGTCGCCGGGATTGCTCTGGGCCTTGCCGACCACGAAACGGCCGTCCGAGCGCACGAAGAAGGTGTCGGTCATCGTGCCGCCGGCATCGATGCCCATCACCTGTACGGATGACTGCTGGTTTTGCATATTGCCTCCTGACGTTGGTGTGTGACGAACTGTTGGGTTGTCCCCGGGACCTATATCGCAAGGGCCGGGCCAGGGCAGGGGAATGGGGCGGATATCGCGTCTATTCAACGACTTAGGCTGTGCTGCAGGGTGTCCGGACATTTTCCGCCGGCGCCGGACAGGTGTCCGGATTCCGGACCGGAAGCGGCGGGTGTCCGGAATACGGACACTTCTTGTGCGCTGCACAAATACTTGAATTAAAAAGAGCTTTGAATTCAAGTACAGTCAATTGCCCAGTTACGATTACGGTATGGTGGAAGTATTATTCCAGGCCGCTGTCCAGCGACCGCGACCAGACCATGGCGATGCTTAGGAGATGACCCCTTGATACCCCGGATCGGAGATGAACAGATCGTCGCTACCTCCTGGGAGCGCTTCGTCCAGGACCGGCCCCTGTCTTCCGCCGGGGTGCGCGATGTGGTGCTGGATTCCTGGCAGCGCTGCCGCTCGGAGGCGGTGAACCCGGCCAGCCGGCGCGCCCCGGGGGCCGAGGGCGCCCACATGGGACTGGTGCGGGACCGCTCCCGTGACCTCTACGAGGCGGCCCGGCCGGTGCTGGAAACCCTGCGCACCGTCCTGCTGCAGTCCGGCACCCTCATCATGCTGAGCGACCAGGACGGCACCATCCTCGACCTCCATGGGGAAACCCGGGCCCGGGACGCCGGCGAGGACATCAACCTGGCGCCGGGAGGCTGCTGGATGGAGGAGGTGATCGGCACCAACGCCATCGGCACCGCCATCGCCACGGCCCAGCCGGTGCAGATCTATGCCAGCGAGCATTACTGCCTCGACATCAAGCGCTGGACCTGCGCCGCCGCTCCCATCCTCGATCCCCTGGCCAAGACCCTGCTCGGCGTGGTGGACGTGTCGGGGGTCAAGGACACCTTCCACGGCCACACCCTGGGCCTGGTCATAGCCGCCGCCAAGCAGATCGAAGCCGTCCTCGCCCGCCGGGACACCGAGCTCCACGGCCGTCTCCTGGAGCGGTCCGTGGACGCCTTCTTCCGCTATCCCACCGACTGCGTCGTGCTCTTCGACCGCCGCGGCCGCATCGTCCGGACCAGCTGCCGCATCCAGGCCGCCCGGGAGATGCACGGCGTGCGTCTGCCCTTCGAGATCGGCAGCCAGGTGGCCGCCGTCGACCTGACCCTGTCCCCGGTCGAGCGTCAGCTCAAGACGCCGGCCTGGCTGAAGCCCGAGTGGCTGCACCCGGTGCGGGGCGAGGACGGCGAACTGGGGACCCTGCTGGTCATCCCCCTGGCAGTGCCGGCCCTGCGGGGCAGCGGTGGGCGGCGGGAAGGCGAGAAGGCGGAGGCCGACCCCTTCGACGACATCGTCGGCAGCAGCGAGGCCATCCTGGCCGCCAAGGCCCGGGCCCGGCGCGTCGCCCGCCTCGACCTGCCGGTGCTCCTCCTGGGGGAGACCGGCGCCGGCAAGGAAATCTTCGCCCGTGCCCTGCATCGGTCCGGCCCCAAGCCCGAGGCCCCCTTCGTGGCGCTGAACTGCGGCGCCCTGACCCGGGAGCTGCTGGCCAGCGAACTGTTCGGCTATGCCGAAGGCGCCTTCACCGGCGCCCGCCGGGGCGGCCTGCCGGGCAAGTTCGAGCAGGCCGACGGCGGCACCCTGTTCCTCGACGAAATCGGCGAAATGCCCCTCGACATGCAGCCCCACCTGCTGCGGGTGCTCCAGGACGGCGTCGTGGTGCGCCTCGGGGATACCCGGGAGCGGCGGGTGGCGGTGCGGCTGATCGCCGCCACCAACCGGGATCTCCACGGCGAGGTGGCGGCCGGCCGCTTCCGGGAGGACCTCTACCACCGCCTGTGCGTCGTCAGCCTGCAATTGCCGGCCCTCCACGAGCGTCCCGGCGACATCGAGACCATCATCGAACACCTCAACCTCCAGCTCGCCGACAAGTACGGCTGCGCTCCCAAGACGCTCGATCCGGCGGTGCGCCGGGCGCTGCTGGCCTACCGCTGGCCGGGCAATGTCCGGGAGCTGCGCAATGTCTTCGAGGCCATGTTCGCCTTGAGCGACGGCAATTTCATCGATGCCTCCCAATTGCCGCCGGCCATCGTCCGGGGCGTGCCCGAGCCGGCCCGTCCGGCAGCCGCCCAGGCCGCTCCGGAAGGGGGCCGGCGCCTGGACGAGATGGCGCGGCAGGCGGTGCTCGCCGCCATCGCCAACGCCAACGGCAACATGTCCCTGGCGGCCCGGGCCCTGGGCATTTCCCGCAGCACCCTGTACGTCAAGCTGGCGGCCATCCGGGCCCAGTCCGGCGCCCCGGGCGCCGGCAACTAGGCCATGGACATCCGGGGTCCCCGCAACGAATACTGGCGCCATCCCGATCCGACCATGAAGAAGCTGCTGCTGGTCTATCACTCCATGACCGGCGGCACCCGCCAGATGGTGGAGGCAGCCGTCTGGGGCGCCTCGGCCGAGCCGATGGTGGAAACGGTGCTGCGCCACGCCAGCCAGGCGACGGTGGAGGACGTGCTGGAGGCCGACGGCTACGTCTTCGCCACGCCCGAGAACCTGGGCGCCATGAGCGGCATGCTGAAGGACTTCTTCGACCGCACCTACTATCCGGTCCTCGACCGCATCAACGGCCGCCCCTATGCCGCCATGGTCTGCGCCGGCAGCGACGGCCAGGGTGCCGCCCGGCAGATCGAGCGCATCGCCACCGGCTGGCGGCTGCGGCCCGTCGCCCCGCCCCTTCTGGTCATCACCCATGCCGAGGCGCCGGAGGATATCCGCCGGGTCAAGACCATCGGGCCGCGGGACCAGGAGCGCTGCGAGGAACTGGGCGGCGCCCTGTCCGCCGGGCTGGCCCTCGGAGTGTTCTGAGCGCCTGGGCCGGCGGCCGGGATCAAGGTTGCGGGGCTGGCCGGACCGGCAGGCTGAAGTGGAAGGCGCTGCCCTGGCCCGGCCGGGACTCCACCCAGATGCGGCCGCCATGGCGCTGGACGATGCGCCGGCAGATGGCCAGGCCGATGCCGGTGCCGGAATACTCCTGCTGGGTGTGCAGCCGCCGGAAAATCTCGAAGATGCGCTCCTGGTGCTTCTCGGCGATGCCGATGCCGTTGTCCCTCACCGAAAACACCCATTCCTCGCCGCTCCGGGCGGCCGAGACATGGACCCGGGGCGGCTCGTCGCCGCGGTACTTGAGGCCGTTGTCGACCAGGTTCTGCAGCACCTGGCCGAGCTGGGTCCGGTCCCCCAGGACGGCGGGCAGCTCGTCCCGGGTGACGGTGCCGCCCGCTTCCCGGATGGCCGCGTCCAGGCTCTGCACCACGTCGGCGAAGACCTGGTTGAACTCGACGGCCTCGAAGACCCTGCCGCCGGACTCCAGCCGGGAGTAGGTCAGGACATCGCGGATCAGTTCGTGCATGCGCTGGGCCGAGCGCACCACCTGGTCGAGCCAGGCATCGGCCTGGCCGTCGAGGCGGCCGCGGTATTCCCTCTGCAGGAGCTGGGCGAAACCGTTGATGGAGCGCAGCGGGGTCTGGAGGTCGTGGGCCGCGATGAAGGCGAATTGCCGCAGCTCCATGTTGCTGCGCTCCAGGGCCTCGTTGGCCTGCAAGAGCTGGTCGGTGCGCTCACGGACGCAGCCTTCCAGGTGTTCCTTGCTCTGCTGCAGCGCCTCCTCGAAGCGCTTGCGCTCGGTGACGTCGATGGAGACGCCCCGTATGCCGACGGGCTGGCCCGTCTTCTCGTCGTAGAGATCGCGGCCGATGCATTCGAGCCAATGGAGGGAGCCGTCCGGCCACAGGAAGCGCTTCTCGAAGCGGTATTCCTCCCGCTTCTCCAAGGACTCTCGCAGCAGTTCCTTGACGCTCTCCCGGTCGTCGGGATGGATGGCGGCCAGCACCCGATCGAAGCTCAGGGGGTCGCTGGCAGGAATGCCGAAGAGCTGGCGGCAGCGGTCCGACAGCTCGACGTGATTGTTGCGGGCGTCCCAGTGCCAGACGCCGATGTCGGCGCCGCGCAGGGCGAGTTCCAGATCGTCCTTGCTGCGCTGCAGGGCTTCCTCGATGGCCCGGCGATCGGTGATGTCGATGGTGATCCCCCGCATGGTGGCGGCCTGGCCGCTGGCGTCGTAGAAGATGCTGCCGATGCTCTCCAGCCAGCGGGTGCTGCCGTCGGGCCAGACGACCCGGTATTCGATGCGGTATTCGGGCTGACCCTGCTTGGCGCGGGCCGCGGCCGCCACGACTTCCTCCCGGTCGTTGGGGTGGATCGCTGCCATCACCCGCTCGTATCCGATGGCATCCCCGACGGCAATGCCGAAGAGCTGGTACTGGCGCTCCGACCACTCGACCCGGCGGGACGCCAGGTCCAGGCTCCAGATGCCGATATTGGCGCCCCGGATGGCGAGCTCCAGGTCCTCCTTGCTGCGCCGCAGTGCTTCCTCGGCCCGCACCCGGTCGGTGATGTCCCGCATGCAGGTGGTCATGCGGACGCTGCCATCCACATTGACCTTGATGATGCTCGCCTCGAAGGGGAATTCCTCGCCATTGGCCCGCAGGCCGACCAGGCGCTGGGGATACTTCAGGGCCTTGGCGGGGGCCTCGGCCTTGGCGAATTCCCGCACCTGGCCGGCGTGGGCCGCCCGGTAGCGTTCCGGCATCAGGGGTTCGAGGCCGGAGCCCATCATCTCCTCCGCCCGGTAGCCGAACATGCGGGCGGCCGAGGGGTTGAAGCGGATGATGCGCTGGTCGGCATCGATGGTGATGATGGAGTCGATGGCCGCGTCCACCAGGTTATCCATCTCCTCCCGGCTCTCGGCCAGGGCCCGCTCGGCGGCGCGGCTGGCGGTGATGTCCATGACCACGCCGGTGGCGGCCAGGGGCCAGCGGGATGATCCTTCCCCGACAAAGAAGGTCCGGCCCTTGGCCCGGACCCAGCGGGTAGAGCCGTCGGGGCGCAGGATGCGGACCTCGTCCTCGAATTCGCCGCTGCCCGCCGGCTCCAGGGAGGCCTTGAGCTTTGCCTGGAAACGGGAACGGTCTTCGGGATGGATGAGGGACTCCGCCTGTTCCGCGGTCAGGGGCTCGGTGGTGGGGGACAGGCCGGCCATGGTCCGCAGTTCGGGGGACCAGACGCTTTCGCCGCTGGCGCAGTCCAGGTCGTAGGTGCCGAAGCCGGCGGCCTGGGCGGCGAAGCGTAGCCTGGCCTCGCGGCTCTCGAAGGGATAGACGCCGTGGCGGCGCTCCGCCGTGCGGCGGTCGCCGCTGGTGCGCCGATCCCGGGACTCGCCGGCGGAGGTTGGCTGGCCGGAAGCATGGGCATGGGAATTCGAGAGTGCCTGCCTGGGGGGAGACATGGTGGCCTTCCTGCGATAGTAGGTCCCCGACAGCCTCGAGCCTCGGAAGGTGTGGCGCCGGGCTGGAAATGGAGGACGGTTAGCGAACTAAGACCCGTCGGAATGCCGCAAGTTTAGGAAGGAAAGCCCACCTCGTCGTCTTCCCGCGCATGCAGGCCGAATGCTAGGCCAGCTCCTGCTTCCCGGCCGGCAGGGTGAAATAGAAGGTGCTGCCTTCTCCCGGCCTCGATTCCACCCAGATCCGGCCGCCGTGGCGCTCGACGATGCGGCGGCAGAGGGCCAGGCCGATGCCGCTGCCGGCCACCTGCTGGTAGGAATGGAGGCGGCGGAAGACCTCGAAGATGCGCGCATGGAACTTGGGATCGATGCCGACGCCGTTGTCGGTGACGGAAAAGAGCCAGCGGTCCTGCTGGAATTCGCCGGTGATGGATATCCTCGGGATTTCGGACCGGTTGTACTTGATGCCGTTCTCGATCAGGTTCTGCAGCACCTGGGCCATCTGGATCCGGTCTACAGCGACGGTCGGCAGGGGGCCGCAGCGCACTTCGGCGCCTGTCTCCCGGATCAGGAACGCGAGGGAGGAAATCACCTCTTCGGCCACGACCCCCATGTCCACCGGCTCGAAGGGCAGTCCCTGGGTATCCAGCCGCGTATAGGCGAGGAGACTCTCGATCAGGGTCTGCAGCCGTTTGGTATTGCCGATGACCAGGGAGGAGTATTCCTGCACCCGGTCGTTGCCCATGTCACCGACCTCCCGCTGCAGCAGCTGGGCGAAGCCGGCGATGGAACGCAGCGGGGTCTGGAGGTCGTGGGCCGTGGCGTGGGCGAAATGCCTCAGCTCCATGTTGGAGTGGAGCAGCGCGTCATTGGCCCGCTCCAGTTCCGCCGTGCGCTCCTCGACCCGGCGCTCCAGATCGGCGTTGAGGCGCTGCACTTCCGCCTCCGCCTCCTTGCGGTCGCTGATGTCCGTCGAAATGGCGCAGACGCCGATCAGGGCGTCGGTCTCGATGTCGTGCACGGGAAACCGGACGGTGACATAGGTGTGCCAGGTCCCGTCCACATGCCTGATGGTCTCCTCGGCCCTCACCATGCCGTCCTCCGCCATGGCCGCCAGATCATTCACCCAGCGGGCCTCGGCCACGTCCTGGGGGAAGGCCTCGAAAATGGTGTGGCCGATGAGCTTCTCCCGGGGCGGCACCTGGAGATTCTCGTAGATCGCCTTGTTGGCCAGCACCACGCGGCTCTCCAGGTCCTTTACCATGATCAGGAGGGGCGAATTGTCGATGATGGCCTGAAGGCGGGAGCGTTCCTGGCGCAGCGATTCCTCCGCCCGCTTGCGGGCGTCGATGTCGCTATGGGTGCCGACCACCCGCAGGGGCTGTCCCCGGGCATCCCGCTCGGCGACCAGGGCTTCGGTGAGATTCCAGCGCCAGCTCCCGTCGCTGCATCGTATCCGGGCTTCGAAGCTGTAGCGCTGGGTCTTCCCCTGCATGACGTCGTCCACTCTGCCGGCGATGCCCGGGCGGTCCTCGTCGTGGACGATGGCTTCCCAGTCGGCCAGGGTCTTCAGTTGGTCCGGTCCGTAGCCGTACATGGAATACAGCCTTTCGTCGCCGGTCAACGCGCCCGTCGCCACGTCCAGTTCCCACACCGCCGAGCGGCCGGCTTCCAGGGCCAGGGCCAGGCGCCGCTCGCTGTCCTGGAGGGCGCGCTCCGCCCGCTTCTGTTCCGTGATGTCCTGCAGCGCTCCCCGCAGGGCGACGACCCGCCCCTGGGCGTCCCGGACAGCGGCGCACTTGGCCCTGACCCAGAGGGCGGAGCCGTTGGCGTGGTAGGCCTGCAATTCCAGATCGTAGCCCCCCGTCTCGACCGCCTGCTGGGAGGCCGCCTTGACCTTCTCCCAGGATTCGACCGTGAGCAGGGTGCCGCGCGTTTCCCGGAAGGGGGGCAGCTCCCGCCCGAAAATCCGTCGCATGGATTCGGAGGCGGTGACTTCGCCGCTCTCCAGGTTCCAGTGCCAGGTGCCGAACTTGGCGAGCATGTGGGCCTCCGCCAGTTCCGTGTTCCGCGCCTCGATGATGGCGGCCCGCTCCTTCAGCAGGTCGGCCGCCCGGGCGATGGCCTCGGCCACTTCGGCGGCTTCCTTGACATGGATGCTGGGCACCGGCGCCGAGCCGCCATCGCCCAGCGCCAGGGCCGGGGCGATGAGGGAATTGACCGCCCCGGCAAGGCGTCCGCCCATGAGCCACGCCAGGATCAGGCCGACGCCGAAGAGGGCGGCCACGCCCAGGGCCAGCAGGGCAAATTCCCACCCGAAGGCCGCGTTGAGGGCCTGGCGGGGTACGCCGATCAGCACCCCCCAGCCGGTGACGGCGGAGCGGCTGTAGAAGGCCAGGACGGGAGTCCCTTCCCCGGTTGTCACCGGCAGGGAGCCCTCGGGGGATGCCTGGAGCCGGCGAAGAAGCTCGTCCGTGGCCTTTTGGCCGACGAAGGTCTCCGGCGCATGGGTCCGTCCCAGGAGCGTGCCGGTCCGGTCCACGACCCCGGCGATCCAGTCGGGCGGGAGGTTCTGGGCCTGCAGGATGGCATTGAACTGTTCCGGCAGAATGCCGGCGCCCACCGCGTAGGCCACCTTGCCGTCGATGAATACGGGCACATCGACGCTCATCACCGGGCGCCGGAGGACCGGGCCGATGAAGACGTCGGAGATGGTGGGCCTGCCGGTCTCGAAAACCCCCCGGACCTGCTCCGGCGCCGGAGTGGCGAGGAGGGGGCGGCCGATGTCGATCGCCGTATTGACCAGCTGCCGCCCGCTCCGATCCCTGACCACGATGTTGGTCGCCAACCCGGACAAGGCGATGGCTTCCCGGGCATGGCGGTGGAAGCGGGCGAAGTCCTGCCTGGCGAGTGCCTCGTCGGCGGCCAGGATCAGGGCCAGGGTCTGCACCCTCAGCAGATGGTGATCCACCGCCTGGACCAGGGCGCGGGCCGTCTGGATGGTGCTTCGCTCGAACTCGGCCCGGCCTTCCCGGTACTGGTAGATGAAAAGTGCGATGGCGCCGATGACGCCGGGCAGGAGGCAGGCCAGAACCAGCCAGGCCAGGAAGGTCCGTACGGACCATTGGGAAAAGGGAGAGCTTGTGGGGGGCAATCAACGATCCTGAATCTCCCTGCAGGCCATTGGCGGACGCGTGGACTCAAGGACTGCGATTTGACCGCTCCGGGACAAGGACAGTTCAAGGCTTTCCCTTGCCTAGAGGCCTTTTCCAGGCGGCCGGGAGGATATGATTGTCCCCTATCCCGTCCCCAAAGGAAGCCCGATGAAAGTCCTGATCGTCCACGCCCACTACGAGCCCAAGTCCTTCAACACCGCCATGAAGGACCTGGCCGTCGAGGTCCTGGCCGGGGCGGGGCACGAGGTCCGGGTGTCGGACCTCTACGCCATGGACTGGAATCCGGTGGCCTCGGCCGCCGATTTCGGCGCCCCCGGGAACGACGATTACTGCGTCTATGCCCTGGAGCAGCGCCACGGCTTCGAAACCGGCACCCTGGCGGCGGACATCCGGGAGGAGATCGCGAAGGTGGAGTGGTGCGACCTCCTCATCCTCAACTTCCCCCTCTTCTGGTTCTCCGTGCCGGCCATCCTCAAGGGCTGGATCGACCGGGTGTTCGTTTCCGGGCGCTTCTACGGCGGCAAGCGCTTCTACGACCGGGGCGGCATGGCCGGCAAGAAGGCCCTGGTGACCCTGACCCTGGGCGGCCAGCGCCACATGTTCGGGCCCGACGCCATCCACGGCGAGATGGAGGTGCTGCTCCGCCCCCTCCTGCGGGGCAGCCTGGCCTACTGCGGTTTTGCGGTGCTGCCGCCCCACGTCGCCTACCACGTGCCCTACGTCTCCGCCGACGAGCGCCGGCAGATGCTCCTGGACTACCAGGCGCGCCTCACGGGCATCGAGGCGGACGTGCCCCTCGACTTTCCCAGCCTGGACGACTTCGACGACAAGCTGAGGCCGCGCTGAACCGCGGCCTGCGGCAATTTGCCCCATTCCCGGCGGTGTGGAGGGGACTTACCATGGAGTCTCTCCCGCGCCACCCCAGACGATTGCGACCCACCTCTCATGTAAGCTTTCGGGCGCGGGAACCCTTTTTCGGCTTCCCCAGACCGCTGCCGTAACCCGCGATCCGCCTACGCCGGCAGGTTCAGGAAGAAAGTCGCCCCCCGCCCCGGTTCGCTTTCCACCGACACCGTGCCGTTCAGGCGCTCCACCGCCTTCTTGACCAGGGCGAGGCCGATTCCCGAGCCCGGGTACTCGCTGTAGGTGTGCAGGCGGCGGAAGATTTCGAAAATCTTCTCCTGGTAGACGGGGGCGATGCCGATGCCGTTGTCCCGCACCCACAGGCGGCAATGGCCGGCCTCGAGGCGGCCGCCGATTTCGATGAGGGGCGGCCGGGCGTGGCGGGAATACTTGAGGGCGTTGTCCACCAGGTTGCGCAGGATCTGGGGCAGGGCCACCGGGTTGCTGTACACGGTCATGCCGCCGGGCAGGTCCACCCGGATCTCGGCGCCGGCGCGCCGGATGTCCTCGGCCCTTTCGTGGAGGATGGCCTGCACCGTTGCCTCCACCTCCACCGGGCCCATGTCCCAGTTCTGCCTGCCAAGCTGGGCGTGGCCCAGGAGGTCCTCGACCAGGGTATTGAGGCGGGTGGCGTTCTGGCGGATGAGGTCGAGGGCCAGGAGCCCGTCGCCGTCCAGCCGCTCCCGGTATTTCTGGCTGAGGATGGTGCTGAAGCTGTTGATGCGCCCCAGGGGCGCCCGCATGTCGTGGGAGGCGGCGTAGGTGAAGCCCTCCAGCTCCCGGTTGGCGGCCTCCAGCTCGGCGGTGCGCTGGCGCACCCGCTCCTCCAGGTGGGCGTTGAGGGAATGGATCTCGGCTTCGGCCCGCTTGCACTCGATGAGGTCCGCCGCCTGGCGGGCCAGGATGTCCAGGAGGCGCAGGTCGCGCTCGGAGGGCTGGTGGGGGGCCTTCCAGTGGGTGGAGATCATGCCCACCAGGGCGCCGGTACGGGACAGCAGCGGGGTGGTCTGGACCGCTCGGATGCCGGTTGCCCGGTAGGTCGCGTGGTCTTCCGTGCCCGCCATGAAGGGGCAGGTCTCCACGTCCGCCGCGATCACTCGCCGGGCGGTGCGCAGGGCGACGCCGCAGGTGCTGTCCGAATCGGCGCGCACCCACTCCCAAAACCTGGCGGCCTGGGGATTGAAGCCGCGGAAGGCGAGCAGCCGCAGTTCGCCCCCATCGCCACGCTCCGGGTGCAGCATCTGCATGCTGGCGTAATCGGAATGCATGATGGCGGTGGCGGCGTCCATGATGCGCTCGTAGATGTCGCCGGCGTGGTCCGGCTGGATGAGGGCGGCGCTGATGCCCTGGAGCAGGGCGGTGTCCGCCAGCTCCGCCTCCAGCAGCTCCCGGGTGCGGCGCAGTTCCTCCTCGGCGCGCCTGCGGTGGAAGGCTTCGGCGATGGGGGAGGCCAGGGCCTGCAGGGCTTCCAGGTCGGCCGGGCGATAGCCGCCCTCCCGGTTGGCGACGGCGATCAGGCCATGGGCCCGGCCGTCCCGGGCCAGGGGCACGCCCAGGAAGGACGACAGGGGCGGGTGGCCGGCGGGGCGCTCGCCGGGGCTGGAGTGGGCGGCGGGGTCGTTGGTGAGGAAGCCCCGGCCGTCCTCCAGGACCCGCCGGCAGAGGGGGTGCGCGGCCAGGTCCACGGAGGGCATGGCGGCGAGCCGGCGGCCGGCGACGCTGACGACGACGCCGTTGAGGCAGCCGTCGGCGCCGATTTCGCCGATCAGGCTCAGGGGGCTGGCGGTGACTTCCTCGGCCACGGCCAGGCAGAGGCTACCCAGTTCCTCGTCGGTGCCGGTCCCCAGGGCGCCGTGGAGAATCCGGTTGATGCCGGCCAGGATGGCCGCCTGGCGGCGTATCTTCTCCTCGGCCCGGGAGCGCTCCAGCAGATCCGCGGCCTGGCGGGCCAGGACGTCGAGGGTGCGCAGTTCGCTGGCGGTGAATTCGTGGGGCTCCCGCCAGTGGGTGGACAGCATGCCCAGGAGCTCGCCGGAGCGGGACAGCAGGGGCGTTGTCTGCGCCCCCAGGATGCCGATCTGCAGTAGCGCGTCGACATGACGGGTGGCGACGGAGTCGCTGCGCCGGACATCGGGGATCAGCACCCGGCTGCGGGTGCCGAGGGCGATGCCGCAGGGGCACTGGGAGGCAGGGGATACCCATTGCCAGAACTCCACGGCCTCGGGGGTGAATCCCCGGTGACCCAGCAGCCGGAGTTCCCCGGCGGTGCCTCGGTCGGGGCAGAACACCTGGATGGTGGCGAAATCGGCGTGGAGGAGGGCGGTCGCCGTGTCGAGGATCATCCCGTAGAGGGCGTCGGCCCGGTCGTCCGGAATGAGCTGGGTACTGATGTGCTGCAGGCCGAGGGCGGTGCTGAGCTCTGCCGCCAGGTCCCGCTCGCTGCGCCGCAGGGCTTCCTCCATGGCCTTCATGGGCGGGCTCATGGGGCGCTCCTGCCGGCCGCTGCGGGTACAAGATGAACTGTTCGGGAAGCGGGGTGGGGTATCGCCAATGGCACTGGAATGTCCTCGGTGAAGCCAGGCATCAGGAAGATTGCCTGCTCTGCCGGCGGGCATCGATGGTGCCACAAATGCATGCTTCACCCAAACGCCATGAAGGGTATGGGCCGCGGGATCAGGCCTCGGCTGCGGCGGCGACCGGCTCCCGGCCGTTCAGGGCGAACCAGGCCAGGCTGGCCGCCTGCAGGCCGAGCAGCAGTCCCCAGGCCAGGGTGAGGGCCTCCCCGTGGCTGGCGCCGCCGGCCTGGGCGGCATCGACCACGATGCCGAAGCCCCATTGCAGGCCGAAGCCGCCGATGAACACCCCCAGGTTGAGGCAGGTGTTGGCCCGACCCGCCAGGGCGACGCCGTAGCAGCCGGCGTGGTGGGCATAGACCAGGTTGGTGGTGGAGAAGGCCAGGCCCAGGAGCAGCCACAGGCCGTAGCCGGGCCACAGGCCGAGGAGCAGGGCGAGGGTGACGAGGAGCGCCGCCGTGCCGCCCAGGAGCAGGAGGCCGGGCAGGGTCAGTCCTTGCTCCAGGGCGCGGCCGAGGAGGGTGGCGATGGCGGTGTAGCCGACCATCATGGCGGCGTTGAGGAGCAGCAGGCAGAAGGCGGCCTCGTCCCGGGAGAAACCGGCGACGGCGGTCAGCCAGGGCATGGCCCACAGGCCCTGGACGGCGATGAAGCCGCCGATCATCACGGCCGCCATGGGTGCCACGTTCCAGAAGCTGCGGCTGGCCAGGATGGAGCGCAGTCCGGCCAACTGGTCCGCCATGCCCTGGTGGGCGGCGGCGATGGGCTTGTCCGGCATGCGGTGGACGAACCAGGCGGTGACCAGGCCCAGGGCGACCAGGCCGGCGAAGATCCAGCGCCAGCCGACCACCGACAGCAGGAAGCCGAGGGGCGAGCTGGCGGTGAGGGCGCCGAGGCCGCCGGAAACCATGATGGCGGCGTTGAGGGAAGCCTGGCGATGGGCCGGGAACCACTGGGAAAAGGCCTTGTAGGCGGCCATCAGGCAGCCGGCGACACCGAGGCCGATGAGGCCCCGGGCCAGCATCAGCTCGGTCAGGGTCTGGCCCAGGGCGAAGCCGGCGCAGCCCAGGGCGGCGACCAGCAGGAGGCCGGTCTGGACCCGGCGCGGACCGTAGCGGTCGAGGAGGACGCCCATGGGCAGCTGGGCCAGGGCGAAGGCGGCCAGGTAGGCGCCGGTCAGGAGCCCCATGTCCGCCGACGACATGGCCAGGGTCTTCACGAGCTCTGGCGCGAGGACGGCATTGACGTTGCGCAGCAGATAGGAGAGGAAATAGCCCAGGGCGTAGGGCAGGAAGATGGCCGCCCCCAGGGAGGCGACGGTCGGGGCGGGGCGGCTGGACGGGCTGGGCTGCATCGCTTGTCGGTTCGGGTCAGGGCTCGGGATGGCCGCCCAGCTCGTTGCGCTTCAGGCGGTACTGCAGCTGGGGCCGGGTCAGCCCCAGCAGGCGGGCGGCGGAGGCCAGGTTGCCCTTGGAGCGGCTGACCGCCTCCTGCAGCAGCTGGGCCTCCAGGGCGTCGAGGGAGAGGCCGGCGGCCAGGATGGAATCGCACAGCTTCTGGCCGCCGCTCTTGTCGCCGGGGCATTCCAGCTGGCCGGAGTCGGAAACCATGGTCTCCCACTGGGCGGCGTCGCCGACGTGGGTGAACAGGTGCTCGGTCTCGATCCAGCCCCCCTGGGGCGCCAGGATGACGCCCCGCTCGATCATGTTCTCCAGTTCCCGCACATTGCCCGGCCAGGGGTAGGACTTGAGGGCCTGGATGGTCTTGTCGGTGATGCCCAGGAGCTTCTTGCCGTGGACGGCGCAGAAGCGCTCCAGCATGGCCTCGATCAGGGGCGGGATGTCGGCCACCCGCTCCCGCAGGGCGGGAATCCGGATGGGGTAGACGTTGAGGCGGTAGTAGAGGTCGGAGCGGAAGCGGCCCTCCTTGATGGCCGTCTCCAGGTCCAAGTGGGTGGCCGCCACCAGGCGGACATTGACCTTGCGGGTGCGCTCGTCCCCCAGGCGCTCGATCTCCCCCTCCTGGATGACCCGCAGGAGCTTGGCCTGGGCCGCCAGGGGCAGCTCGCCGATCTCGTCCAGGAAGAGGGTGCCGCCGTCGGCCCGCTCGAATTTGCCCATGCGGGAGGTGTGGGCGCCGGTGAAGGCGCCCTTCTCGACGCCGAAGAGCTCGGATTCGATGAGATCGGCGGGCAGGGCGGCGCAGTTCACCGCCACGAAGGGGGCCAGCTTGCGGGGGCTCATCTGGTGCAGGGCGCGGGCGAAGCGCTCCTTGCCGACCCCGGTCTCCCCCAGGAGGAGGACGCTGACCTGGGTGCCGGCGGCCCGGGTGATGAGGTCGTAGGCGTGCTTGAAGCCCTTGGAGACGCCCACCATCTGGGGGGTGTTGGTCTGCTGGGTGATGGTGGTGCGCAGGTAATCCACCTGGGTGCGGAGGGCCAGCAGGTGGTCGAGGAGGGGATCGGACTCGAAGTAGGCGGCGTACTGGGCGGCGTCCTCCCATTCCTCCACCGGCTTGCCGACGATGCGGCAATTGTTGTGGCCGCAGCCCAGGCACTCCACCTCCTTGAAGAGGATGAAGCGGCCCATGAAGCCGCTGGTGTAGCCGGAGGCGTAGCCGATCTGCATCCAGCACACCGGGCTCTCCTCCTGGCCAAAGTCCTTGAGGTGCACTTCCTCCTCCCAGGAGTTCTTCCACAGGAATTCGCCGTAGAAGCGCCCGCTGTCGATGTCCATGTCGAGCTTGACCGGCTTGACGCACACCACCCCCTCCAGCATGTGGAGCTGGGGGCCGGTGAGGAAGGCTTCCTGGGGGTCCATGCCGGCGCGGATGCGCTTGGCCAGCTCGGCGTCCCGCACCCCCGAGGCGTAGCCCATGCGGGTCAGGATGCGGCGGGCCTGCTCCTTGCCGACGGAATGGATGAGTTCCTTGCGCATGGCCCCGAGGGCGGCGGTATGCATGAGGACCATGCGGTTCTCGGCCAGCCAGATGGAGCCGTCGGTCTCCGAGAACCGGATGAGTTTCCTGAGATCACCGGATTCCGGGTATTTGCAGCCTGTCATGACTCGTCTCCATCCTCTTATATGGCGGGCCTGCCCCTGGGGGAGGTCATCCGTCCTGTCTCCTGCGGCCCCGATATTACCGCTTTAGAAGCAAAAAGCGATATTCCAAAAATCGCCGAGAAGCAATTTCAATCTCGAGATTATACCGAGAGTTCATCAATTCATTACTCCTCTCGTAACTGGTTCATCAAATCGTAAATCTGCGGCCCGGCCCGGTGCCGGTGATGGAGACATGAAGCCATAAGAATCAAAGACATGAAGAAGTGGCACGGTTGTTGATTTAGGAGTTCCTGCCGGCCGCCGCGGTGGCGGCCCGGTGTCACGAAAGGAGACGGACAGTGAGCAACGGAAAGACGCAGATGCAGGGGCAGTTCGACGCCGCCCGGAAGTACGTGCGGGTGTGCAACGAGCGGCCGGATGGCTTCGTGGAATTCGAGTTCGCCATCGGCGACCCCGAGCTGTGCATCGAGCTGATGCTGCCCGTCGGCGCCTTTCACGAGTTCTGCCTGGCCAACGACGTGATCGTCCTGGAGCGGGTCGCCGAGACCCAGGGAAGCGACTGGATGCAGCGCCAGAACGACGCGTCGCGGCGGGGTTTTGAAGACGCCGTCTGATTCATCCCGGCAACGGGACAACAAGAGGAGACATCAATGCAAATCGACCTGCGCACCGTATCCATCAAGCCGGTGCGGCAAACCTTCGACCACATCGCCCGCCGCTTCGGCGACAAGCCGGCCAGCCGCTACCAGGAGGGCACCTACGACCTGCAGCAGACCGACATCTTCCACTACCGCCCCCTGTGGGAGCCCGAGCACCGGCTCTTCGACCAGCAGCGTACCCGGGTGGTGATGAAGGACTGGTATGCCCTGAAGGACCCCCGCCAGTACTACTACGGCGCCTACACCATCGCCCGGGCCCGCCAGCAGGACGCCGCCGAGTCCAATTTCGACATGGTCGAGGAGCGCGGCCTGGCCGACACCATCCCGGTGTGCCTGAAGCAGATCGCCCTCTCGGTCCTGGTCCCCCTGCGCCACGTGGAGTGGGGCGGCAACATGAGCAATTCCTACATCAGCGCCTACGGCTATGGCACCGCTATCACCCAGCCCTGCCTGTACCACGCCATGGACCACCTGGGCATCGCCCAGTACCTGACCCGCATCGGCCTGGTGCTGGAAGGCCCGGAGGCCCTCGACGCCGCCAAGGAGGCCTGGATGGCCGACCCGCGCTGGCAGGAGATGCGGCGCCTGGTCGAGGACGTGCTGGTGTGCCAGGACTGGTTCGAGATTTTCGTGGCCCAGAACCTGGTCCTCGAAGGCCTCACCTATCCCCTCGTCTTCGACCGCCTGGACGCCGAGTTCTCCGCCAACGGCGGCACCGCCCTCTCCATGATGACCCGCTTCATGACCGAGTGGTACGCCGAGACCAGCAAGTGGGTGGACGCCCAGATCAAGGTGGCCGCCGCCGAGTCGGCCGACAACAAGGCCCTCATCGAAGGCTGGGTCCGGCACTACCGGGACCGGGTCGCCAAGGCCCTGGCTCCCATTGCCGAGACCGCCTTCGGCGAGCGTGCCGGCGCCGCCCTGGGCGACGTCCTCGCCGACTTCAACAGCCGCTGCGCCAAGCTCGGCCTGGCTATCTAGGAGATTCCATGTCCACCGTATTCATCGCCTTCCAGGCCAACGAAGACACCCGCCCCATCATCGAGGCCGTCCTGGCCGACAACCCCCACGCCGTCCTCAACGAGGCCCCGGCCATGGTCAAGATCGACGCCGAAGGCAAGCTCGTCATCAAGCGGGAATCCATCGAGGAGCGCATCGGCCGTTCCTTCGACCTGCAGGAACTGCAGGTGAACCTGATCACCATCTCCGGTCATCTCGACGAGGACGATGACACCTTCACCCTGGCCTGGAAAAACTGAGGAGACCCGCCATGGATATGCAAGCCACCAAGAAGAAACTGGGCCTCAAGGAGAAGTACGCCCACATGACCCGCGGCCTGGGCTGGGAAACCACCTACCAGCCCATGGACAAGGTCTTCCCCCAGGCCGCCTTCGAAGGCATCAAGATCCACGACTGGGACAAGTGGGAAGACCCCTTCCGCCTGACCATGGACGCCTACTGGAAGTACCAGGCCGAGAAGGAGAGGAAGCTCTACGCCGTCCTCGACGCCTTTGCCCAGAACAACGGCCACCTGGGGGTCACCGACGCCCGCTACATCAACGCCATCAAGCTCTTCCTGACCGGCATCTCGCCGCTGGAGTACGTCGCCCACCGGGGCTTCGCCGCCGCCGGCCGCAACTTCCCCGGCGTCGGCCCCCGGGTCGCCTGCCTGATGCAGTCCGTGGACGAGGTCCGCCACGCCCAGACCCAGATCCACGCCCTCTCCAACTACAACAAGCACTACAACGGCTTCCACGACTTCAAGCACATGATCGAGCGGGTCTGGTACCTGTCGGTGCCCAAGTCCTTCTTCGACGACGCCTTCAGCGCCGGCCCCTTCGAATGGATGATCGCCATCGGCTTTTCCTTCGAGTACGTGCTGACCAACCTGCTGTTCGTGCCCTTCATGTCCGGCGCCGCCTACAACGGCGACATGGCGACGGTGACCTTCGGCTTCTCGGCCCAGTCCGACGAGGCCCGCCACATGACCCTGGGCCTGGAGTGCATCAAGTTCATGCTGGAGCAGGACCCGGACAACCTGCCCATCGTCCAGAAGTGGATCGACAAGTGGGCCTGGCGCGGCACCCGCGTCCTCACCCTGGTGGGCATGATGATGGACTACATGCTGCCGAAGCGGGTGATGAGCTGGAAGGAAGCCTGGGAAATCTACTTCGAGCAGAACGGCGGCGCGCTCTTCAACGACCTGGCCCGCTACGGCATCAAGGTGCCCGAGTGCCTGTCCCAGGCCAGCATCGACAAGGAGCACATCTCCCACCAGGCCTGGGCCACCTTCTACCAGTACGGCGGCGCCTCCGCCTTCAACACCTGGATGCCCACCGACGAGGAGATGGACTGGCTGTCCGCCAAGTACCCGAACACCTTCGACAAGTACTACCGGGCCCGCTTCACCCACTGGCGGGACGAGGCCGAGAAGGGCAACCGCTTCTACAACAACACCCTGCCCATGCTCTGCCAGGTGTGCCAGATCCCCATGCTGTTCACCGAGCCTTCCGATCCGACCCAGATCTGCTACCGGGAATCCGAGTACCAGGGCGAGAAGTACCACACCTGCTCGGACGGCTGTAAGCACATCTTCGACGACGAGCCGGAGAAGTACATCCAGGCTTGGCTGCCGGTGCACCAGATTTACCAGGGCAACTGCTTCAACGAGGGCGTCGACCCGACCGCCCCGGGCTTCGACCCCCTGGCCGAGGTCCTGAAGTGGTACCACGTGGAGCACGGCCGGGACAACCTGGACTTCGAAGGTTCCGAAGACCAGAGGAACTTCGCCGCCTGGCGCGGCCTGGCCACCAAGAACGTGTAAGCGACAGGGCGCGGCGGGCCCGGCCCGCCGCGCCCTCCAAAAACTCAAGGAGACGAAAATGGCTGTCAAAGCCCTCAAGGAATACCAATTCGAAGCCGCCGATACCCAGGACAAGTTCCACGGCAACCAGCTCTTGTACGTCGGTTGGGACAAGCACCTGATGTTCTGCGCACCCTTCGCCTACTGCCTGCCGCCCAGCACCCCGTTCCGGGACCTGTGCGAGAAGTTCATGGCCCACTCCTTCGGCTACCACCCGGACTGGGCCAAGGCGGATCTCTCCAAGGCCGTCTGGAAGAAGTCGGGCCAGCCCTGGCAGCCGGACATGGACAAGACCCTGGCCGAGCTGGGCTTGAAGCACAAGGACGTCCTGCGCTTCGAAACCCCGGGCCTCGACGGCATCCAGGGCACCTGTTCCTGACACCGGGAGGCGCAGCATGAGCTACCAACTCACCATTGAGCCCCTGGGCCAGACCATCGAAGTCGAGGAGGGCCAGACCATCCTCGACGCTTCCCTGCGTGCCGGCGTCTATCTGCCCCATGCCTGCTGCCATGGCCTGTGCGCCACCTGCAAGATCCAGGTGACCGATGGCGAGATAGAGCACGGCGAGGCTTCGACCTTCGCCCTCATGGATTTCGAGCGGGAGGAGGGGAAATGCCTCGCCTGCTGCGCCACCCTCCAGACCGACGCGGTGATCGAGGCCGAGATCGACGAGGACCCGGACGCCCAAAACCTGCCGGTGGAGGATTTCGACGCCGAGGTCGTGCGCCTGGAGGACCTCACCCCCACCATCAAGGGCATCTGGCTCAAGCTTGACCGGCCCCTGCGCTTCCAGGCGGGGCAGTATGTGAACCTGGAGGTGCCCCAGGCCGACGGCCATTCCCGGGCCTTCTCCCTGGCCAGCGCCCCCGGGCAGTCCGACCTGGTGGAGCTGAACGTGCGCATCGTCCCCGGCGGCCAGGTCACCACCTGGCTCCACGGCAACCTGCGGGTGGGCGACCGCCTCAGGCTTTCCGGCCCCTACGGGCGCTTCTTCGTGCGCAAGTCGGCGGCCGTGCCCCTCGTCTTCATGGCGGGCGGCTCCGGCCTCTCCAGCCCCAAGGCCATGATCGAAGACCTCCTGGCCGAGGACTGCCGGCTGCCCATCACCCTGGTCTACGGCCAGCGCACCCGGGCCGAGCTCTACTACCACGACTACTTCGAGGACCTGGCCCGGTGCCATCCCAATTTCACCTACGTCCCGGTGCTCTCCCACGAGCCCGAGGACTCCGGGTGGACGGGGCGCCGGGGATTCGTCCACGAAGCCGCCAAGGAGCAGTTCGACAACGACTTCCGCGGCTACAAGGCCTACCTGTGCGGGCCCCCGGCCATGATCGAGGCCTGCATCACCACCCTGATGCAGGGCCGGCTGTTCGAGCGGGACATCTACATGGAGAAGTTCTTCTCGGCGGCGGACGCTTCCCAGCAGCTGAAGAGCCCGCTCTTCAAGAGCATCTAGGAGAGGGCGCCATGCTCTATTACACGGTGACCATCGAAGAGACGGGGGAGAGCTACCGCTGCTCCCCCGAGGAGTCGGTCCTGGCGGGCATGGAGCGCCTGGGCCGCAAGGGCATCCCGGTGGGATGCCGGGGCGGCGGCTGCGGGGTCTGCAAGGTGGAGGTGCTGAGCGGCACCTTCCACAAGCGGGTCATGAGCCGGGACTACGTCAGCGAGGAGGACGAACGGGAGGGGCGGGTCCTGGCCTGCCGCATCCGCCCGTCCAGCGACCTCACCCTGCGGGTTCTGGGCAAACTCAAGAAGAACCTGTGCGCGCCGCGGGCGGCCATGGCCGCTCCGCCGCCGGCCTGATGGCGGAAGCCGGGCCGGCGGCCCGGCTTGCCTCAGGCGCCGTTGCCGCCGTTGGCGGCGATGAACTCCGGCGCCAGCTGTTCCATGGCCTTCAGGGTGAGGGCGATGTGGTCCGCCAGGATGGCCGTGGCCTTGTCGGCGTTCCGGTCGATGGTGGCCTTGACCAGCGCCTCATGCTCCTCGTGGACATTGCGGGGGATGGGGTTGCGATACAGGGAAAGGCGCCGGTAGCGCTCCGCCTGGTGGTAGAGGATGGAGAGGAAATGCTTGATCCAGCGGGACGGGCAGGCGCCGATCAGGACCTCGTGGAAGACCCGGTTGCGCTCTTCCCATTCCTCCCGGGCCTCGCCGTCGGAGAGCTTCTCCTCGGCCCGGGACAGGCGGTGGAAGGCGGCCATCAGGTCGCCCTCCCAGGCGTCGTCGCCGAGGGCGATGGACTGCCGCAGGGCTTCGCATTCCAGCATGACGCGGGTGCGGGTGATGTCCTCGAAATCGGCCAGGGACATGGGCGCCACCCGGAAGCCGCGCTGGCCCTGGCTCACCACCAGGGCATCGGCCACCAGGAGGGAGAGGGCTTCCCGCAGGGTGCCGGCGCCGACCCCGTAGTCGTCCTTGAGATGTTCCACCCGCAGCTTCTCGCCGGGCTGCAGGCGGCCTTCGATGATGTCGCGGCGGAGGTCGCGGTAGGCCGATTCGACCAGGGTCTTGGGTTCGGCGGCGGGCGTCTCGGCGCCATAAACAACCTTGAGTTTTGGCTTGGGCATGGCTGTGGAAATTTATAGGTGGTCTTGTGTTGGACAGGATTCTACATCACCGGTCGCGCCTTTTTCGCGAATAGCAAAAAATCTCGAGAAAAAATGTTGACACCGAGATTTGACATGAATATCGTATCGATAAACGAATTACGAAAAATACGGCCGGTGGTAGCGGCCCGTAGTGGAAGCCGGAAAGCAGTTCTTGAATATCTATAAAGTGAGGAGCAAACAATGGCACTGACAGGCGTACTGCGCCCGGGACACGTTCAGCTGCGCGTCCTGGATCTGGAGGAGAGCGTCAAGTTTTACAAGGACGTCCTCGGTCTCATCGAAACCGGCCGGGATGCCCAGGGCCGGGTCTATTTCAAGACCTGGGACGAGCGCGACCACAACAGCTTCATCATCCGCCAGGCCGACCGGGCCGGCTTCGACTTCGCCGGCTTCAAGGTGGCGGACGTGGAAACCCTCTACAAGCTGGAAGCCGACCTGGTGGCCTACGGGGTCAAGACCGAGCGCATCGCCGCCGGCGAAATGCTGGAAACCGGCGAGCGGGTCCGCTTCGAGCTGCCCACCGGCCACCTGCTGGAGCTCTACGCCGACAAGACCGACGTCGGCAACGGCCAGTCCTACCTCAATCCGGAAGCCTGGGTGCCCGCCGCCGAGCACGGCATCGCCCCGGTGCGCCTCGACCACATGCTCCTCTACGGGCCGGACATCGAGAAGGCCCAGGCCATCCTCCGGGACGTGCTGGGCTTCTACCTGGTCGAGCACGTGGTGCTGGACGACGGCGAGACCGACCTGGCCATCTGGCTCTCCACCTCCATCAAGGCCCACGACATCGCCTTCGTGCGCCATCCGGAGCCGGGCAAGATCCACCACGTCTCCTTCCTGCTCGACAGCTGGGAGAAGGTCCTGCGCGCCGCCGACCTCATGTCCATGAACAAGGTGTCCATCGACATCGGCCCCACCCGCCACGGCGTCACCCGCGGCACCACCATCTACGCCTTCGATCCCTCCGGCAACCGCTTCGAGACCTTCTGCGGCGGCTACCAGTCCTATCCCGACTGGAAGCCCATCAAGTGGACCATGGACGAAGTCGGGCGCGGCGTCTTCTACCACGACCGCAAGCTCAACGAGACCTTCCTGAGCGTGGTGACCTGATGCAAGTCCTGGCTGCCACTCCCGGCATCACCGCGGAAGCAGCGGCAGCCGCCGTCCAGGCGGCGGTTGCCCATGCCGAAGCCCAGGGCTGGAAGATCAATGCCGCCGTGGTGGACCGGGGCGGCAACCTCATGGCCTTCCTGCGCATGCCCGGCGCCTTCCTCCATTCCATCCAGATCGCCATCGACAAGGCCTACACGGCGGCCAGCTTCGGCTTCCGCACCAAGGACTGGATGGACCTGGTCGGGAGCGACGAGGGCATGAAGCTGGGCTTCTCCAGCCAGCCCCGCCTCATCGTCTTCGGTGGCGGCCTGCCGATCGGCGGCAAGGGCGAGTGGATCGGCGGCATCGGGGTATCCGGCGCCTCCGAGGCCCAGGACGAGGAATGCGCCAGGGCGGGCCTGGCAGCCATCGGCCTGGCGTAACACAGCAATAGGAAAACAAAATGAAACAGATCCTCAACTTCATCAACGGCGAGTTCGTCGCCACCGGCAAGCAGTTCGAGAAGCGGACTCCCCTCGACAACTCCCTGATCGGCATGGTCCATGAGGCCGGCAAGAACGAGGTGGACGCCGCCGTGGCCGCCGCCCGCGCCGCCCTGACCGGGCCCTGGGGCAAGCTGGCCGTCGCCGACCGGGTGGAGATGCTCTACGCCGTCGCCAACGAGATCAACCGCCGCTTCGACGACTTCCTCCAGGCCGAGGTGGCCGACACCGGCAAACCCATGAGCCTGGCCAGCCACATCGACATCCCCCGGGGCGCCGCCAATTTCAAGATTTTCGCCGACGTGGTGAAGAACGTCCCCACCGAATTCTTCGAGATGGCCACGCCGGATGGCCGCGGCGCCCTCAACTACGCCGTGCGCCGCCCGGTGGGCGTGGTCGGGGTCATCTGCCCCTGGAACCTGCCGCTGCTGCTCATGACCTGGAAGGTGGGCCCGGCCCTGGCCTGCGGCAACACCGTGGTGGTCAAGCCCTCCGAGGAGACCCCCTCCACCGCCGCCCTGCTGGGCGAGGTGATGAACGCCGTCGGCGTTCCCAAAGGCGTCTATAACGTGGTCCACGGCTTCGGCCCCGGTTCCGCCGGCGAATTCGTCACCACCCACAAGGATGTGAACGCCATCACCTTCACCGGCGAGACCCGCACCGGCGCCGCCATCATGAAGGCCGCCGCCGACGGCGCCCGCCCGGTCTCCCTGGAGATGGGCGGCAAGAACCCGGCCATCGTCTTCGCCGACTGCGACTTCGACGCCGCCATCGAGGGCACCCTGCGTTCCTGCTTCGCCAACTGCGGCCAGGTCTGCCTGGGCACCGAGCGGGTCTACGTCGAGCGCCCCATCTTCGACAAGTTCGTCGCCGCCCTCAAGGCCGGCGCCGAGCAGCTCAAGCTCGGCCGCCCGGACGATCCGGACACCGGCATGGGCCCCCTCATCTCCCAGGAACACCGGGACAAGGTCCTCTCCTACTACAGGAAGGCGGTGGAAGAGGGCGCCACTGTGGTCACCGGCGGCGGCGTGCCCGACATGCCCGGCGCCCTGGCCGGCGGCTCCTGGGTCCAGCCCACCATCTGGACGGGCCTTTCCGACGATGCCGCCATCGCCCGGGAGGAAATCTTCGGCCCCTGCACCCTGGTCATGCCCTTCGACAGCGAAGAGGAAGTGGTGCGCCGGGCCAACGACACCCAGTACGGCCTCGCCGCCTCGGTTTGGACCAAGGACGTCACCCGCGCCCACCGGGTCTCCGGCCAGCTGGAAACCGGCCTGGTGTGGGTGAACAGCTGGTTCCTGCGGGACCTGCGCACCCCCTTCGGCGGCGCCAAGCAGTCCGGCATCGGCCGCGAGGGCGGCGTCCATTCCCTCGAGTTCTACACCGAGCTCAAGAACGTCTGCATCAAGCTGTAAGCGAGCACCGCCATGGCCCTGACCAACCCTGAAATCGCCAAAGGCATCGTCGCCGGCGGCATCCGCACCAACTACCACGACGAGGGGAGCGGCTCGCCGGTCCTCCTCATCCACGGCTCGGGGCCGGGGGTGAGCGCCTGGGCCAACTGGCGGCTCGTTCTGCCGGAGCTGTCCCGGGAGCACCGGGTCATCGCCCCGGACATGGTGGGCTTCGGCTTCACCGAGCGGCCGGAGAACTTCGCCTACGGCCTCGACGCCTGGGTGAAGCACGCCGTCGGCATGCTGGACGCCCTGGGCATCGACCGGGCCGACGTGGTGGGCAATTCCTTCGGCGGCGCCATCGCCCTGGCCCTGGCCATCCGCCATCCCGAGCGGGTGCGCCGCCTGGTGCTCATGGGCGCCGTCGGCGTGCCCTTCGAGCTGACGCCGGGGCTGGACGCGGCCTGGGGCTACGAGCCCTCCATCGCCGCCATGCGCGGCCTCCTCGACCTCTTCGCCCACGACCGCAGCCTGGTCACCGACGAACTGGCCGAGCTGCGCTACCAGGCCAGCATCCGGCCCGGCTTCCAGGAATCCTTCGCGGCCATGTTCCCGGCCCCCCGGCAGCGCTGGGTGGACGCCCTGGCCAGCCGGGAGGAGGACATCCGGGCCCTGAAGCACGAGGCCCTGATCATCCACGGCCGCGACGACCGGATCATCCCCCTGCAGACCTCCCTGACCCTGCACCAGTGGATCGACCGTTCCCAGCTCCACGTCTTCGGGCGCTGCGGCCACTGGGTGCAGATCGAGCACGCCAAGGACTTCAACCGCCTGGTGGGCAACTTCCTGGCCGGCTAATTCGAAAGGAAAGACAGAACATGGACAAGCAACAGATCGAGCAGCTGGGCGACGAGCTCTACGAGGCCCTGGCCGAGCGCCGCACCATCTCCCCCCTGACCTCCCGGGGCCTGGACATCGGCATCGAGGATGCCTACTACATCCAGCAGCGCATGCTGGCCCGCCGCCTGGAGAAGGGCGAGAAGGTCATCGGCAAGAAGATCGGCGTCACCAGCAAGGCGGTGATGAACATGCTCGGGGTGCACCAGCCCGACTTCGGCTACCTGCTGGACGGCATGGTGTACAACGAGGGCGAATCCATCCCCATGGACACCCTCATCCAGCCCAAGGCCGAGGGTGAGATCGCCTTCCTCCTCAAGAAGGACCTCATGGGCCCGGGGGTGACCGCCGCCGACGTGCTGGCCGCCACCGAGGGGGTCATGGCCTGCTTCGAGATCGTCGACTCCCGCATCCAGGACTGGAAGATCAAGATCCAGGACACCGTGGCCGACAACGCCTCCTGCGGTGTCTTCGTCCTCGGCGACAAGGTGGTGGACCCGAAGAAGGTGGACCTCTCCCTGTGCGGCATGGTCCTGGAGAAGAACGGCGAGATCGTGGTCACCGGCGCCGGCGCCGCCACCATGAATTCCCCGGTGAACGCCATGGTCTGGCTGGCCAACACCCTGGGCAAGCTGGGCATCCCCCTCAAGGCCGGCGACATCGTCCTCTCCGGGGCGCTCGGCGCCATGGTCCCGGTCCAGGCCGGCGACAGCCTGCGGGTCTCCATCGGCGGCATCGGCGGCTGCTCGGTGCGCTTCATCTGAGGTAGAGCCAAATGGACCTGCAACTCACCGGCAAGCGCGCCCTGGTCACCGGCTCCACCGCCGGCATCGGCTTCGCCATCGCCCTGGAACTGGCCCGGGAAGGGGCCCTGGTCACCGTCAATGGCCGCACCGCCGAGCGGGTGGCGGCGGCGGTCGAGCGGCTCCGCCAGGAAGTGCCCTGCGCCGACGTGGGCGGCGTGGCGGCGGACCTGTCCTCCGCCGACGGGGTGGCAGCCCTGCTGCGCCAGGTCCCCAAGACCGACATCCTGGTGAACAACCTGGGCATCTTCGACCCGGTGCCCTTCGAGTCCATCCCGGACAGCGAGTGGCAGCGCTTCTTCGAAGTGAACGTCATGAGCGGCGTCCGACTCGCCCGCCACTACCTGCCCCGCATGAAGGCGGGGGACTGGGGGCGCATCGTCTTCATCTCCAGCGAGTCGGGCATCAACCCGCCTTCCGAGATGGCCCACTACGGCATGACCAAGGCGGCCCAGCTCTCCGTCTCCCGGGCCCTGGCCCAGACCACCACCGGCACCGGCGTGACGGTGAATGCGGTGCTCCCCGGCCCGACCCGCTCGGAAGGGGTGGCGGAATTCTTCGCCAAGCTGGCCGCCGCCCAGGGCGTCGCCTTCGAGGAGGCCGAACGGCGCTTCTTCTCCGAGGCCCGGCCGACCTCCATCCTCAAGCGCTTCATCGAGCCGGCGGAAGTGGCGGCCCTGGTGGCCTACGTCTGCAGCCCGCGCGCCGCCGCCACCAACGGCGCGGCCCTCAGGGTGGAAGGCGGCGTCGTTTCAACCATGTGCTGAATCCCAGCAGAGACAACAGTAAAGGAATACACAGCATGAAAAAGATCAAATGCGCCCTGATCGGGCCGGGCAACATCGGCACCGACCTCTTGTACAAACTGAAGCGCAGCCCGGTGCTGGAGCCGGCCTGGATGGTCGGCATCGACCCCGAGTCCGAGGGCCTGGCCCGGGCCCGGGACATGGGCCTGAAGACCACCGCCGCCGGCGTGGACGGCCTCCTGCCCCACGTCCTC
>DATFAA010000060.1:0-5593 GCA_035255045.1 Rhodocyclaceae bacterium | reverse complement strand
CGGGCCCGGCGTCTGCCGGTTTCCCGAAATGTCCGAGCCAATGCCGGGCCACCGCCAGGTACTCCTCCTCCGACATGGCGTAGAAGGACAGCCAGATGCCGAAGCGCTCCGACAGGGACAGCTTGTCGTCCACCGCTTCGCCGGGATGCAGTTCGCCGTTCCCCCCCGTGTTCTCGTGGAAGTACTCGGGCATCAGGTGCCGGCGGTTGGAGGTGGCGTAGATCAGGACGTTGTCGCAGGCCGAGCGCATGGAGCCGTCGAGTGCCACCTTCAGCGACTTGTAGGCGGCATCGCCGTCGTCGAAGGAAAGGTCGTCGAGGAAGAGGAGAAACCGCTCCGGGCGCCGCTGGAGGAGGTCGAGGATGGTCGGCAGGTCCGCCAGGTCGGCCCGGTCCACTTCGAGGAGCCGCAGCCCCTCCCCGTGATAGCGGTCCAGCATGGCCTTCACCAGGGAGCTTTTCCCGGTTCCCCGGGCCCCCGTCAGAAGGACGTTGTTGGCCGGTCGGCCGGCGAGGAACTGGCGCGTGTTGCGATCGATGATGCCCTTGTGCCGGTCCAGGCCCTGGATATCCTCGAAGCTGACCAGACTGGGCTGGGCGATGGCCTCGACGCCGAAGCAGCGGGCGTCGCTGCGCCAGCGGAAGGCGATCGCTCCCGCCCAGTCGGGAACCGCCGGCACCGGATGCAGGTAGTTCCCGACCAGGTCGAGCAGCCGGTCGAAGCGGCCGATCAGCTGTTCCATGGCAGCCGCCTCATGCGAATCCCGTCTCTTGCCGGGTACGGGTGCAGGTGTCGATGATGGAATAGATGATGGCCTTGATCGGGTCGATCAGATCAGGGACGTGGGAAACCCCCATGCCCCCGAGCCCGTCGGAAAACTCCCGAGGCATCTCCTTGTCGCCGATCCACGGATAGCCCACCCGCGCCAGGGGCAGCCCGAACTTGCAGATGGCGGCGGCGTCGGTCTGGCCGCTCAGCTTGGGGGCGCCGGGATAGGACCGGCCGCCGTGGGTCTCCTGCCAGCCCCGCAGGCAGCTCTGCACGATCCAGTGGTCAGGCTCGGTGCGGGAGCCCGGCACGGCGGCCGTCATCTCCCATTCGGCCTCGACGTCCGGGTGACGCGCGAGTATGCCCCGCATGACGGCGTCGAACTCGGCCTGCACGCTGCCCGTGGACTGCTGGGGATTGGTCCGCATGTCCAGGTAGATTTCCGTCGCCGCCGACGGGAAGGCCGGGCGCTCGGGCCAGCCGGAGCGGACCGCGGCGATCCAGCCCTCCGGAGCGATCTGGTCGCTGGTGTGCCGCCTGGTGTACTGGGGCAGCCACTCCTCCAGTTCGAGGATGACCTTCGCCGCCGGGACGATGGAGGAGCGGAAGCCCGGGGTGCCCCGGGGGATGCCGGAATAGCCCAGGCTGCCCTTGACCGTGACCTTGAACCAGCACATGCCGGGGTGCTCGTGGTAGACCTCGTTCCAGGGCTTGAAGATGATGCCGCAGTCGGCTGTGACGCCGTTGGCCAGCATGTGCAGGACGCCGCTGGAGAGACCGTAGTGGTTACGCTCCGGCACCACCACCGGCATGCCGCCGCCGGCGAAGGCAAGGAGCAGGTCGCCCTTCAGGGGCACCCTCGCCTCGACCACGGCATTCACCGCCTCGGTCAGGCCGGCCACCATCCCCTTGGGGTTCGACGCCCCCAGCCCGATGACCGTGTCGCCGCGCAGGTAGCCCTTGGGCTTCATGTCGTCCCGCAGGGCGGGGCCGACCCAGGGCACGTCCTTGGCCGGATCGGCCTCGATATGGGTGTCGATGGGGGCATAGAGCATCAGGGCCGGACCGCTGCCGTCCCCCTGCAGGCGGCCCACGGCGTTGCCCGACAGGGGGTTGACCTCCTGATACCGGGCCTTCAGCCCCATGCGGGCCATGTAATCCACCATGTACCGGCTGGCGGCGGCCTCGGCCCCGGTCGGACTGTGGATGTCCACCAGGCTGAGGTTGAGCTGCTTGAGGCGCGCCGTGTCGATCATGGCGCAGGCCCGCTCGTACCACTCTCTCTGCTGGGCGCTGAAGGGCAAGGCTTTGGCTTCTTTTTCCATTTCTGTCTCCTCGATTTGTGAACAGGCCTAGGCCGGCTCGACCCAGTAGGACGACCGGCGCTCCATCCACCAGGCGTTGGAGATGAGGGAGTCGTCCTTGCCATGGCCGCCGACCACCTGCACTCCGAGGGGCAGCCCCTGGGGCCCGACGCCGACCGGATAGCAGACGCAGGGCACGTGCAGGAAGGTCCAGATACGGCTGAACAGGGGATTGCCGGTGGCACCGAGGCCCAGGGGGGCTTCGCCGAGAGCCGACGGGGTCAGGAGGACGTCCAGCCCCTGCATGACTTCGGCCAGGTGCTTGCGGCAGGCGTCGGCCAGGCGGTGGGCCGCCAGCTCCTCGGCCGGGGTGCGGCGCCGGCCCTCTTCCAGGAGCCTGACGAGGGCCTGGCTCAGCAGGTCGGGATGGCTGCGCATTTCCCCATCCAGGGCCCGGGCGCCTTCCGCCGCGAAGACCAGGGTCTGGGCCTCCACCAGTTCGGCGAACATGGCGGGCAGCGTCACCTCCTGGACCCGGGCTCCGGCCTGCCGCAGCTTGTCGGCGGTCACCTCGAAGGCCGCCTGCATAGCGGGATCGCCCTGCTCCCAGGACGATGTCCGGCACAGGCCGACGGACGGCGGCAGGGCGGCGGGAGCCGCCACCGGCTTGATGGCATGGCGGGCCAGGGCCGAGCGGACGGGGGGCAGGTCGGCGAAGCCGCGGGCGAAGACGCCGAGGGTGTCCAGGGAACGGGACAGGGGGTGCAGCCCGCCGTAGTCGAAGCAGTCGTAGGTCGGCTTGTAGCCGATGATGCCGTTGAAACTGGCCGGCCGGATGATGGAGCCGGCGGTCTGGGTACCCATGGCCAGGGGCACGTGGAAGTCGGCCACCGCCGCGGCGGAGCCGCTGGAGGACCCGCCGGGGGTATGGGCGGGGTTATGGGGGTTGGCGGTCTTTCCCGGGGTGTAGGTGGCGAATTCCGCCGTCACCAGCTTGCCCATGATGACCGCGCCAGCCGCCTTCAGCTGGGTGACCGAGGGGGCATCCAGGGTCGGGCGATGGTCCCGGTAGATGGGGGAACCGTAGGTGGTCGGCATGTCCGCCGTGTCGATGATGTCCTTGAGCCCCACCGGCACGCCGTGCAGGGGACCCCGGGGCTTTTCCCGGTCGCGGGCGCGGGCCTGGGCCAGGGCGTGCTCGGGATCGAAATATTCCCAAGCGCCGACCACCGGTTCCCGTTCCTGGATGCGCTCGATGCAGGCGGCCACCAGGGCTTCCGAGGTGAGGGTACCGGCGGCGATGCGCTCGGCGGCATCCCGGGCCCCCAGACGAATGATGTCGTTCATAAACGCCTTTCAAGATATGGGGCCGGGCGTCCGTGGACGGCCCGGCCATGACGGTTCGCCGATCAGCGCCCGAGGAAATCCAGGACGACCTGGTCGTGCTCCTCCGGGCGCTCCCACTGGGGCCAGTGGGCGGCACCCTTGACGATGTGGACCTCGGAACCGGCGATCACTTCCCGCATGGCGAAGGCGGCCTCGGGGCCGGCGATGGGGTTCTTCTCGGTCCACAGCAGCAGGGTCTTGGCCTTGATCTTGGCGAGGGCGTCCAGGGTGAACTGGTAGTGCTCGCATTCCGGGGCGAAGAGGTGCTCGTAGTACTGGATGAGGGCGTCCCGGGTGTCGGGGCGGGACCACAGGTTCATGCGCAGGTCCACCAGTTCCTCGGTCACGCCGCCCAGGGGCATCAGCCACTCCAGGCGCTTGCGGATCAGTTCCCGGGTGGGATTGCGCAGGGCGTTGAGGGAGGTCTCCCGCAGGCTGCTGAGATCCTCCTGCTTGTCGACGCCCAGGTTCATGCCCCAGGAGGTGTTCAGGATGAGCTTGTTCACCCGGTCCGGATGGTTGATGCCCAGGTCCATGACGATCCAGCCGCCCAGGGACTCGCCCTCGAAGGAGGCCTTGTCGATCTTCAGGTGATCCATCAGGTCGAGGATCTGGTGGGTGAACTGCTTCAGCCAGTTGCCCTTCTCGAAGGCCGGCTTGGACGACAGCCCGTGCCAGATGAAATCCGGGGCGATGGCCCGGTATTGGGCGGACAGGCGATTCATGTTGCGGGCGTAGGTCTCGGCGTGGCCGCCGCCGCCGTGGAACAGGAACAGGGCGGGCCCGTTGCCCTGCTCGATGACCCGGGTCTTGAAGCGGCCGGTGTCGTAGTAGCGGGTCTCGGTGCCCAGCAAATCGATATGCAACGTATTCATGGGGTCTCCTTCATCTGTTGGTTGGGGGCACTTCTCCCCCGGGTTCGGACGGGCCGCCGGACGGTTCGGCGGGTCTCCCTGCGGCCCCGGGATCGCTAAGTGTCGATTGAAGTTTTATTGAATCTTGATTGAAAGTCAATTTGTCTTTAGAGTGTTTTCAACAAGTCGCCGACAAGAGCGCACCGTCACCCAACGACATCCCCAACCCCTAGAGGAGCGGCATACCGCCAGACAATCAAATGAACCCGGAAAAAATTCGCGAACACGGATATGCGCTTTACCGCGCCCAGCGGAGCGCCAGCACGGTCTCGTCGCTGACCGACCTCCACCCGGAAATGACCATCGAGGACGCCTACCGCATCCAGCAGGCCGCCCTGGGCCACCGGCAGTCCGACGGCGAGCGCGTCATCGGCAAGAAGATCGGCGTCACCAGCGAGGCGGTGCAGCGCATGCTCAACGTGCACCAGCCCGACTTCGGCTTCCTCACCGACTGGATGCTGTTCGAAAACGGCAGGACCCTCAGCCTCAAGGACATCGGTCTCATCCAGCCCCGGGTGGAAGGCGAGCTGGCCTTCGTCCTCAAGGACGACCTGCCCGCGTCCCATGTCACCCGGGAAGCGGTGCTGGCCGCCACCGAGTACGTCATCCCCTGCTTCGAGGTGGTGGACTCCCGCATCAGGGACTGGAAGATCAAGATCCAGGACACCGTCGCCGACAACGCCAGCTGCGGCGTCTTCGTCCTCGGCGATGCCCGGGTGGCTCCGGAGAGCATCGACCTGGCGGCCGCCCGCCTGGATATGTACAAGAACGGGCAACTGGCCGGTTCCGGCTTCGGCACCGCCGTCCAGGGCCATCCCGCCGAAGCCGTTGCCTGGCTCGCCAACACCCTCGGCGCCTTCGGCATTCCCCTCAGGAAGGGGGAAGTCATCCTTTCCGGCTCCCTGACGCCCCTGGTCCCGGTCGCCGCCGGCGACATGTTCGAGCTTTCGGTCACCGGCATCGGCACCGCCGCGGTCGGCTTTTCCGCCTAGCCCCCTCCCCTCTTTGCGAAGGAACCCCACCATGAAAAAGATCAAATGCGCCCTGATCGGGCCGGGCAACATCGGCACCGATCTTCTCTACAAACTGAAGCGCAGCCCGGTGCTGGAGCCGGCCTGGATGGTCGGCATCGACCCCGAGTCCGAGGGCCTGGCCCGGGCCCGGGACATGGGCCTGAAGACCACCGCCGCCGGCGTGGACGGCCTCCTGCCCCACGTCCTC
>DATFAA010000059.1:0-11246 GCA_035255045.1 Rhodocyclaceae bacterium | reverse complement strand
TTGGCGACGACCATGTTGTCGAGGTACATGGCCAGGTTGTGGGACGGGGTCCCGGTGCCGCCGTACCAGTGGTCGATCCAGGCCTGGTAGATGTTCCAGCCGGAGACGGTGCGCAGGTTGAGGTTGGTCTTCTGGAAGGCGAGCTTGCCGTCGACCCAGACCTTGATGATCCCGTTCTTGGAGCCCGGGGTGTTCACCTTCACGTACTGCTCGATGGAGTACCAGCGGTTCTGCTCGACCATGCCGAGGCCGTTCATCTGCCACGGCCAGTGGTCGCCGTAGGTAGTGGCCATGTCGGCGTGGTAGGCGTAGGTGCCGAGCAGGATGCGCGGATAGACCGGGTTGGACGGGTCCGAGCTGTTGAAGAAGGAGCCGCGCAGGGACCAGCCGTCGGTGCCGCTGCACTTCCTGCCGCCGTTGCCGCAACCGGAGAGGTCGCTGGTCAGGCCGGGCATCTTGCCGCCGTCGGCGGTGTCCCGGAAGATGGACGCGAAGCGCAGGTTGTAGCGGAAGTACAGCTCCTCCGGCTGGGTGCCCATGATCTTCTGGGTCTTGGCCGCGATGGCCGTGCCGAAGTTCTTGCCCGAGGGGATGCGGACCCGGTAGGCGTTGCCGGACAGGTTCTGGAAGCCGTTAGCGCTGTCGGAACTCACCACTTCGGCGCTCCAGGCGCTATCCAGGCTGGAGTAGCCCCACTTGGTGCCCTGGTAGAAGTTGCTGTTCTCGAAGCGTTCCACCATGACCACGCTGGGGTCGTTCTCGATGCCCACGTCGCCCGGGTAGCTGGCGGAAATGCCCTGCTCGACCGGGACGGTGGCGCCGGTTTCCGGCTGGCGCAGCTGGTAGGCGCCGATGGAGGCGCTGCTCGAGGACGAGGTCGTCATCTTGAGGACGGCCGACTTGACGTCGCCGCGGCGCGGGATGTCGAAGGAGAGGGCGGCCTTCATGGAGGAATTGACCGTCATGCTGGTGGTCTGGCCCTTGCCGTACACCGTGGAGCAATCCAGGTGGGAGTCGGCATTGGGCTTGACCGTGGCGCTGGTGCCGTCGTTGTAGGTGACGGTCAGGACCGGCGAGGCGGAACCTTCGCGGGAACTGAAGTAGGCGGAGCCGCCGTTCTCCGAGCGCAGCATGATGCCGCGGTAGTTGGATGCAGAGGCCCAGCCCTGGACGAGGCGGGTGACGTCGAAGCTGAAGGCTTGGCCGGAGCCGCTCACGGACACCTTGGCGAAGGCGGAGCTGCCCTGGGCGGAGCCGCTGGCGTCGAGCCAGTCGCCGCCCTTGTTGCGCCAGTCGAGCTTGGCGCCGCTGTTCCAGGAGGCACAGGTGACGCCGGTGGAGCCGTCATAGAGCCGGTACCAGGCCGGCGGCTCGTTGGACGAGGTGGTCGGCGTGGTCGAAGTCGTCGGCGACGTGGTGGTCGTCGGCGAAGTCGTGGTCGTGGTCGGAGACGTCGTGGTGGTCGTCGGCGACGTGGTGGTCGTGGTCGGCGACGTCGTCGTGGTGGTCGGGGTCGTGCTCGCGGTGGCCGTGGCGCCGGGCTGGACCATCTGGAAGACGCCGACGGAGGTGTCGCCGTACTGGGCGGTGGTGGTCATGGTCAGGGTGGCGCTGACCACGTCGGTGCGGCGGGCCGCATCGAAGCGCAGGACGATGTTCTGGACCTTGTCCAGGCTCATGGTGGTGCCGGTGCCGATGGGGGTGTACCAGGGGCACTGGAGCTGGGAGTCGGCGTTGGTGCCTAGGGTGGCGGTGCTGCCGTCGGCGTACTTCACCACCAGCTTGGGAGCGGCGCTGCCTTCCCGGGAGCTGAAGGCGACGGTGTTGGTGCCGCCGACGTTGCGTACCACGATGCCGCGGTAGACGGCGGAGTTGCCCCAGTTCTTGACCAGGGAGGTGACGTCCCAGCTCACCGGCTTCACCGTGTTGGTGTCGGTGATGCTGGCGGTCTTGAAGGCGTTGGAGCCCTGGGCGGCGCCGGAGGCATCAACCCAGTCCCCGCCGGCATTCTTCCAGGCGGAGGAGGAGGCCTTGTCCCAGTACTGGCAGCTGACGCCGGTGGAACTGTCGTTGAAATCGGTCAGGGCCCAGGCCGGCACGGAGGCGGCGAGGCCGAGGATCGCGAGAGCGGTTTTCTTGCGGACGAAAAGGCTCCGCAGGCCATTGTTGGCGAATTTTTGGGACACAGATATCTCCAAGAAAAAAACAAAAAACCAGGGAAAGCGTGTATTTCGATCGGCGGAGCGGACGTCTCACCGTCCTGACACCGCTTGGTGGGTGCCGGACTCCCTGTTGCTGCTGCAACCGGTGAAACAATTTTTTTTCTTGGAGATCGCCGATGAACTTTGCAGCCGGGAAAACCAACCCCCGTCTGCAGCCTCACTGGGTATTACTAAAGTAATAGTGGGGGGCATTCTACGTAGTTCGAACCTACTGTCAAGGGGGGCAGTAGAAAGAATTAAGGTCCCGCTAGTACCCGCTCGGCTCCCGGGCCTTCACCGCGGTGAGCCCCGCCGCCGCCGTGGGGGCCGCTGAGGCCTTTAGTTTCCTGGGCTGCCGGGATGCAGCGCCGGCTCCGGCGGGGGAGGGGAGGCAACCGGGGATTCCTTCATGGCATGCCGGTGAAGGCCCTAGGCCGGAGGCGGTCTACCGGGGCTTTGGGGGCGGAGCCGTCCGGGAAGTCCCGCTGCGATATACCGGTGCCCACCCCATACAGATAAATCCGGCGAGGGCCTAGCCTACATGTCACGCCGCCGGCCCATGGTTTTGCATATAACACGGGCCGGTCAGGGAGCCGTGGGTTGCTAGCCGAGGAGTCCAATTTTGGTGAAACCATTTAGCTATGGTCGCTGGGGCGGTCTGTTGCAGTTTTCCTTTGATGTCCTGTTCCTGGCCGTGATCGTGCTGTCGATGGCCAAGTGGATAGACCGGGGACCGCCGGTCAATGTGGCGATGATGGGGTTGTACATGGCGATCCTGGTGGCGATCGCGGTGGCGGTCAAAGCCTGGTCCGGCGGTTTCAACCCGCCGGGCCAGAAGGATGGGGGGGCGAACGGCACCCGCTTCCTCGGGTACCTGCTGTATCTGGTGGTGCCGAGCGCCTATGCCATCTCGGCGGTGCTGCCCATCGCCGACCTCAACCGGCAGTGGGTCGAGCTGTCCGCCCTGACGGTTGCCTTCACTGTCCTGGCCTCCCGCGCCATCGCCCTGCCCGGGGCGCCGGCGACGGCACGCAGCCGGGTCCTGGTGTTCGGCGCCGGCGAGAAGGCCCTGGCCGTGGACAAGGCCCTGCGCCACTCCACCCCGGCCCTAGAGATCGTCGGCTTCTATCCCAGCCCCATGGAGACGGAGCACCGGGTGCCGACCAAATGGGTGCTGAGCCCCTCCCGTTCCCTGACGGAGACGGCGGTGGAACTGCAGGCCGACAGCATCGTGGTGGCGGTGAGCGAGCGCCGGGGCGGCGCCATGCCCCTGCGGGAACTGCTCGACTGCAAGCTGTGCGGGGTCAAGGTCATGGACCTGGAGACCTACTACGAGCAGACCCTGGGCCAGATCCGGCTCGACGCCCTCTATGCCGGCTGGCTGGTGTTCGGCCAGGGCTTCCGCCAGGGAGTGTTGCGGACCACGGTCAAGCGCCTCTTCGACATCCTCTTCGCCTCCCTGCTGCTCACCCTGGCCCTGCCCATCATGGGCCTCGCCGTGGTGCTCATCGTCCTGGAGGACGGCTTCCCCATCCTCTACCGGCAGGAGCGGGTCGGGCTCAACGGCCGCCTGTTCAACGTCATCAAGTTCCGCAGCATGCGCACCGACGCGGAGAAGGACGGCAAGCCGCGCTGGGCCAGCGCCAAGGACGACCGGGTCACCCGGGTCGGCCGGATCATCCGCAAGCTGCGCATCGACGAGCTGCCCCAGCTGTTCAGCGTCCTGGCCGGCGACATGAGCCTGGTGGGCCCCCGCCCGGAGCGTCCCTTCTTCGTGGACAAGCTGATGCGGGAAATCCCCTTCTACGCCGTCCGCCACAGCATCAAGCCGGGCCTCACCGGCTGGGCCCAGGTGCGCTACCACTACGGGGCGTCGGTGGAGGATTCGGCGGAAAAGCTCCAGTACGACCTCTACTACGTCAAGAACCACAGCCTGTTCCTGGACCTTCTCATCCTGTTCAAGACGGTCGGGGTGGTATTGACCGGCAAGGGGGCCAACTGACCATGGCGGCCCTCGCCATCCGCCGCGAGGACCGTCGGACCGCACCCCGGGGAGGGCCATGGAAAGCGGCAGCCTGAGCCTCGCCGCCTGGAGCTACGGGCTTTCCGGCCTCGCCTACGGGGCCCTGGTCCTGCAGCTGGTGGGGCTCCTGCGGGGCAGGGTGGCCGGGCTCCGCCTCGGGGTCATGGTGGCGGTGGCCGCCCTGTGCAGCGCCTGGGGCTGGCTCGGCTTCGCCTTCGCCATGACGGCGGACGACGAGCTGCGGCTGGCCGGCGGCGTACTCGATGTCCTGCGCTACGGCGGCTGGCACGCCTTCCTGCTCCTCTTCATGGTGCCGCCGGGCCAGCGGGTGCTGGCGGGCGACCTCCTACCCAGGATGCCCTGGGTACTGCCGGTGGCCGTCTCCCTGGGGGCCCTGGCCCTGCTGGCGCTGGGCTTCACCGGCCTGGAGGTGGTCGAGCAGGGAGCCCTGGCGCGGCCGGGCCTGTTCCTCATGCTGACCATGACGGTGCTCGCCCTGGTCCTCCTGGAGCAGTTCTACCGCAATGTCCCGGCCGACTGGCTGTGGAACGTCAAGCCCCTGTGCCTGGGGCTGGCCGGCACCTTCGTCTTCGATCTCTATTTCTATGCCGACGCGGTGCTGTTCAGCCGCATCGACAACGCGGCCTGGAGCATCCGGGGCGCGGTCCACGGCCTGGTGGTGCCGCTCCTCGCCCTGTCGGTGAGCCGCAGCCGCGACTGGGCCACCCGCATCCGCCTGTCCCAGAAGCTGGTGCTGCATACGGCGACCCTGACCATGGCCGGCTGCTACCTGCTCTTCATTTCCGCCGTGGCCTATTACGTGCGCTACTTCGGCGGCGAGTGGGGGAGGGCGCTGCAGCTGGCCCTGGTCTTCGTCGCCGTGATGGCTTTCGGGGTGCTGGCCGGCTCCGCCTCCATGCGGGCCAAGCTGCGGGTCCAGGTCAGGAAGCATTTCTTCAGCTACCGCTACGACTACCGGGAGGAGTGGCTGCGCTTCACCCGCGTCCTGTCGCCCCAGGATTCTCCCCGGGAGACCGGCCGGCAGGTGGTTCGCGGCCTGGCCGACCTCCTGGAGAGCCCGGGGGGCGGGCTGTGGCTGCGGGATGCGACCCAGCCCTTCTTCGTCCAGGCGGTGCGCTGGAACATGGCGGCGGTGGCGACCCGGGAGCAGGACGTGTCGTCCCTCTGCGCCTTCCTGGCCGAGAGCGGCTGGGTCATCAACCTGGAGGAGGTGCGCTGCTTCCAGAAGCGCTACGACGGCCTCGAGCTGCCGGCCTGGCTGCTGGAGCTGCCCAACGCCTGGCTGGTGGTGCCTCTGCTGGTGGGCAGCGAGCTGATCGGCTTCGTGGTCCTGACCAGCCCCCGCACCCGCCTGGAGGTCAATTGGGAGGTGAACGACCTCCTCAAGACCGCCGGCCGCCAGGCCGCCGGCTTCATCGCCCAGATGCAGGCCACCGAGGCCCTGCTGGAGGCGCGCAAGTTCGACGCCTTCAACCGCATGTCGGCCTTCGTCGTCCATGACCTCAAGAACATCGTCTCCCAGCTCTCCCTGATGCTGCGGAACGCCGAGCGCCACCGGGCCAATCCGGAATTCCAGCAGGACATGCTGATGACCGTCCAGCATTCGGTGGAGCGCATGCGCCAGCTCATGCTCCAGCTGCGGGAGGGGACGACCCCGGACGGCGCGCCCTGCGGCGTGGACCTGGCCAAGGTCATCGCCCGCATCCAGGCGGCGAAGGCCCGCCAGGACCGGGCCTTCGAGGCCCAGATCGGCGAGGCCCTGGTCACCCGGGGCCACGAGGAGCGCATCGAGCGGGTCGTCGGCCACCTGGTGCAGAACGCCCTGGACGCCACCGAACGCTCCGGGAAGGTGTGGGTGAAGCTCGACCGCCAGGGCGGCCAGGCCCGTATCGAGGTGGGGGACACCGGCCGGGGCATGTCGGCGGAATTCATCCGGGAGCGCCTGTTCAAGCCCTTCGAGACCACCAAGCAGAGCGGCATGGGCATCGGCGCCTACGAAAGCTTCCAGTACGTCCATGAATTGGGAGGAAAGATGCTGGTCGACAGCGAAGTCAACAAGGGCACCCGGGTCACCATCCTGCTGCCCATCCTCGAAGTCGGCGAACGTTCCGACTTCCGCCAGCCGGAGGCCGCATGAGCCCGCGGCCGCTGCTCGTCGTCGAGGACGACCTGGCCCTCCAGAAGCAGATGCGCTGGGCCTTCGACCAGTTCGAGGTGATCGCCGCCGACGACCGGGAAAGCGCCCTGGCCCTGGTCCGCCGGCACCAGCCGGCGGTGGTGACCATGGACCTGGGCCTGCCCCCCGACCCGGATTCCGTGTCCGAGGGCTTCCGGCTGCTGGAACAGATCCTGGAGACCGCCCCGGATACCAAGGTCATCGTCCTCACCGGCCAGAACGACCGGGCCAATGCCCTGCGGGCGGTGGCCCTGGGCGCCTACGATTTCTTCGCCAAGCCCTTCGAGCCCGAGCTGCTGGCCCTCACCGTCGAGCGCGCCTTCCGCCTCCACGACCTGCAGCAGGAGAACCGCCGCCTCCAGGCCATGCACCAGCCGGCCGCCCTCGGGGACCTCATCACCCGGGACCCGGAGATGCTGCGCATCTGCCGCACCATCGAGAAGGTGGCCGGCAGCAGCGCCACCGTCCTGCTCCTGGGGGAGAGCGGCACCGGCAAGGAGGTCCTGGCCCGGGGGCTGCACCAGGCCTCGCCCCGGGCCAAGGAGCGCTTCGTCGCCATCAACTGCGCCGCCATCCCGGACAACCTCCTGGAAAGCGAGCTGTTCGGCTACGAGAAGGGTGCCTTCACCGGCGCCGCCAAGACCACCCCGGGCAAGATCGAGACCGCCCACCGGGGCACCCTCATGCTGGACGAGATCGGCGACCTGCCCCTGCCGCTCCAGGCCAAGCTCCTGCGCTTCCTCCAGGAGCGGGTGATCGAGCGCATCGGCGGCCGCCAGGAAATTCCGGTGGATGTGCGGATCGTCGGCGCCACCCACCAGGACCTCAAGGCCCTGGTCAAGGAGTGGCGCTTCCGGGAGGACCTCTATTACCGGCTGGCGGAAATCGTCATCACCATCCCCCCCCTGCGGGCCCGGGTCGGCGATGCGGCCCTGCTGGCCCACGCCCTGGCCCGGCGCATCGCCCAGGAGCAGAAGTGCGGGCCGGTGGTGCTGAGCGAAGACGCCCTGGCGGCCATCGAATCCTACAGCTGGCCGGGCAACGTCCGGGAGCTGGAGAACTGCATCAAGCGGGCGGTGATCATGGCTGAGGGCAACCAGCTCACCCGCCATGACATCGGCCTCGATTCCATCCCCGCCGAGTATGCCCAGTGCTTCGACCTGCGCACGGTGCGGGACGAGGCCGAGAAGCGCGCCGTCATCACGGTGCTCGGGCGGGTGAACGGCAACATCGTCAAGGCGGCGGAGCTGCTGGGGGTGAGCCGGCCGACCCTGTACGACCTGATGCACCGCTTCGGGCTCAAGTAGCCCTTTCCCTGCGATCCCTATCGAGGCCTGACCATGACGACCTGCTCCTGGACGCGACCCGCCGCCCTATCGCTGCTGCTGACCACCCTTTTCCTTGCCGGCTGCAACGAGGACGGGCCGGAAGCCCTGCTGGCCTCGGCCCGGGACTACCTGGCCAAGCACGACAGCCGGGCCGCCGTCATCCAGGTGAAGAACGCCCTCCAGAAGAAGCCCGACCTGCCGGAAGCCCGCTTCCTCCTGGCCCGGGCCCTGCTGGAAAGCGGCGATGCCGCCGGCGCCGAGCTGGAGGCCCGCAAGGCCCTCGAACTGCGGCATCCCGCCGACCAGGCGGTGCCCCTCCTGGCCAAGGCGCTGCTGGCCCAGGGCAAGGCCGGCAAGGCCATCGACGAGCTGGGGAAGGCGGCGCCCACAGCCGCCGCCAGCAGGGCCGAGCAGCAGACGGTCCTGGCCACGGCCTACGGCGCCCAGGGCGACCTCAAGGCGGCCCAGGCGGCCCTGGCCGGGGCCCTCGAAACCCAGCCCGACTATGCCCCCGCCCTCATCCTCCAGGCCCGGCTGAAGGCCGCCGGCCGCGATTACCCCGAAGCCCTGGCCGGGATCGAGGCCATCCTCGCCAAGTTTCCCGACAACGATGAGGCCTGGAAGCTGAAGGGCGACCTCCTGGGAGCCCAGGGCCAAGCGGATGCCGCCCTGGCCGCCTATCGCAAGGCCCTGGAGAAGCGGCCGGACTTCGTCCCCACCCGGGTGGCGGTGGTCACGACCCTGATCCAGCAGGGCCAGCTGGAGGAGGCCGGCAAGCAGCTCGATGCCCTGCGGCAGCAGGCCCCCAAGGAGGTCCGCACCCGCTACCTGGAGGTCCTCCTGGCCGTCCGCAAGGGTGACTACGACGCCGCCCACGAGAAGGCCCAGGAGCTGCTGCCGATGGCCCCCGACAATCCCGAGGTGCTGCAGCTGGCCGGGGCGGTGGAATACCAGCGCCATGCCTGGGGGCCGGCCCAGGGCCACCTGATGCGAGCCCTCGACCTTGCCCCCGACCTGCCCGCTGCCCGCCGCCTCCTGGTCGCCTCCTATCTCCAGGCGGGCCAGGCCGGCAAGGCCCTCAACGCCCTCCAGCCCGTGCTGCCGAAGATCGAGGCGGATGCCCAGATGCTGGCCCTGGCCGGCCAGGTCTATATCCAGAACGGCGACATCGCCAAGGCCGAGCACTACCTGGCCAAGGCCGCCGCCCTCGACCCGGCCGACGCCGGCAAGCGCACCTCCCTGGCCCTGGCCCACATGGCCCGGGGCCAGGTGAATACCGCCCTGGGGGAGCTGGAGCGCATCGCCGCCACCGACCAGGGCACGGTGGCGGACCTGGCCCTCATCGCCTCCCTCATGCAGCAGGGCACCTACGACCGCGCCCTGCAGGCGGTCGCCGCCCTGGAAAAGAAGAATCCCCACCAAGCCCTGGTCCATGACCTGCGGGGCCGTGCCCTGTTCGCCATGGGCAAGCTGGCGGAGGCCCGCCAGAGCTACCAGCAGGCCCTGGCCCTCAACCCGGGCTACTTCCCGGCGGTGGCCGGCCTCGCCCGCCTGGATGTGGCTTCCGGCCGGCCGGAGGAGGCGAGGAAGCGCTTCGAGGACGTCCTCGCCGCCGATGCCAGGAACCTCCAGGCCCTCCTGGCCCTGGCCGACCTGCGCCGCCAGACCGGGGCCAAGCCGGAGGAGGTGGCGGCCCTGCTGACCCGGGCGGTGGCTGCCGGCCCCAACGAGCCCATGCCCCGCCTCGCCCTCATCGATCATTACCTGCGGAGCAAGGATGTTCCCCATGCCCTGGCCGCAGCCCAGGAGGCGGCCAGCGTCCTGCCCGACCGCCCCGAGATCCTCAATGCCCTGGGGCTGGCCCAGCAGGCCGGCAAGGACCTGAACCAGGCCCTGGCCACCTACGGCAAGTGGGCCAGCCTCGAGCCCGGCTCGCCCCAGCCCTATCTGCGCATGGCGGATATCCAGCTCGCCTCGAACAGCCGGGACGAAGGCCTGCGCAGTCTCAGGAAAGCCCTGGAGCTGGCCCCCGTCGCCCCGGTGGCCATCCGGCTGCACAGCGTCCTCCTGGCCCAGGGCCGGGGCGAGGCCGACCGATTCGCCGCCGACTGGGTCAGGGAGCATCCCAAGGACGCCGGCTTCCTCTACTACCTGGGGGACCGGGCCATCGTCCGCAAGGACTATGACGCCGCCGCCCGCCACTACCGGGCCGTCCTGGAGGTCCAGCCGGAGAGCGCGGCGGCCCTCAACAACCTGGCCTGGGTGGCCGGACAGCAGAAGAATCCCCTGGCCATCGAATACGCCGAGAAGGCCAACCGCCTGGCGCCCAAGCAGCCGGCCCTGATGGACACCCTGGCCATGCTGCTGGTCCAGAAGGGCGACACCCGGCGCGCCCTGGAGCTGCTGCAGAAGGCAGTGGAGCTGGCCCCCGACATGCCCCATATCCGGCTCAACCTGGCCAAGGCCCTGATCCAGGCCGGCGACAAGGCCGCCGCCCGCAAGGAGCTGGAGACCCTGAACAAGCTGGGCGGCAAGTTCTCCGGCCAGGCCGAGGTCGGCCAGTTGATGCGACAGGTTTGAACCATCCGTTTCGCCCGCTGCGGGCCGCAATTTATTAGGAGAGAGAAATGACGACAATCGCTGTGGTCGGCCTGGGCTATGTCGGCTTGCCCCTGGCCGTGGAGTTCGGCAAGAAATACCGCACCATCGGCTTCGACCTGTCCAAGGCCAAGGTGGACAACTACCGGGACCGCATCGACCCCACCGGCGAGGTCTGCCGGGAGGACTTCGAGGCCGCCACCCTCCTGGAGGTGGGCTGCGACCCCGCCGCCCTGAAGGAGGCGGACTTCATCGTGGTGGCCGTCCCGACCCCGGTGGACGAGGCCCACCAGCCGGATTTCCGTCCCCTCCTGGGGGCCTCCGAAACCATCGGCCGCAACCTGCGCCCCGGCGCCACAGTGGTGTTCGAATCGACGGTCTATCCCGGCGCCACCGAGGAGGTCTGCATTCCCACCATCGAGCGGCATTCCGGCCTCAAGTGGAAGGAGGACTTCTTCGTCGGCTATTCCCCGGAGCGCATCAACCCGGGGGACAAGGAGCGGACCCTGACCCGGATCGTCAAGATCGTCTCCGGCGACAGCCCCCGCACCCTGGACTACGTCGCCCGCATCTACGGCGACATCATCGCCGCCGGCATCTACCGGGCCTCCAGCATCAAGGTGGCCGAGGCCGCCAAGGTCATCGAGAACACCCAACGGGACCTCAACATCGCCCTCATGAACGAGCTGTCCATCATCTTCCGCCGCCTGGACATCGACACCACCGAGGTGCTCCAGGCTGCCGGCACCAAGTGGAATTTCCTGCCATTCCGGCCCGGCCTGGTGGGGGGGCACTGCATCGGCGTCGATCCCTACTACCTGACCCACAAGGCCGAGATGCTGGGCTACCACCCGGAGGTCATCCTGGCCGGCCGGCGCATCAATGACGGCATGGGCAAG
>DATFAA010000058.1:0-13530 GCA_035255045.1 Rhodocyclaceae bacterium | reverse complement strand
GATGCCGGTGGACAGGTCCAGCCAGTTGGCCAGGGGAATCTTGTACTGCCGGGCCGCGGCCCGCAGGCCTCCGCCGTGTTCAAGCATGGAGCGCTCCGAAAATCAGGAAGAGAAGGGCCAGCCACAAAAGGAGCCCGCGCCGGACCAGGGCCACGGCCCGGCCGAGGTCGGCGGCCTGGGGCTCGCCGCCTTCGCCCAGGGCGGGGCGGATTTCCTCCCGGCCGTGGTAGATGGCGGCGCCCCCGAGGGCGACGCCGAGGCTGCCGGCCCCGGCGGCCATCACCGGCCCGGCGTTGGGACTTTCCCAGGCCGGGGCCTGGGCCCGCCAGCAGGCCAGGGCCCGGCCGGTGCGGCCGAGGAGGGCGTAGGTCAGGGCCGTGAGGCGGGCGGCCGGCCAGTTGAGGAGGTCGTCCAGGCGGGCCGCCGCCCAGCCGAAGGCCCGCAGGCGCTCGGTCTTGTAGCCCCACATGGCGTCCAGGGTGTTGGCCAGGCGGAAGAGGAGGGCGCCGGGCCCGCCCAGGAGGGCGAACCAGAAGAGGGCGCCGAAGACGGCGTCGTTGCCGTTCTCCAGCACCGATTCGACCCCGGCCTTGGCGACCCCGGCCGCGTCCAGGGCGGCGGTGTCCCGGGAGACCATCCACCCCACCCGCCGGCGGGCTTCCGCCAGGTCCCCAGCCGCCAGGGGCCGCTGTACCGCCTCGGCGTGCTCGGCCAGGCTGCGGGCGCCGAGGGCGAAATAGAGGAGGCCGGCGTCGACGGCGAAGGCGGCGTGGGGCCGCAGCCAGAGCGCCAGCCCGACCCAGGGGCCCACCGTCAGCAGCCAGGCGAGGATGCCCGACGCCCGGCTGCGGCGGTTGAGGCGGCCTTCCAGCCAGGCCGCCAGGCGGCCGAAGCCGACCAGGGGATGCCAGCGCCGGGGCTCGCCCAGGACGCGGTCGAGGAGCACGGCGGCGAGGGCGGCCAGGGGGAGGGAAAGGGCATCGGGCACGGGCATTCCTCAGTCGATGGCGAGGCCGGCAAATCCCCGGTCCTGCACTGCGGCCTGCTGCTGCCGCAGGTGGGCAGGCAGCACCTCATTGGCGCCGGCGCCCTGGGCCCACTGGTCGAAGTAGACCAGCTCATCGATGGGCAGGCGGGGCAGCCAGCCGGCGCTCTCCAGTTCGGGCCTGTCGTGGAAGTGGCTGACCTTGCCGACGCACAGGTAGGCCACCGGGGTGATGTTGCGGGGAATGCCGAGGGCGTCCTGCAGCTCCGCCTGGTTGAAGATGCTGACCCAGCCCACACCCAGGCCTTCTGCCCGGGCCGCTAGCCAGAGGTTCTGGACGGCGCAGACGCTGCTGTAGAGGTCCATGGTCTTGATGTGGGTGCGGCCCACCACTACCGGGCCGGTGCGCTGCCGGTCGCAGGTGATGCAGATATTGACCGGAGATTCCAGGATGCCTTCGAGCTTCAGGCGGCTGTAGGTTTCCCGCTTTTCCCCCTCGAACATGCCGGCAGCCTCGTCATGGGCCTTGCTGAAGGCAGCATGGACCCGTTGCTTCACTTCCCGGGAGCGGACGACGAGGAAATTCCAGGGCTGCATGAAGCCCACCGAGGGGGCGTGGTGGGCGGCCATCAGGAGCCGGCTCAATACCTCGTCGGGGATGGGGTCGGGCAGGAACTGACCGCGCACGTCGCGGCGGTTGAAGATGGCGCGATAGACGGCGGCGCGGTCCGGGTCGGAAAAGCGGTGTTCGGTCTGGATGGCTTGGTTTTCCATATAGTCCCCTTTAGGAAAAAAATAGCAGCTGCCTGGCCGTGCAGCCATTTTTCATCTCCAGGCCGGTCTTCTGACTCGGATTCATCCTTCCGGAGCGCCTTCCCGGCTGGTCGCCAGTGGCTTATCGCTCCTTCCGTCCTCCTCACAGCGTTGGGCACGTGGCGGAATTGCACCGCCTTCCCGATTCTCCCTTGCGGGCACCCGGAGACGCCGCGAGCAATTTCGCGGCGGGCCGATGCTATTCGACCTGGGGGCCGGGGGCAATAGCCAATCCGCCGCCATGGGATAATGCCGCCCCCGTCCGCTTCCCGATGCCCCGCTATGCATTCCCGCTCCCTGATGGTCCAAGGCACCACCTCCGACGCCGGCAAGTCCATCCTGGTGGCCGCCCTCTGCCGCATCCTGAAGCGCCGCGGCGTGGCGGTGGCCCCCTTCAAGCCCCAGAACATGGCCCTCAATTCCGCCGTCACCGAGGACGGCGGCGAGATCGGCCGGGCCCAGGCCCTCCAGGCCCTGGCGGCGGGCCTGAAGCCCCACACCGACTTCAACCCGGTGCTCCTCAAGCCCACCACGGACAGGAACGCCCAGGTCATCATCCACGGCAAGGTGGCCGCCGACTTCGACGCCCGGGACTACCACGAGTACAAGCCCCGGGCCATGGGGGCGGTGCTCGCCTCCTGGGACCGCCTCCTTTCCCGCTACGACTGCGTCCTGGTGGAAGGCGCCGGGTCGCCGGCGGAGATCAACCTGCGGGACCGGGACATCGCCAACATGGGCTTCGCCGAGGCGGTGGACTGCCCGGTGATCCTGGTGGCCGACATCGACCGGGGCGGCGTCTTCGCCCATCTGGTGGGCACCCTGGAACTGCTGTCGGCCTCCGAGCAGGCCCGGGTCAAGGGCTTCGTCATCAACCGCTTCCGGGGCGACATCGGCCTCCTGGAGCCGGGCCTCGAGTGGCTGGAGGAGCGCACCGGCAAGCCGGTATTGGGGGTGCTGCCCTACCTGCACGGCCTCTTCCTCGACGCCGAGGACGCCATCGCCACCGCCTCCGCCGACAAGCGGGGGGCCAAACTGAAGGCGGTGGCGCCGGCCTATCCCCGGGTGTCCAACCACAACGACCTCGATCCCCTGCGCCTCCACCCGGAGGTGGACTTCCGCTGGGTGGGGCCGGGGGAGGCGCCGCCCGCCGCCGACCTCATCGTCCTGCCCGGCTCCAAGGCGGTGCGGGCCGACCTGGAATGGCTGCGGGCCCAGGGCTGGGAAGCCGCCATCCGGAAGCACCTGCGCTACGGCGGCAAGGTGGTGGGCCTGTGCGGCGGCTACCAGATGCTGGGGCGGGCCATCCACGATCCCCTCGGCCTGGAAGGGGAGGCGGGCAGCACGCCGGGGTTGGGGGCGCTGGACTGCGAAACCACCCTGGAAACCGAAAAGCAGCTGCGCAACGTCGCCGGCGCCCTGGCCCTTTCCGGAAGCCCGGCCATGGCCGGCTACGAGATCCACCTCGGGGTGACTGCCGGCCCGGCCCTCGCCAGCCCCGCGGTGTGTCTCGAAGATGGCCGTCCCGACGGCGCCCTGTCGGCGGACGGGCAGATTCTCGGCACCTACTGCCATGGCCTCTTCGACCATCCCGAGGCCCTGGCCGGGCTGCTGTCCTGGGCCGGGGCGGAAGGGGTCGAGAGGGTGGATTTCGCCGCCCGCCGGGAAGCGGACCTGGACAGGTTGGCGGACGCGGTGGAAGAAGCCCTGGACTGGACGAAGCTCGCTGCCATCCTGCCCGCCGGACAGGGCTGAGTCGGCTCGAAGATCGGGCAAAAAAATGCCCGCCGGGGCGCAATCCCGGCGGGCTAAGGTCGCTAATAGCTAGCGTCGGTCAGTTTCAGAGCGGCGGCACGGCGGAGTCGATGACCGACTCCAGGTTCTTCTGCAGCGCCGGCATGTGCCGCTCGGCGATGCGGTAGAAACCCTTGTTGATGTGCATGGCCGCATCCTGGTATTGGCGGGTGAGGCAGACGGCGAAATCCAGCCGCCGGGTCACCAGTTCGGGCAGGTGCTCCAGGGGCTTGCCGGAGTTGCCCGACCAGAAATAGATGTATTCGTTGCCCCCCAGGTCGCAGAAGTCCCGCAGGGACTCGGTCTGGGCCCGGATAAGCCGTTCGGCGCCGTCGAAGGCGAGCTGGGCATATTGTTGGGCCGTTTCCACGTTGGCCTGCCAAATGCCGGTGAATGCGTCGGTAGCGGAGGTCATGCCGATTCCTTGTTTTGGACGAAGAAAGGTGGTGGTCTCAGGCGCCGCACAGGACGCGTTCTTCCTGGCTGCCCCGCAGCCAGGTGCCGCGGCGGGGGGCGAGGCGCTCGTAGGCCCGTTGGACGGCGGGGGAGCTGTCTACCACTGTCACGTGGCTTCCTCCCACCGCGTCCAGCACCCCAAGCAGATGAATGCCGCAGACATCGATTTCCTGCACTCCGGAAAGGTCGATCTCGAAATCGCTGTAGCGCCGCAGGGCGTCGATGATGCGGTCTTCCAGTTCCCGTGCGAATTCAATGGTCAGGCTGCCGCCGAAGACCAGGCGGCAGGCGTGCTGCTGGTCGATCAATGTCATGTTCATGGTGTTTTCTCTTCCCGCTTCTTATTCTTTTGTTTGTGTTGTGTCTTTTCGGCGCCCGGGGGGCGCTCTTGTTCCCTCGAATGCCGGGCTAGGACAGCTCGGATTCTGCCTCCAGCCAGTCGTCGAGTTCCTGGCCGGGGGCGAAACCCCGGGCCTGGGCCTTGAAGTAGGCGGCGACGGCGATCTGCTCGCTGCGGTCCTGGCTGGCAGGTGTGGATTGGGTGGCGGTCTTGCGGCGGGCGGCGGCGTTCTGGCGGCTCTTGCCCTGCGTCGTTGTAGTTGTCATGGTTGTCTCCTGGTGAATCGTCGATTGCCGGCCCGGCGTTGATGAAGCCCCGCCTCGTGGGCGGGGTGCGACGCAAAGGCCGAAAGATTCCGCTAGATTAGATGATCCTTTAGGACATTCAAATACGTGCTCGCACTTACCGGGAAACTGCCGGGAAATGGCGCCAGTTCTTGATCTATGTAATTGACAGCGGGATAAGCGGGGCACTACCGTGCCTCCCTCCTTTCCGATGCCGGTAGTCACCTTGAACGATCCGACCCAACCCAGCGGTTTCTGTGTCGCGGCGGCCCCCCGGGACCGGCTGGCCACGGAGCTGGCCGCCATGAATCTCCTGCACGACATCAGCACCCGTTTCGTCCAGGAGGGGAACACCAAGGCCCTGTTCCAGCAGATCGTCTATGCCGCCCTGGAAATCACCGGGGCCGACATGGGCAACATCCAGATCCTGGGCGAGGTGTCGGGAGAACTGGAGATGGTGGCCTGCTGCAGCCACGGCATGGATCTGCCGGAGTGCTGCAAGCGGCGGGACAAGGAAAATGCGGTCTGCGGCATCGCCAGCATGCGGGCGCAGCGCCTGGTCATCGACGACCTCACCCAGCACCCGGTGATCATGGGGGTTTCCCTGGACTCCCTCCTCGCCGCCGGGGTGCGGGCGGTCCAGTCCACCCCGCTGTTCACCCGGGGCGGGCGCCTGGTGGGGATGCTGTCCACCCACTGCCGGCAGCCCCGCAAGCTCGAGGACAACGAGCTGCGGCTCCTGGAGATGCTGGCCCGGCAGATCGCCGACATCATCGAGCAGTCCCAGGCCGACGAGGCCCTGAAGAAGAGCGCCGAACGCCATCGCTGCCTGTTCGAGAACATGCTGGACGGCTACTCCCACTGCCGCATGATCTTCCAGGACGGGCTGCCGGTGGATTTCGAATACCTGGCGGTCAACCCGGCCTTCGAGAAGCTCACCGGCCTCAAGGATGCGGTCGGGAAGCGGATCAGTGAAGTCATTCCCAGCATTCGCCAGGACAACCCGGAACTATTCCTGATCTACGGCCAGGTGGCCCAGAGTGGCGAGCCGGCCCGCTTCGAGACTTACGTGCCGGCCCTGAAGGCCTGGTACTCCATCGCCGTCTATCGCCCGGCCGTCGGAGAGTTCGTCGCCATCTTCGACAACATCACCGAGCGCAAGCGCCTGGGAATGGAGCTCCAGAAACGGCGCGGCGAGATGGAGATGGTCCACAAGCAGCAGGTGGCGGCCCAGACCGCCGCCGCCATCGCCCACGACCTCAACCAGCCCCTGGTGGCCATCTCCGCCTACAGCGAGGTGGCCCTGCGCAGCCTGAAGGACGGCATCAGCGAGCCCGACAGGCTGGCCAGGGCCATCGAGGGCTGCTTCGAGCAGGCCCAGCGGGCCGGCCAGACCCTGCACCAGCTCCTCGACTTCCTCCACAACGGCGAGGACCAGTTCGCCCCCATGGACATCGGCGACGCGGTCCGGGAAGTCATCGCCTTCGCCGAGAGCAGCGGCTACGGCCGCTTCCGCCCGGTCCTCGACCTGGAGGGCGGGCTGCGGCCGGTCCTGGCCAACCGCGTCCAGATCCAGAAGGTGCTGGACAACCTGGTGCGCAACGGCATCGATGCCATGCGGGAGGCGGAGGTGGCCAATCCGGTCATCGCCATCACCGTGCACACCATGGCCGAGCGGAACATGGCCCAGGTGACGGTCCAGGACAATGGCCCGGGACTGGATTCCGACATGGCGCGCCGGGTCTTCGAGCCTTTCTTCACCACCAAGTCCGAGGGCATCGGCCTGGGGTTGGCCATCAGCCGCACCCTGGTCCAGGCCCACGGCGGACAGCTGTGGGCCGACCGGGATGGCCGGCCGGGCGCCGCTTTCCACTTCACCCTGCCCTATGCACCATGACTGAAAAAGCCCAAGTTTTCGTAGTGGACGACGATCCCGCCGTGCGGGACGCCCTGACCCTGCTGATCGAACAGGAGGGCCTGCCGGTCACCGCCTTCGACAGCGCCGAGGCCTTCCTCGCCAGCTGCCGGGGCAGATGCCGGGGCTGCCTGATCGTCGATGTGCGCATGCCCGGCATGGACGGCGTCCAGTTGCAGGAGGAAATCGTCCGGCGCGGCTGCGCCCTGCCGGTCATCTTCCTCACCGCCTACGGCGACATCCCCATGACCGTCCGGGCCATCAAGGCCGGGGCGGTGGATTTCCTCACCAAGCCGGTCACCGGCGCCGCCCTCATGCAGAGCGTCCAGGCCGCCCTGGAGGAAAGCGACCGCCTGAAAGCCATGGCCGAGAGCAACCACGAAGCCAGTTCCCGCCTGGCGGCCCTGACCCTGCGGGAACGGGAGGTCATGGTGCTGGCGGTGGAAGGGCACACCAACAAGGAAATCGCCCGCCGCCTGGGCATCAGCCACCGCACGGTGGAAATCCACCGCGGCCGCATCATGCAGAAAACCCACACCGGCAGCCTCATCGACCTGGCGCGCATCGCCCAGGACAGCGGCATGGTGGCCTAGGGCCGGGGTTCTTTCAGGGCCAGGGGCAGGCCGGCGGCGACCAGGGTGACCCGGTCGCAGGCGGCCGCCACCCGCTGGTTGAGCCGCCCCTGCTCGTCGGCGAAGAGGCGGGCCAGGGGATTCATGGGCACGATGCCCCAGCCCACCTCGTTGGACACCAGGATGATGCGGCCCGGCAGGCGGGGCAGGGCATCCAGCAGGGCCGCCGTTTCCCCGGCCAGCAGCGGGCAGTCCACGGCCTCCCCGGCCTCGGCCTGGGCGGCCGCCCGGCCGGCGAAGAAGAGATTGGACAGCCACAGGGTGAGGCAATCCACCAGCAGGCAGGCGTCCGGGGCGGCGTGCTGTTCGAGGGCGGCGGCGAGCCGCACGGGTTCCTCGGCACAGCCCCAATGGGCCGGGCGCCGGGCCCGGTGGTGGGCGATGCGGCGGGCCATTTCTCCGTCGCCCGCCTGGCTGGTGGCGACATAGGTGACCGCCAAGCCCGATTCCGCCGCCCGCCGCTCCGCCAGGGCGCTCTTGCCCGAGCGGGCGCCGCCGATGATGAGTTCTTTCATGGCGCGAAGGGTAGGCGATTGCATCGCCCCTCGGCAAGCCGGATAATCCGCGCCGATCCGGCCAAACGGAACACGGTGCGAATCCGTGGCGGGCCCGCCGCTGTAATCGGGGACGGCCGTCGCAAGGGAGCAATTCCAGTCACTGCCCAGGGGAGACAGACCCGGCGGGAAGACGCGGCGGACCGGCTGATCCGAGAGCCAGAAGACCTGCCGGATCCTATTCAGAAGCCTGTGGACAGGGCTTCGCGGCAACGTTGGACGCGTCGCCGCGAAGCCCTTTTGTCATTTTGAAAGGATGAATCGGATGCATTCCTCGCAATTCGCCGTCGCCGCCCCCGACCGGGCCCTCATCGAATCCCTGCAACACAAGGTTGACCGCAAGACCAAGCCCCTGGGGGCCCTGGGCCAGCTGGAGGCCATCGCCCTCAAGATCGGCCTGGTGCAGCAGACTCTGGCGCCCCGGCTGAACAACCCGCAGATGCTGGTCTTCGCCGGCGACCACGGGGCCGCCCGGGCCGGGGTCTCCGCCTTTCCCCAGGATGTGACCTGGCAGATGGTGGAGAACTTCCTGGCCGGTGGCGCCGGCATCAACGTCTTCGCCCGCCAGAACGGCCTCGGCCTGACGGTGGTGGATGCCGGCGTGGCCCACGATTTCGGCCATCGGCCGGGGCTGGTGAATGCCAAGGTGGCGCCGGGGACCCGCAACTACATCGAGGAGCCGGCCATGTCCGCCGCCCAGTGCGCCACCGCCATGGAGCACGGTGCCGGCATCGTCCGCGGCCTGGCCCAGGACGGCTGCAACGTGGTGGGCTTCGGGGAGATGGGCATCGGCAACACCGCCGCCGCCTCCCTCATCACCCACTGCCTGACCGGCGCCTCCCTGGCCGACTGCGTCGGCCGCGGCACCGGCCTGGACGACGCCGGCCTCGTCCGCAAGCAGGCCCTGCTGGAGCAGGCCCTGGCGCGGGCCGGCCAGGTGCGCGAGCCCCTGGCCGTGCTGGCCGAGTTCGGCGGCTTCGAGATCGCCATGATGGCCGGCGCCATGATCGCCGCCGCCCAGGCCGGCATGGTGCTCCTCATCGACGGCTTCATCGTCGGCTCCGCCGCCCTGACGGCGGCCCGCCTGGCCCCGGCCCTGGCCGACTACTGCATCTTCTGCCACCGCTCGGCGGAACCCGGCCACCGGGCCCAGCTGGCGGCCCTCGGCGCCGAGCCCCTCATCGACCTCGGCCTGCGCCTGGGCGAGGGCACCGGCGCCGCCTTGGCCTTCCCCCTGGTGCAGGCAGCGGTGAATTTCGTGAACGAGATGGCGAGCTTCGAATCCGCCGGAGTCTCCGGCCAATGCTGAGCGCCCCGGCCCTGCGCCGGGAGGCCGAGTACTTCTTCGGCGCCGTGCGCTTCTTCACCCGCCTGCCGGTGCCGGGCTGGGTCGGGCATTCGGCCGAGCACCTCAACCGCTCGGCCCGCTACTTCCCGGCGGTGGGGCTGCTGGTGGGGGGCATCGGAGCGCTGGTGTACGTCACCGCCGCCCTCTTCTGGCCCAAGACCATCGCCGTGCTGCTGGCCATGGCCGCCACCATCCACGTCACCGGCGCTTTCCATGAGGACGGCCTGTCGGACACGGTGGACGGCCTCGGGGGCGGCTGGGACAAGGCCCGCATCCTGGAGATCATGAAGGACTCCCGGGTCGGCAGCTACGGCGTGGTGGCCCTGGTGCTGGCCCTGCTGGGCAAATTCATGCTCCTGGTGGAGATGACCGACGCCTGGCTGCCGGCGGCCCTGGTGGCGGGGCACGCGGTTTCCCGCTTCGCCTCCACCGCCTTGCTGTCGGCCATGGACTACGTGCGGGAAGACGCCCTGTCCAAGGCCAAGCCCCTGGCCACCCGGCTGACGCCGGGGGAAATGGCGACGGCTGCCGCCTTCGCCCTGGCCGGGCTGCTCCTCCTGCCGCCGGCCCAGGCGCTCGTGGCCTGCGCCCTGGCCGCCCTCGCCACCCTCTGGATGGCGAGCCTCTACCGGCGCTGGCTCGGCGGCTACACCGGCGACTGTCTGGGCGCCGCCCAGCAGGTGGCGGAAATCGCCTTCTACCTGGGACTGGTGGCGCGGCTGCCGCAATGATCCTGCACCTCGTCCGCCACCCGAGGCCGGTGGTCCCGGCCGATACCTGCTACGGCCGGCTGGATGTGGCGGCCGAGGGGGTGGAAGCGGCGGCGGAGCGCCTGCGCGCCCTGCTGCCGGCGGGGCTGCCGGTGTGGACCAGTCCCCTGACACGCTGCCGGGCCCTGGCCGAATGCCTGCATCCGGCGCCGGTGGTGGACGGTCGGCTGGCGGAAATGGATTTCGGCGAGTGGGAAGGGCGGACCTGGCAGGACATCGGCCCCGCCGCCCTCGACGCCTGGGCGGAAGACGTGGCGGGATTTACATTCCCGGGTGGTGAGTCCGCATGGATATTGCAGCGACGTGCCCTTGCCTGTGTGGCGGAAATTGCAGTGGGTGAGGCCGTCCTGGTCACCCACGCGGGCGTGCTGCGGATGCTCCTGGCCCACTGGCTGGGCCTGGAGCCCGAGGCCTGGCTGCGCCTCACGTTTCCCTACGGGACGGCGACCACGGTGGATTTGGCCGCGACCGGCGGGACGGTATTGCACCTGAACCGGTAAAATGGCGGGCTATGGATAATTTCAAGGCCCTGTCGGACGCCATTCCCCTCGACCAGGTGCGGCGGGTGCTGGTCATCAAGCTGCGCCATCACGGCGACGTGCTGCTGTCCTCGCCGGTCTTTTCGGTCCTCCGGAAATACGCCCCCGAGGCCCGGGTGGACGCCCTGGTCTATGCCGACACGGCCCCCATGTTGACCCTGCACCCGGACATTGCCGAGGTCCATACGGTGGACCGGGGCTGGAAGAAGCTGGGGCCCCTGGCCCAGCTGCGGGCCGAGTGGCGTCTCTTCTCCGCCCTGCGGGCCCGGGACTACGACCTCGTCGTCCATCTCACCGAGCATTGGCGCGGCGCCTGGCTGGCCCGGCTGCTGGGGGTGAAATGGGCGGTGGGTCCCGAACGTTCCGGCAAGCGCTGGAGGAAGAGCTTCACCCACCGCTACGGCCATCCCCGCAACGCTCTGCGGCACGTGGTCGAGGCCAACCTGGACGCCCTTCGCCGCATCGGCATCTATCCCACCCCGGAGGAGCGCCGGCTGGTGCTGGTCCCCGGTCGCGACGCCGAGGACCGGGTGGCGGCCCACCTGCGCCGGCTGGAGCTGGAGCCCGGCGGTTTCATCCATATCCACCCGGCCTCCCGCTGGTTCTTCAAGTGCTGGCCGGCGGAGCGCATGGCCGAGCTGATCCACCGCCTGCAGGCCGAGGGCCATGCCGTGGTCCTCACGGCCGCCCCGAGCCGGGACGAGCTGGCCATGGTGGAAGACATCCAGGCCCGGCTGGAGAAGCCGGTGCCTAGCCTGGCCGGCCAACTTAGCCTCAAGGACATGGCGGCCCTCACCGCCCGGGCCAAACTGTTCATCGGCGTCGATTCCGCCCCCATGCACATCGCCGCCGCGGTCGGCACGCCGACGGTGGCGCTGTTCGGGCCCTCCGGCGACCGCCAGTGGGGCCCCTGGGGCGTGCCCTTCCGGGTGGTGGCGAGTGACCGCCATCCCTGCCGCCCCTGCGGCATCGACGGCTGTGGCGGCGGCAAGGTGAGCGACTGCCTGGTGAGTTTGACGGCCGGGCAAGTTCACGCCGCTGCCATGGAATTGCTGATTTCATGAAGCTGGCGATCATCCGGCAGCGCTACAACCCCTTCGGGGGGGCGGAGCGGTTCGTGGAGCGGGCGTTGGCGGGGCTGGAGCGCAGCGATCTCGACGTCACTCTCGTCACACGCCGCTGGGACGGGCCGGAAGGGCGTTTTCACCGCCAGGTGTGCGATCCCTTCTACCTGGGCAGTACCTGGCGGGATGCCAGCTTCGCCAAGGCCGCCTGCCGGGCGGTGGCGGCCGGCGGCTTCGACCTGGTCCAGTCCCACGAGAAGGTGCCGTGCTGCGACATCTACCGTGCCGGCGACGGCCTGCACCGGGCCTGGCTGGCCCGCCGCGCCCGCCTCCTGGGGCTGCGGGGCCGGGCCTGGATGAATCTCAACCCCTTCAATCACTACACCCTGGCGGCGGAAGAGGCCCTGTTCAGAAGCCCCCGGTTGCGGGTGGTGATCTGCATCTCCAAGCTGGTGAGGCGGGAGATCCAGGAGTGGTTCGGTCTCCCCGAGGAGCGCCTGCCCGTGGTTTACAACGGTATCGATCTGGCCACCTACAACCCCGGGGTCAAGGCCGGGGGGCAGGAGGTGCGGCATCAGCTCGGCATTCCGCCGGACGCGCCCCTCTTCCTGTTCGTCGGCTCCGGCTACGAGCGCAAGGGCCTGGGGAGCCTGCTGGCGGCCCTGCCCCGGGAGGGCTGGCTGCTGGTGGTGGGCAAGGACAAGCATGAGGCCCGCTACCGGGACATGGCGGAACGGTTGGGCATCCTGCCGCGGATCCGCTTCCTGGGCCCCCGGCAGGACGTGCGGCCCTATTACGGCGCCGCCGACGTCTTCGCCTTTCCCACGGTGTACGAGCCCTTCGGCAACGTGATCCTGGAAGCCATGGCCTGCGGCCTGCCGGTGGTGACGACTCCCGACTGTGGCGGCGCAGATCTTGTCGTCGAAGGGGTGAACGGCTTTGTCCGGGAAGGCGAGCAACTCGCCGAGGCGCTGGGCAGGCTCATGGACCGGAACCTCGCGGCACGCCAGGGCGCAGCGGCGGCGGCGACGGCCCGGGGCTACGACCTGCAGACCATGACAGAGCGCATGGTGGCCCTCTATCACGGCCTCCTGGCTTAGGTCCGACAGCGCCCGAATCGGTCGGGCAAGTTATAATCCGATCTTTTTCAAGAATTTATGGCTTCCCCGCAACCTCTCGTCGCCGTTGTCGGCCTCGGTTACGTCGGCCTGCCCCTGGCCGTCGAATTCGGCAAGCAGCGCCCTACCGTCGGCTTCGATATTTCCGTATCCAAGGTGGAGCGGCTCCTGGCCGGGGAAGATCCCACGGGTGAGGTGGGTTCGGAGGGGCTGCTGGCTGCCGTCCATCTCTCCATTACTGCCGATCCTGCCGGGCTGGCCGCCGCCGACTGCATCATCGTCGCCGTGCCGACGCCGGTGGACGAAGCGCACCGTCCCGATTTCTCGCCCCTGGTAGGGGCCTCGGAGATTGTCGGCAGGCACATGAAGCGGGGCGCCGTCGTTGTTTACGAGTCGACGGTCTACCCGGGGGCCACGGAAGAGGTCTGCGTGCCGGTTCTGGAGAAATTCTCCGGCATGAAGTGGGGCGCGGATTTCCGGGTCGGCTACTCCCCCGAGCGCATCAACCCGGGCGACCGGGAGCACACCCTGACCACCATCACCAAGGTGGTTTCCGGCGACAGTCCGCAGACCCTGGATCAGGTGGCGGCCCTCTACGAGTCCGTGGTGCGGGCCGGGGTGTACCGGGCCTCCAGCATCAAGGTGGCCGAGGCCGCCAAGGTCATCGAAAATTCCCAGCGAGACCTCAACATCGCCTTCATGAACGAGTTGGCGGTCATCTTCGACCGCCTCGGCATCGACACCACCGAGGTGCTCCAGGCTGCCGGCACCAAGTGGAACTTCCTGCCATTCCGGCCCGGCCTGGTGGGGGGGCACTGCATCGGCGTCGATCCCTACTACCTGACCCACAAGGCCGAGATGCTGGGCTACCACCCGGAGGTCATCCTGGCCGGCCGGCGCATCAATGACGGCATGGGCAAG
>DATFAA010000057.1:0-25931 GCA_035255045.1 Rhodocyclaceae bacterium | reverse complement strand
CGTCCCCGACTACATACTCCGGCAGGGCGTCGTGGCGCACGAAGCGCAGGCCGAGGCCCTTGCCGTCGGCGCGCATGCGGATCATCTCCTCGATTTCCCCCAGGGCGTCCGTGAGGCAGAAGGGTTCCGCCTGCAGCACCGTGCGGCCGGCCTCGATGCGGGATATCTGGAGCACGTCGTCGATCAGGGACAGCAGCTGGTGGCCGGCCCGGTTGATGATTGCCAACTCCCGCCCGTGCTTGGCGTCCAGGGTGGGGTTGCGGGCCATGATCTGGGCAAAGCCGAGGATGGCGTTGAGGGGGGTCCGCAGCTCGTGGCTCATGTTGGCCAGGAAGGCGCTCTTGGCCCGGCTGGCCTGCTCGGCGGCCTCCTTGGCGAGCCGCAGCTCGCCGGCCCGCTGCTCGACCAGCGCCTCCAGGTTGTGCCGGTAGCGTTCCAGCTCCGCCTGGGCGCGCAGCTTGACGATGCCGAAGCCGATGTTTTCCGCCAGCTCCTCGAGCAGGGTGATTTCCTCAGGGGTGAAGGCCTGGGGCCGGTCGCTGTAGGTCATGAGGGCGCCCAGCACCTCCCCGTCGGAGTGGATGGGGAAGGCGGCCGAGGAGCCGTAGCCGCGCTTCACCGCCTGCTCGCGCCAGGGGGCGAAGTCGGGGTCGTTGAGGACGTCGTTGCAGATCACCCCGCGCCTTTCCCTGATCGCCCGGCCGGTCGGGCCCCGGCCCCGCTCGCTGTCGGCCCAGGTGATGTTCACCGTGGCCAGGTAGCCGGCCTCGAAGCCGGCCTGGGCCACCGGGCGCACCGTCCTGGCCTCGTCGTGCTCCGCCAGGCCGGCCCACACCAGGCGGTAGCCGCAGTCCTCCTTGACGATGCGGCAGGCCTCGGCCAGCAGGCTGGCCTCGTCCGTGGCCCGGGTCACCGCCCGGTTGCTGGTGCCCAGGGCCCGGTAGGCGCGATTGAGCCTTTCCTGGGCCCGCTGGGCGCGGGTGCGCTCCGCGACTTCGGCCTCCAGGTCCGTGACCATGGCTTCCAGGCGGGCCGTCATGGCGTTGAAGCTGTCGGCCAGTTCGCCGATCTCGTCGTCGCGGGCGATCGGGACCCGGCTCTCCAGCGCCCCGTCGCGGATCGCCCGGGCGGTATCCGAGACGGCGACGATGGGCCGGCTGATGCGGCGCGACACGGCCATGCCCAGGGCGAAGATGGCGGCCAGGGCAAGGACGATGACGCTGCCGCTGATCAGCAGGTCGTGGATGGCCGGGCGCAGGACTTCGGCTACGTCGCGTTCGGCCACGACGCGAAAGCCCTGCTGCCCCAGCTCGAAGGCATGGACGGCGATGAAGGCCTCGCGGTTGCCAAGGCCGGGTTGGGGCATGCTGCCCTCCCGGGGTTCGAAGCGGGTCTCGCGCAGGACGATGGACGGGTTCCGGTGGGCGACGATGCGCCCTTGCCCGTCGAGGATGTAGATTTCCTTGCCGGCGGCGGGCTGCTGGCCGGCGACGAGTTCCCACACCGGCTGGAAGCGCACATCGGCCACCAGGGCGCCCGCCAGGCGGCCCCCGCGGACGTCGCGCACCGGCACGGCCATGGGCAAGAGGGGTTCGTTGTCGGCGGCATCGTAGTGGATGCGGCCGTAGGCCACCTTGCCGCTTTCGATGGCCCGCAGCACCACCGGGCGAAGGGCCGGGGGGACCCCCAAGTCCCGGCCCGGCGGCTGGCGATTGGAGAGGTGGATGCGCTCGGCCCCGGCCGCATCGAAGAAGGCGATTTCCCGGAAGGTGCCGTCCATGGCGAGGAGCCGGGCCATGGTCGCCCGGCGCCCGGCGCCGTCGGCGGCGGCGAAGTCGGAGAGCTGGAGTGCGCTCTCCAGGGCCTGCTGGGGAAAAGCCATGATGGCCTTGGCCTCGACGGCGATGCGGCGGGCGACTTCCTGCTTGTGGGCGTAGGCCCGCTCGACGTGGAGGGCATAGGAGCGCCAGCCGAGGGCGCCGCCGGCGACCAGCAGGGGCACGGCGGCGATGGCCACCATGGCGGTCAGGAGTTGTCGGCGAAGACTGCGATGCGGCATGCCACCCCCTATTTGACTGGCATTGAAACACTGCAATATTTCCCCGGGGGGCGCAACTCCTTTGGTCAACAGTCGGCGAGGTCGCATCCGCCCCGGGGACTTCGGGAGGGAGAGCCGAACCTGTGGCCCGGCGGCGGCGTCGAAAGGGAACGGTGCCCCATTACCTTGAGGATTGAGCCCATGGCCGGAGAAGCGAAAGAGGCCGCCATCGCGGCGCTGCGAGCCCGGGCCGACGACGAGATCGCCGACGCGGAGCGGATCGTCCGGACATTCAGGATCGAACTGGAGCGGGCGCAAGCCGCCGGCGCCGGCCCGACGGACATGTACCAGGCCCTGGTAGACGCCGGCTATCGGCTGGACCGGCAACGGTTCGGTGCAGCCCTGGCCGATGCCGGACAATACCGGGAAGCCACAGGGGAGCGGGAACTAGCGCCCGGCGAGCCGCCGGAGCCGGTTTCCGGCTATGCGCCGGGCTACGACTCGGGACAGTTCTGAATCTGCCTAAACCGCGCAGCCGTCGCCTTCGCCCTGCTGGGCCAGGGTCTCCAGGTGCTGCAGGACCACGGCGCTGGCCTGTTCCATCCGGGCGAGGTTGTTCACGGCGCCCTGGAGGTCGTCGGACCGATAGCAGTCCACCGCCAGGCGGCCGCACTCGTGGACTTCCTTGTGGGGCCTTTCTATCTGGCCGTAGGCCGGCAGGCGGGAGAAGCATTCCCTGCCGTCGCCCTCGTAGTACCACTTGCCGAGGCGGCAGGCGGTATGGCTGGAGAAATCGGCGGCGGTCTTCTCCGACACCCCCATCAGGACCTTATAGACTTCCTTCTTGTAGATCAGGTGGTCGAGCTTGGCCAGTTCGACGAAGGTGCGCAGGGCGGTGCCGCGGATGGTCTGGCGCGCCTGCTCGGAGCTTTCCTGCATGCCCTCCATCTTGGCATGGGCCAATTCGGCGTCGCGCTCGTACTTGGCCGCCTGCTCGGGGCGGATTTCCGTCTTTTCCTTGGCGGTCACCGCTTCGCTCTGGATGGCATTGACCAGGGCGCTGATCTCGGTGGTGGCGGTGGTTGTCCGTTCGGCCAGCTTGCGCACCTCGTCGGCCACCACCGCGAAGCCCCGCCCTTGCTCGCCGGCCCGGGCCGCCTCGATGGCGGCGTTCAGGGCCAGCAGGTTGGTCTGGTCGGCCACTTCCTTGATGAGATTGACGATATGGCCGATCTGGGAGGCCTGCTCGTTGAGGACTTCGACGGTCTCGGCCACGGCCCGGGTCTTGTCCGCCATCTCATGGACATTCGACACCAGCACGTTCAGGGCCGAGGTGTTCTCGTTGGTGGTCGCCTGCGCCCGGTCGGCCTCCTCGGCTTCCCGCTTCATGGCGCTGGACAGGAGGACCATGGATTTCTGCAGGTCCACCATGGTCTGGCTGAAGGCGACCTCGTTGTCGAACAGCCCGGAGTGGAAGCCGAGGCGCCGGCGCTCGGCCTGCAGCGCCTGCTCCAGGGAGCCCCGCTCCGACTCCCATTGCTGCCGCTCGGCGGCGTGTCTGGCTTCCAGCTCGGCAATCCTGGATTCCAGGTCAGCCATTCTCCTTCTGAGTTGGGTGGTGCCGAACATTTGAACCTCCCTCGGATTATGTAGTTATATCCATGTTAGGCGAATAATGCTCGGTGTCGGCGGCGGATTCAAATGGTTCGGTTGATAACCCGATTGGGGATATCGACAGGCGCCGCCATTTGTGGCCTGCCCCTATGTTTCCACCCGGTTGCGGCCCTTTTCCTTGGCGCGGTAGAGGGCGGCGTCGGCTTCAGCCAGGAGGGCTTCGACGTTGCCGGCCTGCCCTGCCCCGCCCTGGGCGGCGGCCACCCCCAGGCTGACGGTGTAGGCCGGCAAGGTGCGGGTGCGCTTCTTCTCGATTTCCCGCCGGATGCGCTCGGCGACTTTCTTCGCCTCGGCCAAGCCGGTATCGGGCAGCAGGATGACGAATTCCTCGCCCCCGAAGCGGGCCAGGATGTCGGGCAGCCGCAGCATCTGGCCGGTGCGGCTGGCGTAGTCCTTGATCACCTGGTCGCCGACGTGGTGGCCATAGGTGTCGTTCACCTTCTTGAAGAAGTCGATATCCGAGGTGATGGCCGCCAGCGGCCGGCCCGAGCGGGCGCTGCGGGCCCATTCGATCTCCGCCCGGGTGAAGAAGGCCCGGCGGTTGAGGGCGCCGGTCATGGGGTCGCGGGTGGCCATGAATTCCAGCTCGACCCGCAGGCGCTCGTTGGCCAGCAGGATGAAGCCGATGGAGAGGCCGAGGACGCCGAGGGAGAACATGCCCAGGTAGATTTGCTGGACCAGGCTGTGGTCGAAGGCGTCCTCCGTCTCATTGACCGTGATCGGCAGGGTGGCGATGCGCCAGACGGCGACGGCGACGCTGACGGTGAAGACGGCGGCCAGGAAGCGGCTGCCGAAGCCCTGGGGTGCGGCCCGCCAGGCGAGATAGGCGGCCATGGAGGAAAAGGCGATGTGGGCCAGGGCCATGACGAAGAGGCGGCCCTGGTAGTTGTAGGAACCGTAGGTCAGCCAGGCGACCAGGATCATGACCGCCCCGATGCCGTCCAGGGTCGGCCGCCGACGCGGCTCCTGCCCGGCGTAGCGCTGCAGCCCGACCACCAGCAGCCACTGGCCGAGGAGGAGCGTGCCGCTGGCGGCGACGATGGTGACCGTGTTGGGCAGCATCCCCCGCAGGGCCGACAGCCCCGAGGCGACGCCGATGAGGGCCACCGCCCGGGCCCAGTCCCCGAGCCCCTGGATGTCCGCCGGGAAGCTCCTGGCCTGGGCCCAGAGCACCAGGGCGCAGAGCAGGCCGAAGAGGCTGGCGACGAGGAGGAAGGTACGGGGATCGATGAAGGTCATCGCTTCGGGAAAGGGCGGGTCTTCGATGTCGGTTGAATGGGGTCCGGCGAAAGGTAGCGGCGATTGGGGCCGCAGGCAAGGCGCATGCTGCGGGGCAGCCGCCGGCCGATTGAAAAATGCGGCGAAAGGGACCAATATGCCGCCCCCCGCCGCACCCGGTATTCAGCAGGACAGCCATGGCCTTCAAAGACAGCACCCCCCAATTCCACATCGTCGACCTGTCGGAAATCGACCCGGACCCCAACCATGTCCGCCAGAGCGTCAACGAGGATGCCCTCAAGGGCCTCACCAACGCCGTCCGCAAGCTGGGGCTCATCCATCCCATCGTCGTGCGCCCGGGGGCTGCCGGGCGCTACGTGGTCATCGCCGGCGAACGCCGCCGGCAGGCAGCCATCCAGGCCGGCGAGGGCAAGGTTCCGGTCATCGTCCGCCCGTGCACCGACGAGGAGGCCCTGGAAGTGCGGGTCTTCGAGAACATCGGCCTGGGAGTGCGCTCGGCCCTCGAGCCCCGGGACATGGCCAACGCCATCCAGGGCATCGCCGGGCGCTTCGAGTCGGCCGAGGAGGCCGCCCAGTACTTCGGGCGCCCGTCCACCTGGCTGGCCCAGGCGACGGCGGCCGCCAACCTGTCCGAGAAGGTCACCGCCCTGCTGGATTCCGGCAAGATCTCCAGCACCAGCGCCGCCGTGCAGCTGGAAAAGCTGGCCCGCAAGAACGAGGCCAAGGCGGAATCCCTGATCGAGCGCATCGAGCAGCTGCCCGAGGGGGAGAAGGTGTCGAAGAAGGTGGTGGACGAGGTGCTGTCGGAGGAATCCGGCCGCGCCAGGAAAGCCGAGGAACCCGCCCCGCAGCCGGCGCCGGAAGCCGTCCGGCCGGAGCCCGCACCGGCGCCGGTCGCCGCCGCGGACGACGTGCCGCCCTGGGAAGACGTCCCGCCGCCCCGGCCGGCCGCCATCGAGACACCTCCGGCGCCCCGGGCCAGGGTCAATCCCGGCAAGGTGCGCATGGTGGCCGAGTTGCTGGGTCTCGGCGACGAGGACGAGGAAACCATCCTGGCCCGGCTGATCGACGAGTTCCTGGCCTTGAAGAAGGCCTAGGGCCTTTGGGGGCCCATTCCCCGACGTCGTGGGAATGCCATGGCGGCTACCCGCCGGCAGCCAGCTCTTCGACCAGGAAATTGATGAAGGCCCGGACCCTGGCCGGAAGGTTCTGCTTGCTCGGATAGTAGGCGTACAGGTCCGCGCTCGGTAAGGCGAATTCGGGAAGGATGCGCTGCAGGCGGCCACTGTCCAGGTACTTGGCGACATCCCATTCCGAGCGGATGACGATGCCCTGCCCGTCCAGCGCCCATCCCTGGACGATATCCCCATCATTGCTGGACAGGGCGCCATGGACCTTGACGATCTCCGTCCGGCCGTCGGTCAGGAAGCGCCAGACGCCGTAGGCGTCGTCGTTCTGCCGATGGACGATGCAGCGATGCCTGGCCAGGTCCGCCAGGGTTTTCGGCGTGCCATGCTTTTCCAGGTAAGCCGGGGAGGCGCAGATGAAGCGCCGGTTGGACATGATGCGGCGGGCGTTGAGCCGGTTGTCGGGCAGCTCGCCAAAGCGGATCGCCAGATCGAAGCCCTTGGCGACCAGGTCGATGGGCCGGTCCGTGACCTCGAGCAGCACTTCGACAGCGGAGAACCGGGCGGTAAACGTCGATACCAGGGGCGCGATGACGGTGCGGCCAAAACCGAGCGGGGCATTGACGCGCAGCAGCCCGCGCGGCATCTGGCGGTTGCCGGCGACGATCTCGTCCATTTCGCGCAGGTCCGCGAGCAGCCGGGTCGCATGCTGGAGGTAGAGCTCTCCCTCGGGGGTGAGGCTGATCTTGCGGGTGCTCCGGTTCAACAGCCTTACGCCCAGGCGGTTCTCCATCGCGGCCAGGCGCATGGTGGCGGCAGGCGGCGTGATGTCCAGGGCGCGGGCCGCCGCGGACAGGCTGCCGAGCCGGTTCAGGAGCACGAAGAATTCCAGTTCGGAAAGGCTGGCAGTTTTCAAAATATCTGAATAATGATGTCAGCGGCGGCTTAAACACCCGGGTCCGGGTTAAAACTATTCTAGCCCCGCCGGAGCCGGATTGTGGGCTTCGAACCTTCAAGGAGAGCATCGATGAGAGTAGTTGAAATCCGCGAGAAGACCGTGCCGATCAGCTCGCCCATCCGCAATGCCTATATCGATTTCAGCAAGATGACCCTCAGCGTCGTGGCCGTCGTCACCGACGTGATCCGCGACGGCCGGCCGGTCATCGGCTATGGCTTCAACTCCAATGGCCGCTACGGCCAGGGCACCCTGATGCGGGAGCGCTTCATCCCCCGCATCCTGGCCGCCGACCCCGACAGCCTGGTCGATGGGACAGGCAACAACCTGGATCCGCACAAGATCTGGAACTGCATGTTCACCAACGAAAAGCCGGGCGGCCACGGCGAGCGTTCGGTGGCCATCGGCACCATCGACATGGCGGTGTGGGACGCGGTGGCCAAGATCGAAGGCAAGCCGCTCTTCCAGCTGCTGGCCGACCGCTACGGCAACGGCAAGGCCGACCGCCGGATTTTCGTGTACGCCGCCGGCGGCTACTACTACCCCGGCCAGGACCACGGCAAGCTCAAGGACGAGATGCGCAGCTACATCGACCGCGGCTACACGGTGGTCAAGAAGAAGATCGGCGGCGCTTCCCTGGACGAGGACCTGCGCCGCATCGACTCGATCCTGAGCGTGCTGCAGGACGGCCAGAAGCTGGCGGTGGATGCCAACGGCCGCTTCGATCTGGATACCGCCATCCAGTACGCCAAGGCCCTCTCCCAATACGACCTGTTCTGGTACGAGGAGCCGGGTGACCCGCTGGACTTCGAGCTGCAGGCGACGCTGCGCAACTACTACGCGAAGCCCATGGCGACCGGCGAAGACCTGTTTTCCATGCAGGACGCCCGCAACCTGATCCGCTATGGCGGCATGCGTCCCGACCGGGACTGGCTGCAATTCGACTGCGCCCTCAGCTACGGCCTGGTGGAGTACCTGCGCACCCTCGATATGCTCAGGCAGCACGGCTGGTCGGCCAGCCGCTGCATCCCCCACGGCGGCCACCAGATGTCCCTCAACATCGCAGCCGGCCTGGGGCTGGGCGGCAACGAGTCCTACCCGGACCTGTTCCAGCCCTACGGCGGCTTCCCGGACGGCGTGAAAGTCGACAACGGCTACGTCACCCTGCCGGAGTTGCCGGGCATCGGCTTCGAGGGCAAGTCGGACTTGATCCGCGAGATGCGAAAGCTCGCCGAATAAAGCCTGAAACCACGCCGCTGCGGCAATGCGGCGGCGCGGGCTGGGGCGGACGAGTCCTGTGGGCCCCTGACGCCCCGTGATAGAATCCGCCGCTTTTTTCCGGTAAGAATGGCGGACAGCTTGATGTACACCCCCACCCAAGGCGATCGTGTGTTCCATCCAACCCTGAAGGAATGGGGGGTTGGCAAAGTGCTGGGGGTGACCCCCGAGAGTGTTGACGTATTTTTCGTGGGTGCAGGCGCCAAGCGCCTCTCCAAGGCCTTCGTGAAGCTCGAGGCGGCCGAGGGCGGCGCCGGCAAGCATCCCCTCCTGGACAACCTCATGGAAGCCTCCCAGATCGCCGGCGCCGACTACGTGTCGCTGCCCGCGGCCATCGACCGCTTCCTCTCCCTCTACCCGGACGGGCTCGAAGGCAGGGACTTCCTCAAGGACCAGCGAGAAGCCAACCTGCGGGGACACCAGTTCTCCCTCCAGCTCCTCGGCCAGGAGGAACTCGCCGGGCTCCTCGCCGACGCCCGCTATCAGGACGTCTGCGACCGGGCCCGCCACATCGAGTCGGTGACCGGCCTCCTCACCAAGACCGAGAAGGCCGCCTTCTACGAGGCCCTCGACCTGGAAGAGAACCAGAGCCTCTTCTCCATCGGCCTCAACGACCTCCTCTACGGCAGCGACACGGAAGAGGAGCGCTTCAAGCGCTTCGTCCGCGCCCTCTGCCTCATGGAGATCGGCAAATGGCCCATCGCCACCCTCTTCGGCTTCCTGCGCTTCCCTCAGGACAGGGCCTTCGTCAAGCCGACGGCGATCCAGAGCTCGGCCAAGGCCTTCTGCTGGCGCATCAACTACAAGTCCGAGCCCAACTGGAAGACTTACAACGCCGTGCTGCGCCTCTACAACCACATCCGCACCGGGCTGGTGGAAGAAGGCATGATGCCCCGGGACCTCATGGACGTGCAGTCCTTCATCTGGGCCATCGGTCAGAAGTAGGCGATGGGCGGACTCCGGGCCCTGCTGGCGGCGGCACTGGCAATCGCCGCGGCGTCGGCGGCCCGGGGCGACGCCGGGCTGGGGCCCGGCGACTACCGCTTCCGGCTCGACCATGACGGCCTGGAGCGCACCTACCTGGTCCACGTGCCCACGGGCTACCGCCCGAGCCAGCCGACGCCCCTGGTGGTGGCCCTCCATGGCGGTGGCGGCAGTGCGGCCCACCAGGCGGGCGAGAGCTACGGGCTGATCGGCCAGGCCGACCGGGAAGGGACCATCGTGGCCTTTCCCAACGGCTTCAGCCGGCTGCCCTCCGGCCTGCTGGCCACCTGGAACGCCGGCCTCTGCTGCGGCCAGGCGCGGGACCGGCAGGTGGACGACGTCGGCTTCATCAAGGCCATGCTGGAGCAGCTGCAGACCCGGCTGAACGTCGACCGCTCCCGGATCTTCGCCACCGGCATGAGCAACGGCGGCCTCATGGCCTACCGTCTGGCCTGCGAGCTGCCGGGGGTGTTCAGGGCCATCGCCGCGGTGGCGGGCACCGACAACACCGCGTCGTGCTCCCCGGGGCAGCCGGTTTCCGTGCTGCACATCCACGCCCGGGACGACGACCACGTCCTCTACGATGGCGGCGCCGGGCCAGGCGCCTTCCGCAACCGCCAGGCCGTCACCGAATTCCGCTCGGTGCCCGAGACCATCGCCCGTTGGGTGAAATTCGACGCCTGCGACCCGGCACCGCGCACCGTGCTCCAGAACCCCGGCGCCCGTTGCGAGCTCTACTCCGGCTGCGCCGGCGGAGCCCGGGTCGAGCTTTGCGTCACGGACCGCGGCGGGCATTCCTGGCCGGGCGGCTACAAGCTGCGGGGCGGCCAGCCGCCCTCCCAGGCCCTGTCGGCCAACGACCTGATCTGGGACTTCTTCCTGCGGCCCCGGGCCGCCGGCCCTCAGCCCTAGAACTTCGGTCCCAGGACGCAGCCCCAGACCACGGCCCCGTTGACCAGGGCAAGGAAAACGGCGGCGCTGCCGATGTCCTTGGCGCGGCCGGACAGCGGATGGTATTCGGGGCCGATGCGGTCCACCACTGCCTCGATGGCCGAGTTCACCAGTTCCGCGATGAGGACCAGGAAGAGCGAGCCGATGAGCAGGGCGCGCTCGCTGCCGTCCACCGGCAGCCAGAAGGCGACGGCGGCGAGGGGGACGGCCAGCCACACCTCCTGCCGGAAAGCCGCCTCGGCGCCATAGGCCGCCCTGAGGCCGGCCAGGGAATAGCCCAGGGCATTCCACAGCCGCGCCAGGCCGCCGCGGCCCTTGCCGGGGGCCTGGCCTTCATGCCCCGATCGGGTTTCCGGTGACATCCCTACTCCTCGTTTCCAGACTGCCGGGCAGCATAGCCCCTTTCGGCGGCCGGCCACAGGGCCGGGGGCTCCGGCGGTTCGGTCCGGGCGGCGGGTGCAGGCGGCGGGCGCGGCCGCGCTGGGCGCGGCCGGCCTTCCCGCCAGGCCCGCAGGGTCTCCAGGTTGGCGGCGATGCGCCGGTCCTGGGGGAAGATGCGGACCGCCCGCTCCAGCAGGATGAGGGCGGTCGTTTCGTCGCCGTCCCGGGCCGCCCGCACGGCTTGTTCGTTGAGGGCCACCGGGTCGTAGTGGTCGTAGGGCGGCGGCTCGGCCCCGGCCGCCGCCCGCAGGCAGGCGAGAATGAGGACGAGGCAGGCGGCAGGCAGGCGCATGGTCAGAAGGCGGAAGTCGGCAGCACCGGCTCCGGCGGCAGGGAGACCGGGGTCGCCCCCGGGCCGCCGAGGGCGTGGCGGAAGTAGAAAAGCAGCCGGTCCGGGGCGTAGCCCTCGGAGCGTTCGATCTCCAGCCGCCCGCCCAGGTAGAGCTGGGGGCCGAGCTGGTATTCCCAGGCGGCGGCGAAGGAGCGGCCCGTTCCGCCGCCGCTGCCGGCGGAATAATGGGGATCGACGCCGGTCTGGCCCTGGAGGGCCTGGGCCCGGGCCTGGAGGGCCTGGGCCCGGGCCTGGAGGGCGGCATCGGTGGGGAAGTAGTCGGCGGCGGCGGTCCGCGACCAGGAGCGGGACACCGCGCCCCGCAGGACGTAGGAGAAGCGGGCCGTGCGCCGGCCCCAGGTGAGGGGCAGGGCCAGGGAGCGGTAGGACTCCGGGCTGTAGTAGCCGCCGTGGCCGAAGGTGAACTCGCCGGCGTTCTCCGACAGGCGCCAGGCCATGGCGGTGAGGCCGACGGTGAGCAGCCGGTCGTCTTCGTTCACCAGCCGCCGGTAGCCGCCCGCCATGAGCTGGAGGCGGTCGTTGGCGGCGACGTTCCTGCCGGCCAGGCGGTGCAGCCCCAGGGAAGACCAGAAGCCGAAGTCGCCGCCCTGGTCCCAGGACAGCCCGAAGCGGGCGCCGGTGGCCTGGACGCCGCCCCAGACGGCGCCGCCGTTGGGGTCCCGGGTGCCGGCGTAGGACAGGAGGCTGCTGGTGACCGGCCGGCGTGAGAGGTCCACGGAATAGGAGAAGCCGCCCAGGTCGCCCCGCTTGCGGATGCCGCCCACCCAGCCGGAAACCGGGAAGCCGAGGGGCGTGGTGCCGAAGTCGAGCTGCAGGTCGCGGCCCTCGAAGCCGAGGCTGAAGGCGACGCCGGCGGCGTTCTGGCTGGCCTGCCCGGTGCAGCGGGGCTGGCAGGCGAGCACGCTGCCGAAGCGGCTGGCGTCGCCGCCGGCGAGGTCGAGGCTGCCGGCGCTGACCCGCACCAGGTCGGCCCGGTAGAAGGTCTGCCCCTCCCCCAGGGAGCCAAGGGCAACATGGGCCCGCTTCCATTCCAGCGGCACTTCCTGGGCCTCGTAGCGGGACAGCCCCGGGGTGCCGTCCCGCCGCTTCCAGTCCACGGCCCCGGCCAGCCTGTCCTGACGGCGGTCGAGGAGTTCCGCCAAGTGGCGCCAGTCGCCGCCTCCTCGCCGTTCGCCTGCCACGGTCGCCGCCGGGGCTTCCTCAACCTGCAGCCCCGGGGCCGGGTCGGCGGTGGAAGAGTCGTAATCCAGGGCGGACAGGGCCGGCAGCGGAGTGGAACGGGCCCGGGCGGCCAGCTCTTCGGCCAGGGACGCCTGCAGGTAGTCCGCCGCTTCGTCGACCCGCCCGTCCCGGCGGGCCAGCTGGCCGGCGTAGGCCAGCAGCCGGGGATGGCGCGGGGCGGCGTCGAGGAGTTCGCGGGTGCGGCGGGCGGCGGCGTCGAAATCCTCCAGGTCCATGAGGACGCCGACCAGGGCCACCCGGGTTTCGAAATCCACGGCCTCCGGGGCCGCTGCCTCCTCGCCCAGGAGGGCGGCGAGTCCCGCCAGGGCCTCGGGTCGGCGGCCGGTCTGCACTTGGACATCGATAAGGGCCAGGGCGGCATCCCGGTCGGCGGGCGCCAGGGCCTGTATACGGCGGTAGACGGCCTCCGCTTCGGCCAGGCGGCCCTCAGCCCGCAGCAGCCGGGCCTGGGCGTGGAGGGGTCGCAGCCGGTCGGGATGGGCGGCCACGAAAGGCGCCAGGGCCTCCCGGGCGGCGGCCGGGCGGCCGGCCCGGCGCAGCACCTCGGCCTGGGCCAGGGCCACGCTTTCCTGGAGGTCTGCCCGGTCGGCAGCGGCTGTGGTCCGGTCCAGGAGCGCGAGGGCCCGGCCGGTGTCGCCCCCGGCGGCGAAACCCCGGGCCCGCTCGACCTGGACGCCAACCCACAGGCGGCGCTGCAGGTCCGCCAGGGCCGGGCTGCGGACCTCCCGGGGCACCCGCTCCAGGGTGGCGAGGGCGGCGCCGTCCTGGTCCTGGCCGGACTGGTAGAGGGCGAGGGCGTGCAGGACCCCGGCATCGGCCGGCCGGGACAGGACCATGGGATCGAACAGGGCCCGGCCCCGAGCCCCCTCCCCCCGGGCTGCGTAGAGGCGGGCCAGGCGGTAGCGCAGCCAGGGATCGGCGGGGGCGAGGACGATCGCCTCCTCCAGCCGGGCCACGGCCTCGTCCGGGCGGCCGGCGGCCGCGGCGCGGGCGGCTTTTTCCCGCAGCAGCCCGGCCCGCAGGCCATCCACCGTGGCGGCCAGGGACCGGCGCACTTCCCCGGGCAGGTCGGCGAGGAGCGCGTCGGCCTCGGCTTCCAGGCCGGCGGCGAACTGAAGCTCAATGAGGCCGCCCAGGGCGCCGGTGTCCTCAGGCGCCAGGGCCAGGGCCTGCCGGTAGGCGGCCATGGCCTCGCCCGGGCGCTGTTCGGCGGCGAGGATGCGGGCCAACCCGACCAGGGCGTTGGGCTCCCGGGGGTCGATTTGCCGGGCCTCGGCGATCTTGTCCCGGGCCAGGGCGTATTCGCCGGCCTCCCGGGCGTCGGCGGCTTCCTTGAGCAGCCCCCAGTAGCGGGCGGTGGCTTCCAGAGCGGTCCACTTGCCCCGGTTGCCGGGGTCCAGCTCGGCGGCGCGCCGGAAGTAGCCCCGGGCTTCGGCATGGTGGCCCTGGCGCAGCCGCACCAGCCCCATGCCGCCCACCGTCTCGGGGTCATCGGGGCGGGCGGCCAGGGCCCGGAGCAGCTTGCCCTCGGCCGCCTCGACGTTTCCTCCATCCAGGAGGGCGAGACCGGCCAGCCGGGCCTGCCAGGCCGGATCGGCAAGGAGCCGGCGGCGGGCTTCCACCGCCTGGCGGGTGGCCTGGAGCTTCTCCTGGACCGCCGTGTCCCCCGGCTCCTCGGCCAGGTAGGCTTCGAGCAGGGGAATGCTGGCTTCGGACAGGTCTAGGCGGCGCACCGCCCTGCCCCAGGCGGCCCGGGCCTCGCGGCCGACCGCCCCTTGAGTGGAGAGGGCGGCGAGGACGCCGAGGGCTTCCCGCCGCACCGGCGGCCGGGAAGTCTCGTGCTCGGCCAGGGCCAGCCGGTAGCGGGGATGGTCCGGGTTGTCCCGCAGCAACTGGGCGAATCCGGCCCGGGCCGCTTCCCAGCCGTTGGGGGTGGCGGCCATGAGCTGCCAGTATTCCAGGGCCAGTTCGCCCGAGGGCGGCCCCTCGGGATAGAGGGAGCGCAGCGCCGCCAGGGCGGCTTCGGCCCGGCCGCTGCGGGCCAGGGAGCGGGCCTGGCGGAGCTTGAGGCGGTCGGCGGTGGCGAGGCGCAGCAGGTCTTGCACCCGGCCGACGGCGGGGTGCCCCGGTGCGGCCGCCTGCAGCCGCGCCAGGGTACGGGCGGCGCCCTCCCGGTCGTCGTCCTTGACCTGGAGTTCCGCCAGGAGGGCGAGGCTGGCGGGATCGTCCGGCGCCACCCGGAAGAGCTTGTCGAGGGCCTGCCGGGCGAGGTCAGGGCGGTTGCGGGCCTGCCAAAGGCGGGCCCGCTGCAGGAGATCGCCCACCGCCTGGGCGCTGTCCGCCGCCGTGGCGCCCCAGGGCAGGAGGCCGGCCGAGAGCCCCAGGGCGGCCGCCATCAGCCGGGTGCGCATCGGGCCAGTTGCAGGGTGCCGTCGCGGCCGAAGCGGTAGCGGCCTTCCAGCCAGCCCCGGCCGAACAGGGTGAGGACCTGGTCGTAGTAGTTGTCGCTGCGCTCCAGCAGGGCGCTCGCCTCCAGCCGCAGGCGCTGGATGCGCAGGGTGTCCTGGTGCTGGCCGGCGGCCAGGAAGGGCAGCAGGGCCCCCGAGAAGCCGGCGGGGCCGACTCCGGCGGCGCTGCCGTCCCGGGTCCTCGTCTCCCGGGGCGGCGTGCCCTGGGCGGCGGTGAGGGCGGCCATGGGCGCCAGGGTTTTCAGCAGCACCGGGCGGGCCGGGTCGTCGGGCGCCAGCATGCCGGCCCACAGGTACACCCGGATGGCGTTGTAGCTGCCGATGGCGGCGGTCTCGATATCGGCCCGGAAGCCGCCATCGGCCTGGTAGGCCACCCAGTCGGGGGCGAGGCCGCGGGGGGCGGAGCGCACGATCAGGTCCACGGCGCTCGGGACGAGGCGCTTCCAGGCGCTGTCGGGATAGAGGCCGGCGAGGCGGCGCAGGGCCTGGACAGGCAGGTAGCTCGGATTGAGCCGCCAGAGGCCGGGGCCGGGATGGAAGCCCCGGGGCCCCGGCAGGAGCATCCGCCCCAGGCCCGGCAGGTCGGCGCTCTCCTCCCGCAGGATGCGGTCGCCGAGGATTTCGGCCAGGGCGCCGTAGCGGGGAACCTGCCACAGGCGGCCGGCTTCGGCCAGGGCGTAGGCCAGCCAGAGATCGGCGTCGGCGGCGGCGTTGGCGTCGAGGACGCCCCACTCGCCATCGCCGCCCCGGCCCCACAGCCAGGCCGGCAGGCGGGCGGTGAGGTCGCCGCCGGCCAGGTTGTCCTCGGTCCACTGCAGGATGCGGGCGAAGCCCTCCCTGTCGCCGGCCACCAGGGCGAAGAAGAGGCCGTAGGCCTGGCCCTCGGAAGTGGTCCGGCTGTCGGCGCTGCCGAGATCGATCACCCGCCCGCCGGGGGAGATGAAGCGCCGGGCGAAGCTTTCCCAGGCCGGCCACTGCCGGCAGCCGTCCGCCAGGGTCGCGGCGTCGGCCGTCAGGGGCAGGACGCCGATGGCCAGGGAAGCGAGAAGGGCCTGGACCTTGCGCCTCATGGCCGGCCCTCCACGCGCTTCGCCGCCACCGCCCGCAGGCTGCGCCAGAGGGCGAAGGCCAGGATCAGCACCGCCAGGACGGCCATGCAGGCGAGCAGCACGGGGTGGCCGGAGAGGGGGAACCAGAGGGCGGTCCACCAGGGCAGCTCACCGATGACGTAGGTCTTGCCGGCCAGGAAGCTCTCCACCTTCTGGGGATGGATGAAGACGGCGCTGCCGTGCATGCCCCGGGCCAGGGTGGGCTGCTCCAGGGCGTCCAGTGCCAGGGACAGGTGCTCGGGGGCGACGGCGGTCACCGCCACCACGCTGCGCCCGGAAGTCAGGGGCGACTCGAAGCCGAGCATGGCGGCCAGGGGGCCGTCGCCCTCGATCCCGGCCTGGCTGGCGACAGCCGGGTCGGGGGCGGTGCCGAAGCCGAGCCAGTCGTAAAGGAAGTTCACCTTGCGCACCGGCTGGGCGATGCGGCGGCCCGGGCCGGCGATGGCGGCGGGCAGGCTGGCGCTCCAGCGCTGCAGCAGGCTCTGGCGGGGGGAGGCCCCGATCAGCAGGAGGTCGGCGTCCCGCAGGGCGGCCTCGTCCCCGGGGCCGGCCACCCGCAGCCGGGTGCCCGGGTAGCCGGTGGACTCCCCCAGGCGGGCGAGGAGGGCGAACAGGGTCTCCAGGTCCGCCGCCGTGGGGGATTCCGGCAGCACGGCGACGGTGTTGGAGAGATCGGCGTACTTGGTGAAGGGGAAGCCGGAAGTGGCGAAATAGCCCAGGTGGGGCATCTCGGCGTAATGGGGATAGCCGCTGAAGTCCACCTGGGAGTCGGCGTCCACCATGGCCCGCACGTTCTCCACCAGGGTGTCCCGGCAGTGGCCCTCCTTCTGGTAGGCGAAGGAGAAGTTGAATTGCAGCTGGTTGCGGCTGCCGAGCTTGAAGGCCGGGATGAAGACCTCCTGGGATTCCCCCTGCAGGCCGTCGTCCAGCAGCGGCAGGCGGATGCGGGCCGACTCGCCCCCCTGGCCGCTGCTGCGCAGGTTGAAGGACTGCACCAGCTCGTCGTTGATGCTCATGGACAGCCGCGACTCGGAGGCCCGGATGGGCGGGCTGTAGCGGTACTTGAGGTCCACCGGCACGCCCCGGCTGCGCCAGGTGAAGAGATCGGGGGGGATGCGCAGGTTGAGGCGCACGGCGTCCGGCACATGGCCGAAGACCTGGAGCTCCTGGGGCGAGGCCACCAGTTCGCCGAATTTCATGGGCCGGTCGAGGCGTACCCAGTTGGGGGCGTCGTAGGGCTGGCGGGGCACCTCCTCCTTCAATTCCTTCACCACCGCCTGGCTCCCCGACAGGCCGGCGTGGCCGAGAACCAGGGCGCGGGCGGCGATGCCCAGGTCCCGGCTGTCCCGCCCCTGGACGAGAAGGAGCTTGCCGGCGCCGTCGGCCGGGTTGGCGATGACGCTCAGGGTGGGGCCGGCCACCGCCGGCGCCGAGGCGAGGAAGGCCGGGCGCTCGCCGTTGGTGGCGAAGACCACGGCGTTGCCCCGGGGCGGCTGCTCCCGGTGCACCGGGAAGCGGGCGCCGCGCCAGGCGGCCAGGGCGCCGAACCAGGAGGCGACGGTGCCGGCGGCCTGCACGGTGGCGGTGGACGGGGTGGCGGCGAAGACGAAGGGCAGGTCGAGGCGCCGCAGGTCCCGGCGATCGAAGAAGGGTTCGGGCAGGAAGGTCAGGTCGTTGCGGATGGCCAGGGGGCGGACGCTGACTTCCAGCTCGCTGAGGCCCGAGATGTCGGTCCACAGGCTGGAATGGAGGGGGTCCTCGCATTCGGCGGTGTAGTGGCCGATGAAGAGGAGCTTGAGGCGGTTGAAGTCGGCCACCAGGCGGGGATCGATGTCGATTTCCTGGCTGGCGCCCTGCCCCGCCGGCTGGCGGCCGATGGGGACGATGCCGACGGTCTCGTCGTTGAGCAGCACCTTGATGTGGGACTGGCCCGGGATCAGGGCCGGGGAGGCGGTGTAGCGCAGGCGCAGCCGGAGCCGGGTGACCAGCTCGTCGGCCCGGGAGCCGAAATTGACCACGGTGCTGCCCTCGGTGGTGCGCAGGGGCAGGACGGCCTGTCCCGTCATGTCCTTGAAGAGCAGGCGGCGGACCTGGGCGGACGGAGCCGGCTGCTCGGGGGCGGCAGCCTCGGGCTTGGCCTTCGGCGCGGCGGCGGCCGGGGCGGCGAGGCCGAGGCAGCTCAGGAAGAGGCAGGCGATGAGGGCTGGAAATCGTGGAGTCATGTCGTCTCTTGTCGGTAGGTTGCCGGCCAGCGGGGCAGCAGGCTGGCGCTCCAGCGCAGCGCCGGGCCCACCCGGCCCAGCAGGGGCGCCGCCAGGGGGGCGCCGTGCTCGGCCAGGCGGCGATAGCCGGTGAGGCCCATGGCCAGCACTTCGCGCAGTCCGGCCAGGGGCCGGTCCCGGTGGCGGCCGTCGGCCCAGGACACCCAGGCGTCGGCGCGGGCGAAGGTGCACTGGACCAGCCGCCTTTCCTGCTCGGCATCGAAAAGCTCCCAGCGCACCCGCAGCCGGGAATCGGCCGCCGCCACCACCCGGGCCGGGAAGGCGTGCTCCTCCCGGCCCCGCCACAGGGAAACCACCACCTCGGCATCCCGCGCCAGGGCCGGGGCGGCCTCCGCCGGCAGGGCGAAGGCGGCACCGCCCTCCGAGAAATCCTCGGTCCGGCAGGGCAGCAGCTTGCCCCCGGGCAGGTGGACGATCGCCGGCAGGTCGAGGCGGACCCGGTGGGAGAGGCGCACCTGCCGGGCCTCCGAGGCCACCGAGATGGCGGCCCCGAGGAGCAGGACGTTGTAGCCCGTCCAGAAGAGGTTGAGCAGGGTGGTGGGGATCTCGTCGGCCGGCCCCCAGGCGAGGCGCCCGACCCCGGCGGCGAAGCCCGCCAGGTTGGCCAGGACCAGGGCCAGGTAGGGCCAGGTGATGCCCCAGTCGAAATAGTTGCGGTCCACCAGGCCGCCCTTGGCGGTGACGTTGAACTTGCCCTTGCCGGGGTTGAAGAGGGCCACGGTAGTGGGCCGGAAGATGTACCAGGCCAGCACGGTCTCGTAGACCTCGGCCCAGAAGGAGTGGCGGTGGCCGCCCTGCATGCGGGAATTGGTGAGGCTCGCATGGACCATGTGGGGCAGGACGTAGAGGGCCACCGACAGGGCCGGGGCGTAGATGACATAGGCGTGGAAGAGGAGGAAGGCCAGGGGCGCGGTCAGGAAGACCAGGCGCGGTCCGCCGTTGAGGAAGTGCAGCATGGCGTTGCTGTAGCAGATGCGCTGCGCCAGGGAGAGGCCCTTGCCCAGGTAGGGATTGTCGAGGCGGAAGATCTGGGCCATGCCCCGGGCCCAGCGGATGCGTTGGCCGATATGGGCGGAGAGGCTCTCGGTGGCCAGCCCCGCCGCCTGGGGAACGCTGATGTAGGCGGTGTTGTAGCCCCGGCGCTGGAGCTTGAGGGCGGTGTGGGCGTCCTCGGTCACCGTCTCGACGGCGATGCCGCCGATCTCCTCCAGGGGCCGGCGCTTGATGACGGCGCAGGAGCCGCAGAAGAAGGTGGCGTTCCACAGGTCGTTGCCGTCCTGGATGAGGCCGTAGAACAGCTCCCCTTCGTTGGGCACCCGGCGGAAGAGGCCGAGGTTGCGTTCGAAAGGGTCGGGGGAGAAGAAATGGTGGGGCGTCTGGACCAGGGCCAGTTTGTCGTCCCGCAGGAACCAGCCCATGGTCATCTGCAGGAAGGAGCGGGTGGGGATGTGGTCGCAATCGAAGATGGCGATGTATTCCCCGGACGTCCGGGTCAGGGCGTGGTTGAGGTTGCCTGCCTTGGCGTGGCGGTTGTCCGGGCGGACGATGTAGCCGATGCCGGCCTCCTCGGCGAAGTGCCGGAATTCGTCCCGCCGGCCGTCGTCCAGGAGGTAAATGTTCACCTTGTCCGCCGGCCAGTCGATGCCCTGGGCGGCGAAGACGGTGGGCTTCACCACCTTGAGGGGCTCGTTGTAGGTGGGGATGAAGACATCCACGCCGGGCCAGCGGGACGTGTCCTCGGGCAGGGGAGCGGGCTGGCGCTTGAGGGGCCAGGCGGTCTGGAAATAGCCGAGCACCAGGATGAGCCAGGTGTAGACCTCGGCCGCCAGCAGCACCGTGCCCCAGAGGAAATCGACGGCGATGTCCCAGTTCAGGGTGGAGGACACCCGCCACCATAGGTAGCGGCTCGAGGCGGTGACCGACAGGACGATGAGGAAGAGGGTCGCCACCGGCCCCGGCACCCGCCGGATGACCAGGGCGATGGACCACAGGAGGCCGACGAAGACCGCCTGGGCCAGGGTGCTGAAGGGGGTCGAGATGCACAGCAGCGCCAGGATGGCGGCCAGGGCGTAGGCGGCGTAGCGCAGGGCGGCCCGGTCCCAGAAGCCGAGGCGGCCCTCGGCGGCGGCGAAGCGGCGCAGGCGGCCGGGCTGGCTGCCGACGGCCGCCTCCAGGCGGCTCCAGCCCCGGGCCAGGCGGGCGGGGATGGCGGCCAGGGGCGCCCGCCAGGGGATCGGCCGGCAGGAAGCGGCGGGGCGGCGGGCGGGCGGCCGGACCAGCCCCAGCCACAGGAGCTGAAGCAGGATGCGCAGGGGGTCGGCCAGCCGGGGGCGGCGGAAATTCACCTGGGGGAAGAGTCCGGCCAGGGTCGCCAGTCCCGCCGCTGCCGGCGGGCGCAGGACAAGGGCGGCGAGCCGCTGGGGCCAGGGCCGCCCGGGCTCGATGCCGGCGGCCACCAGCCAGCGCTGCCAACCGTCGGCCGGGGCGCTCATGCGGCCTGCCTCGAGCGGTGTCCGAGGCGGGCCACGACCCAGGTGGCGAGGGCCTCGAAATCGTAGGCCGCCTGGCTGGAAGGGGCGTAGTCGAAGACCGTCTGCTTGCAGGCCAGTGCCTCCCGCACCGCCTCGTCCCGGTGGACCATCACCGGGGCCAGGTCCAGGCCGGGGTCGTTGGCGAGGAGCAGGGCCATGTCCCGGTCCAGGTCGCGGCGGGGGTCGAAGCCGTTGATGACCACCCGGGCCTCGGCGCAGCCGGCGGCGGCGACGCCTTCCAGCAGGGCGGGGAGGCCGGCGTAGGAGGCGGCGTCAGGCGCCGCCACCAGGATGGCGAGGTCGGCCCGGGCCAGGGCCTGGCGGGTGAGCTGCCAGGGCATGCGGGGAGCGTCGGCCAGCAGGATGCCCTCGGGCTGGAGGCGGATTTGCTCCAGGCAGCCGCCGAGGCCGCCGGGCTGGGTTTCGAGCCAGGCGGCGAGGCGGGCCCCGCCGTCCTCGCGGCCGGTCTGGCCGAAGGGCAGGAAGGGAACGCCGCCGGAGCTGACGTAGGCACCGTCCGACCAGGGGTGCCCCGCCGCGATCTGGGTCGCGAGGCCGGCGGCATCCTGCCAGTCCATGCCCAGGTGCAGGCGCAGGGCGTTGCCCGGGCAGAGATCCACGGCGGCCCCCAGGCGGCGCTTGCGGGCCAGGGAGACCGCCAGATGGGCAGCCAGGGTGGTGGCCCCGACGCCGCCGGCGGCCGGGACGACGGCGACCAGATTCACCCGTCCTCCCCGGGGAGCGCCGTGCGGTCCAGTCCCCGGGCGACTTCCCGCAGCAGGGGCCAGCGGGCGAGCACGGCCCCGGCCGCCTGCTGCCGCCGGACTTCCCGGTAGGCACCGGAGGGGCCGGAGAGGCGGGACAGGAGGTTGAGGACATCGGGGGCGCCGTCGAGGTCCGCTTCGCCTGTCTCGGCGAGGGGGGACGCAACGGATGCAGCGGGGTCTTCCCAAGGATCCATGGTCGGTATCGGTCTCCAATAGTCGCGTCTTTTCGCCTCCTGCAGCGCCGGTGGGAAAAGACCGTTTTATTCCAGGGGGATTCTAGGTAAGGGCTTGCCCTTATGCCTGCACGGCGGCTCACAGGAACTCACGGCGGCTTTCGGCCTGGCGGGCCGGGACGGTGAGTCCCTGTGAATGCGCCGGTCCGGGCGATTCCATAGACTTTTTTCCACTACCCATTTCCCCGACTTCGCCCGCCTTGCCCACTGCAAATGAAGCCTCCTTGCCGCCCGCCTCCCTGCGCCTTCCCGTCGATGGCCTGCCGGCGGCCGTCGGCAGGCTCCAGCCGGGGCAGATGTTCGGGCTGGCGGCCGACAGCCGCCTGGCCTTGGCCCTGGTCTGGCCGCTGCTGGCGGCAAGCGGTACCCGGCCGGCGGCCCTGGTGACGACGGCAAGCCCCGAAACGCTGCTGGCCCGGGCGTCCGGGGACTTCCCCGGGGTTCTCCCGGCGGTGGAGGCCGGAAGCCTCCGGATATTCCGCTACGGGGCGACAGCGTCCCCGGTGGCGGACGGTGAGCGGCTGCGGAGGGAAATGGACCACTTCGGCATCGGCCGGGACGCCCTGCTGGTGCTGCACGGCATCGAGCCGCCGGATTGCGCCTCCCCGGCGGTCTTTGCCGCCTGGCGCCACTGGGCCGAGCAGCGGGGCCATATCCTCATCCTGGTGTTCGAGGCGGAGGCCGCGTTCCTGGAGACGGCAAGGGAGTTCGCCGGATTGGCCAGGCTGCGGGACCTGGGTTCGGGGGCCATGCTCGAAATGCTCCACTGGTTCGGCCCCCAGGGCCTCGCCTGCCGGCAGTCTTTTGCCTTGGCAGGCCCGCCGGGCAGTCTGGCGGTGCGGTCCGACCCGGCAGCAGCGGTGCTGCCGCACCGCGCCCCCGACGAGGACGCGGTCTACGCCATGACAGCAGCCCTTGGGCGCCACGGGGCGCCTTCCCACTGGCGCCTGTTCGACACCCTTGAGACCCTGCTGGCAGCGGCGGCCGGCGCCCAGGGGGCGACCTGCGTGCTTGCCTTCGATTCCCGCCCATCCTTGAGTCGGCTGCTGCCCACCGTCTTCCGGCTGCGCCGGGACGGCGGCCCGGGGCTCAAGATCGTGGTCCGGGAACTGGATGTGCGCCTGCGCTACAGCCAGGAATCCGTCTTCCGCATCCTGGGCGGCAACCTGGTGGTGCCGGCGGAGGTCGGCCATTCCCGCTTCCTCGGCCTGGTGGAAACAGTGCAGGGGCAAGCTGTCCGGCCTTGCCTGCCGGTCCCCGGCGAAACGGCCGCCGCCGCCCTGACGCCCATTGCCGAGCGGGGCTATCTCCCGGCCTCCCGCTTTGTCGAGGCGGTCCGGACCGCCCTGGCGGGCAGCGCCGCCCTCGCCGTCCAGTGCGCCCTCGTCCGCCTGCCCGTGGTGCCGGGGCTGCAGCCCGCGGACGCCCTGCGCTACTGTGCCCTCCGGCGTGCCGGCGACATCTGCACGGCGGACCGGGAGAGCGTCCATGTCTTCCTATTCGCGTGCCGGGAATCGGATCTCGCCCTCGCCCTCCACCGGCTCTTCCGGCTGCCCGTGACGGAACTGTTTGCGGGAGAGGTGCGCTGCCTGTCCCGGGGGGCGATCCTCGGGGCCCTGGACAACCTGGCTGCCGATGCCGACCTGCCGGACCTGTCGCCCCTGCTGGCCGGGAGGGATGGCGACGGGCAGAACGGGGACGATACCGCCCTGCTCCCGGCGCGCGGCATGGTCCGGCGCGAGGCGCCCAGCCCCGCCGTCCGCCGGCCCTTGGAGCTGAAGCGCCCGGTGGCCCAGGTCCGGGAAGACTTGCCGGCATGATCTGGCTGTCCCTGGCTCTCGCCTTCGCCGCCGGTCTCGCCGCTGGCCACCGGCTGTCCGGCTGGCTGGGGCGCTGGCGGGAATTCCGGGAGCGGCGCGGCTTCCGGCCGGTGGTGCTGGAGCCCTATCGTCCGGGCCCACGCCAAGGCGGCGGAAGGGCGGACACCCCGTGAGCGAGCCGCACCGGATCGGCCTCGGCCCCTGGAGCTTCTATTTCCTCGCCAAGCTGGCCCTCTTCTGGAAGGGCCTGATCGGTTTCCACGCCCTGGAGAACCTGGCCTTCGCCGCCCTGCTCCTCTGCCCTCCCCCGTCCCCGGCCTGGGGCCGGCTGCGGCCGTGGGCGTCGGTGCCGGCGGCCGCTGCCCTCCTCTACTACGACTCCTGGCTGCCATCCCTGTCCCGGGCCCTGTCCCAGGGCGCCCTTCTGGCCGGCTTCAGCGGGGCCTACCTGCTGGAGCTGCTGGGGCGCTTCGTCAACTGGCAGGTGGTCGCCCTGCTGGTCATCCTCTGGGTCGGCCACGGCGTGCTGGCGCGCTGGCTGCGTACCGGGGTGCTGGCCCTCGCCGCCATGGCCTTCCTGGCGGTGCAGCAGCCGGCCGCCGGCGGACATCCGGCGGCGCCGGCCGGCCCGGCTGGCGAAAAGCGGGCCGGATCGGCCACCGACCTGGACGCTGTCCTCAAGGCCTTCTACGCGGCCGAAGCCCGGCGCCGGGTGGCCTTCCCGCCGCCAGCGCCGGGGGATGCGCCCTTCGACGTCATATTCCTGCACGTCTGCTCCCTGTCCTGGGACGATCTCAAGGCCATGGAGCTGGACAGCCATCCGCTGTGGCAGCGCTTCGATTTCCTGTTTAGCCGCTTCAACTCCGCCGCCTCCTACAGCGGCCCGGCAGCCATCCGCATCCAGCGCGGCACCTGCGGCCAGGCGCCCCACAGCGCCCTGTATTCGGCGGCGCCGGAGGGCTGCTACCTGATGGCGGGGCTGCAGGCGGCGGGCTACGAACCGAGCCTGGCCCTCAACCACGACGGCCATTTCGACGGCTTCCTGGGCCTGGTGAAGGGCCAGGCCGGCATGAACGTGGCGCCCCTGCCCCTGGCCGGGTTGCCGGTGCCCCAGCGGGGGTTCGACGATTCCCCCATCTACGACGACCTGGCGACCCTCTCCCGTTGGCTGGAGGGCCGTGGCAAGAGCGACCAGCCCCGGGTGGCGGCCTTCTTCAACACCATCAGCCTGCACGACGGCAACCGGTTGGCAGGGGCCGGCGCCGGCCGCGGCAGCCTGGATACCTACCGCATCCGGCTCAAGAAGCTCCTGGACGACACCGACGCCTTCCTCGAGAAGCTGGAGCGCAGCGGTCGCCGGGCGGTGGTGGCCCTGATTCCGGAGCATGGCGCCGCGGTGCGCGGCGACCGCATGCAGATCGCCGGCCTGCGGGAGATTCCCAGCCCGGCCATCACCCTGGTGCCGGTGGGGGTCAAGGTGGTGGGCCCCGACGTGAGGCGCAGCGGCGATGCCGCCCGGGTGGACGCCAGCACCAGCTATCTGGCCGTCTCCCACCTGATCGCCCGCATGCTGGAATATTCCCCCTACGGCCAAGCCGGGTTCGCCCCGGCCACCTATCTGGCCGACTTGCCCACCACCCCCTTCGTGGCGGAGAACGAGTCCACCGTGGTCATGGAGCACGAGGGCAAGTACTTCCTGCGCCAGGACAAGGAAGGCTGGACGGAATACGGCGCCCAGCCCTGAGGCGGCCGAACCCCTGCGTAGCACGACATTCGCGTTTTTTGGCCCGTAAGCCCCGGCCCGTTGCTATCATTGCGGCCGCCATCGCCTTCCAGACCCGGGCTCCGTCGACCGGGCGGATTCAAGAACAAGGGCCATGAAAACCGAAGCCAGCCACACCCTTTCCCTGCCGCGCATCGCCATCGTGGAGGACGAACCGGACCTGCGCGACAACGTCCAGCGCTTCCTCGAAGCCAAGGGCTATCCCGCCTGGGGGGCGGATAGCGCCGAATCCTTCTACCGCCAATTCGCCGTCGCCGGCGCCGACATCGTCGTCCTCGACATCGGCCTGCCCGGGGAGGATGGCCTCTCGGTCACTTCCCACCTGGCCGGGCGCAGGGACATCGGCATCGTCATCCTCAGCGCCCGCGGCTCCCTGGACGACCGCCTGCAGGGCATGGAGCGGGGAGCGGACCTCTACCTGGTGAAGCCGGTGGACCTGCGGGAGCTGCTGGCCGGCATCGACGCCCTCTGGCGCCGCCTGGGGGCGGCCAAGACGGCCCGGCCGGCGCCGGCGCCGGCCGGCGACGCGGCGGCCCCGAAAGCGGCGGCGCCCCACTGGCGGCTGGACCGGGCCAGCTGGTCCCTGGTCTCGCCGGAGGAGGCGGTGATCCCCCTCACCCCGAAGGAATATGCCTTCCTGTCCCGCCTGGTGGAGAA
>DATFAA010000056.1:0-30830 GCA_035255045.1 Rhodocyclaceae bacterium | reverse complement strand
CCTTGTCGGCGGAGGTGGTCATCAGGGCGTAGGCCTGCAGGGCGGCCGACACCACCCGGTCGCGCTGGGCGGGCTGCCAGGCCTTGTCACCCTTGGCTTCCATGGCGGCGCGGCGGCTGGCCAGCTCGTCACCGGAGATGGCCAGGTGGATGCGGCGATTGGGGATGTCGATCTCGATGGTGTCGCCGTCCTCCACCAGGCCGATGGCACCGCCATCCGCCGCCTCGGGCGAGGCGTGGCCGATGGAAAGTCCGGAGGTGCCGCCGGAGAAGCGGCCATCGGTCAGCAGCGCGCATTCCTTGCCCAGGCCGCGGGACTTCAGGTAGGAGGTCGGATAGAGCATCTCCTGCATGCCGGGGCCGCCCTTGGGGCCCTCGTAGCGGACGATGACCACGTCGCCGGCCACCACCTCGCCGCCCAGGATGCCGGCCACGGCGTCGTCCTGGCTCTCGTAGACCCGGGCCTTACCGGTGAATTTCCAGATGGACTCGTCCACTCCGGCGGTCTTCACGATGCAGCCGTTCTCGGCGATGTTGCCGTAGAGCACCGCCAGGCCACCGTCCTGGGAATAGGCATTGGCCGCGTTGCGGATGCAGCCGTGGGTGCGGTCCAGGTCCAGCTCGTGGAAGCGGCGATCCTGGGAGAAGGCGGTCTGGGTCGGGATGCCGCCCGGGGCAGCCCGGTAGAAGTCGTGGACCTTGACGTCCCGCTCCCGCACCACATCCCAGACATCGATGGCTTCGCCCAGGGTGCGGGCGTGGACGGTCGGGGTGTCCCGGTGGATGAGGCCAGCCCGGTCCAGTTCGCCGAGGATGCCCATGATGCCGCCGGCCCGATGCACGTCCTCGACGTGGTAATCCTGGGTGGCGGGCGCCACCTTGCACAGGCAGGGCACCCTGCGGGAGATGCGGTCGATGTCCTGCATGGTGAATTCGACGCCGGCCTCCCTGGCCGCCGCCAGGATGTGGAGTACGGTGTTGGTGGAGCCGCCCATGGAAACGTCCAGGGCCATGGCGTTCTCGAAGGCCTGCTTGGAGGCGATGGAACGCGGCAGCACGGAAGCGTCCTCCTGCTGGTACCAGCGCTTGCACAGCTCGACGATGGTGCGGCCGGCCCGCAGGAACAGTTCCTTGCGGTCGGCATGGGTGGCGACCACGGTGCCGTTGCCGGGCAGGGAGAGGCCCAGAGCCTCGGTCAGGCAGTTCATGGAATTGGCGGTGAACATGCCGGAGCAGGAACCGCAGGTCGGGCAGGCGGAACGCTCGAAATTCTCCACTTCCTGGTCGGAACAGCTGCTGTCGCCGGCCTTGATCATGGCGTCGATGAGGTCAACGGAAATGACCTTGCCCTCCCACTTCACCTTGCCGGCCTCCATGGGGCCGCCGGAGACGAAGATGGCCGGGATGTTGAGGCGCATGGCGGCCATCAGCATCCCCGGGGTGATCTTGTCGCAGTTGGAGATGCAGACCATGGCATCGGCGCAGTGGGCGTTGCACATGTATTCCACGGAATCGGCGATGAGGTCCCGGCTGGGCAGGGAATAGAGCATGCCGGCGTGGCCCATGGCGATGCCGTCGTCGATGGCGATGGTGTTGAATTCCTTGGCGATGCCGCCGGCCGCCTCGATCTCCCGGGCCACCAGCTGGCCGAGGTCCTTCAGGTGCACATGGCCCGGCACGAACTGGGTGAAGGAATTGACCACGGCGATGATGGGCTTGCCGAAGTCGTTGTCCTTCATGCCGGTGGCGCGCCAGAGGGCGCGGGCGCCGGCCATGTTGCGGCCGTGGGTGGAGGTATGGGAACGGTATTGGGGCATAACGGTACTCCAGGGGGCTGTGCCGGGCGGCACCAACTATAATTGCGGAATTCTAGCCCAATCCCCCCGCCGATGCTCCTCCACCCCCAGTTCGACCCGGTCGCCTTCTCCCTCGGCCCACTGGCCGTGCGCTGGTACGGCCTCATGTACCTGCTGGCCTTCGCCCAGTTCTTCCTCCTCGGGCGCCATCGCATCCTGCGCCGCCCCCAGTCGGGGTGGACCGTGGAGCAGCTCGACGACCTCCTCTTCTACGGCGTGCTCGGGGTCATCCTGGGCGGCCGGCTCGGCCAGGTGCTGTTCTACGAACCCGGCTACTACTTCTCCAACCCCCTGGAGATCGTCGCCGTCTGGAAGGGCGGCATGAGCTTCCACGGCGGTTTCCTCGGCGTCCTGGTGGCCATGACCCTGTGGGCGCGCAAGTACCGCAAATCCTGGCTGGAAGTGACCGACTTCATCGCCCCCCTGGTGCCCCTGGGCCTCATGGCCGGGCGCATCGGCAACTTCATCAACGGCGAGCTGTGGGGCCGGCCTGCCGACCCTTCCCTGCCCTGGGCCATGGTCTTCCCCCAGGCCGGCGACGCCCTGCCCCGCCATCCTTCCCAGCTCTACCACGCCGGGCTCGAAGGCCTGGCGCTGTTCGCCATCCTGTGGCTCTACTCCGGCCGGGAGCGGCCCCGGGGCGCCGTATCGGGCGTCTTCCTCACCGGCTATGGTATTTTCCGTTTCATCGTCGAATATTTCCGGGAGCCGGATACCGGCATCTTCGGCCACTCCTACACCGTGAGCATGGGCCAGTGGCTGTCCCTGCCCATGATCCTGGCCGGCCTGGTGATGATTTACCTCGCTTATCAGAAAAGGAATAAAGCATGAGCAACCCCCGCCCCTTCAAGGTCCTCGGCATCCAGCAGATCGCCATCGGCGGCCCCTCCAAGGACAAGCTGCGCACCCTCTGGGTCGACATGTTCGGCCTGGAAGTGACCGGCAATTTCGTCAGCGAGCGGGAAAACGTCGATGAGGACATCTGCGCCATGGGCAAGGGCCCCTTCAAGGTGGAAGTGGACCTCATGCAGCCCCTCGACCCTGAGAAGAAGCCCGCCGTCCATGCCACCCCCCTGAACCATGTCGGCCTGTGGATCGACGACCTGCCCAAGGCGGTGGAGTGGCTGTCCGCCAACGGCGTGCGCTTCGCCCCCGGCGGCATCCGCAAGGGCGCCGCCGGCTTCGACATCTGCTTCCTGCACCCCAAGGGCAACGAGGAATCCCCCATCGGCGGCGAAGGCGTCCTCATCGAACTGGTCCAGGCCCCGCCCGAAGTGGTGGACGCTTTCGCCAAGCTGGCCGGCTGATGGCAGAGCCGGACGACCAGTTCGAGGAGACGCGGGCGGCCCTGGCCCCCACCCTGGACGCCACCGCGTCCATCCTGCCCTGGGTGGGCAAGGCCAAGAAATCCCGCTTTCCGCCGGAAGCTGCCAAGCGCTGGCAGGAGACCTGCGGCCGCCTCGCCGCCCTCTGGTTCGAGCGCCATGAGCATGGCCTCGCCGGCCTGCGGCCGGCGGTGTTCGAACTCTACGGCACCGCCCTCGAACTGGCGGATCCGGCCTGCCTGCGCCTGGCCGAGGCCCTGGCCAGCGCCACCGACCGCCTGGAGGAAGGCGAGGCGGTCAGCGATCCGCGGCTGGCGGCGGCCTTCACCGCCACCTTCGAGTCCCTGTCCCTGCCCGACAGCCTGGAACAGGACGCCTTCCCGGACCGGGCCCGGCACTTCGCCGAGCGCCTCGAGCGCTGCGCCGATCCCCAGTACGCCGCCCAGGTGCGCTCCCCCATCCTCGATCGCCTCTTCATCGAGGAAGCCGGCGATTGCCTGGAGCGCATTCAGGAAGCCCTCACCGCCCTGCCCGCCGACGCCTACGGCATCCGGGTGGCGGCCGAGGACATCGCCCGCCTGGCCGAGCCCCTGGACCTGGACGACATCAGCGCCATGGCCCACCACCTGGTGCGGCTCCTGACCCCCAAGCCCGGCGAGCGGGTGGACCTGGACAGCAGCGAGACCCGCCTCGCCACCGTACAGGCCCTGCTGGCGGAGCTGGAGAAATCCGTGGCCGGCCTGGAGCAGGACTGAAGCCGTGGCCAAGCTCAATTACAAGCACTTGCATTACTTCTGGGTGGTGGCCCAGGAGGGCAGCGTCACCCGGGCTGCAGACCGCCTCGGCGTCGCCGTCCAGACCGTGAGCGGCCAGCTCGCGCTCCTCGAGCGCGCCCTGGGCAAGGCCCTGTTCGCCGCCCAGGGGCGGGGCCTGGTGCTGACCGAGGCCGGCCGTGTCGCCCTCGGCTACGCCGACCAGATATTCCAGCTCGGGGAGCAGATGGTGGACGCCCTGGAGGCCGCCGACGGCACCCGCAGCCTGCGCCTGGTGGCGGGCATCTCCGACGGCCTGCCGAAGCTGGTGGCCCACCGGCTGCTGACCTCGGTCATGGAAAAGCTCGACAACATGCGCCTCATCTGCCACGAGGGCGAATTCCAGGACCTCCTGGCCGACCTGGCGCTGCACAAGCTGGACGTGGTCCTCACCGACCGGCCGGCGCCGAGCGGCGGCAACCTGCGGGTCTTCAACCATTCCCTGGGTGAATTGGACGTTGGCCTCTTCGGAACCCGGCCCCTGGCCGAGCGCTACACCGCCAACTTCCCGGCCTGCCTGCAGGGCGCGCCGCTGCTGCTGCCCACCCGCCACAACATGGTGCGGGGCCAAATCGACCGCTGGCTGGAGAGCAACGGCATCCGCCCCGACATCGTCGGCGAATACGAGGACAGCGCCCTCCTCCAGACCTTCGGCCGTTCCGGCCTGGGCATCTTCCCCGCCCCCCTCGCCCTGGCCGGCGAAGTGCGGCGGCAGCTCGAGGCCGAGCCCATCGGCCCGATGCCCGGAGTCCAGGAACAGATCTACGCCATCTCCAACGAGCGGCGCATCCGCCACCCGGCGATCGAAGCCCTCTACGCCTCGCCCCTGCAGGGCACCGCCAGCCCGCTTGCCTCGTCCTAGCCGGGCCCCGGCATGGTCTTGTGGATGAAGACCGCCCGGCCGACGTCGGTGACCCACACCAGGCCGTCGCCGACATGGCCAGTCTGGGCCACCTTGACGATGCAATCGACCATGGCATCCACCGCCTCGTCCGGGGCGACGATCTCGATGCGCACCTTGGCCGTGTAGTCGGTCAGCTGCTCCTTGATGTTCTGGCGCTGGGTGTGGCGGGCCAGGGCCGAGCAGCCCTCGGCCTTGCTCACCGTCATGCCGGGGAATTCCGGCAGCTCCCGCAGGGCGTCCCGCAGGGCCGCCAGCTTGTTGGGGCGGATGATGGCTTTGATTTCCTTCATGCTTCCACGGTCTCCTCTTCCAGTTCCCGGTCGAACCACCGGTAGAGGGTGGGCAGCACGACCAGGGTCAGGAGGGTTGATGTTATGAGTCCGCCAATGACGACGATGGCCAGGGGGCGCTGGACTTCCGAGCCGGGGCCGGTGGAGAAGAGGAAGGGAATGAGGCCCAGCATGGCCACGGTCGCCGTCATCATCACCGGCCGGAAGCGCAGGCGGGCGCCCTCCAGCACCGCCTCCCGGACGCTCCTGCCCTCTTCGCGCAGGCTGCGGATATAGGATACCAGCACCACCCCATTGAGCACGGCGATGCCCCAGAGGGCGATGAAACCCACCGAAGCCGGCACCGACAGGTACTCGCCGGTAGCGAAGAGTCCGAAGACGCCGCCGATGGAGGCAAAGGGCAGGACGGTGATGATCAGGGTGGCGAAGCGCAGGGAATTGAAGAGCAGGAAGAGCAGGAAGAAGATGGCGCCAATGGTGATGGGGATGATCACCATCAGGTGGCCGAGGGCCCGCTCCATGTTCTGGAACTGGCCGCCCCACTCCAGGTAATAGCCTTCCGGCAGCTTCACTTCCCGATCCACCTTCTGCTGCAGTTCGGCCACGAAGCTGCCCAGGTCCCGGTCCTTCACATTGACCCCGACGACGATGCGGCGCTTGCCCAGCTCCCGGGAAATCTGCGCCGGGCCGTCGGCCACCCGGATGCGGGCGACGTCGGCCAGGCGGGCCTGGGCACCATCCGGGGAGGTGAGGAGGATATTGGAGATGGCCTCGATATTGTTGCGGAAGCCCTCGGGCAGGCGCACCACCGCCGGGAAGCGGCGCTCCCCCTCGAAGATTTCCGTGGCCACCTTACCGCCCACCGCCGTCTCCAGGAGGTCGTTCACGTCGGCGACATTGAGCCCCAGGCGGGCGATGGCCTGGCGGTCGATCTCCACCTGCAGGTACTGCTGGCCGGTGACCCGCTCCACCCGCAGGTCCTGGGCGCCCTGGATGCCCTGGGCCACCTTGGAAATCTGGTTGGCGAGCTTCTTGAGCTGGTCCAGGTCGTCGCCGAAGACCTTGACGGCGATGTCCGAGCGCACCCCGGTGACCATCTCGTCCACCCGGTCGGAAATGGGCTGGGCCATGACGATCTGGACCCCGGGCAGGGCTTTGAGCTTGTCCCGGATGGCCTCGGCGATGTCGTCCTGGTTCCAGCCAGCGGGCCACTCGGCCCGGGGCTTGAGGCTGACGATGGGAGTGGACTCGTTGGGCCCCTGGGGGTCGGCGGGGCTTTCGCCGCGGCCGACGCCGGAGACCGCCGACTTCACTCCCGGCACTTCCATCACCAGCTTCATGGCCTGGTTTTCCATGCGGATGGATTCGTCCAGGGAAATGTTGGGCACCCGGTTGATGCCCGGCACCACCGAGCCTTCCTTCATCTCCGGGATGAAGGCCGAGCCCAGGAAGGGCACCAGGGCCACGGCCACGGCGAAGGTCGCGACCGCCGCCACCACTGTCTTCTTCTGGTTGGCCAGGGCCAGTTCCAGGAGGCGCATGTAGGGGCGCTTGATGGCGGCGATCAGCCGGGTGTCGTGGTCCCCGTCGTGGGCCGGCGGCTTCAGGAGGTAGGTGGACAGCACCGGCGACAGGGTCAGGGACAGCACCAGGGAAATGGCCAGGGCGATGGCGATGGTGTAGGCCAGGGGCGCGAACATCTTGCCTTCCATGCCTTCCAGCGTCATGAGGGGCAGGAAGACCAGGATGATGATGCCGACCCCGAAGATCACCGGCGTCGCCACCTCCACCACCGCCCGCAGGATGACCCGCACCTGGCTTTCGCCGCGGTGGGCGGGGTTGCCGAGCTGGGCGAAGGCGTTTTCCACCACCACCACCGAGCCGTCCACCATGAGGCCGATGGCGATGGCCAGGCCGCCCAGGGACATGAGGTTGGCGGAGAGCCCCAGGTAATTCATGGCCATGAAGGTGAGGAGCGGGGTCAGCACCAGGGTGGCGACCACGATCAGGGAGGAGCGCACGTCCCCCAGGAAGAGGAAGAGCACCGCCACCACCAGCACCACGCCTTCCAGCAGCACCTTGGTCACCGTCCACAGGGCGGCGTCCACCAGCTCCGAGCGGTCGTAGTAGGGCACGATCCGGAGGCCGCCGGGGAGCATGTCCTTGGCGTTGATCTCGTCGACCCGCGCCTTGATCTTGCTGACCACCGCCTTGGCGTTGCCGCCGGCGATCATCATGACCACGCCGCCCACCGACTCGGTGACGCCGTTCTTCACCAGGGCGCCCTGGCGGACGTCATGGCCGAGGGAAACCTCCGCCACGTCCCGGACGTAGACCGGCACGCCGTCCTTTTCCTTGAGGACGATGGCCCGCAGGTCGTCCAGGTCCCGCACCAGGCCGACGCCGCGGATCAGGTACTGCTCGGCGTACTGGGGCAGCACGCCGCCGCCGGCGTTGGCGTTGTTGCGCCCCACCGCCAGGTACACGTCGGCGATGGAGAGGTGGTAGTGGCGCAGCCGGTCCGGGTTCACCAGGATCTGGTACTGCTTGACGAAGCCCCCTTGGGAGTTGATCTCCGCCACCCCGGGGATGGAGCGCAGCAGGGGCCGCACCACCCAGTCCTGGGCGATGCGGCGCTGGGTCAGCTCCTCCTCGGTGAGGGTGCGGCTGCCGTCGTCCGGGCGTTCCAGGGTGTATTGATAGACCTCCCCGAGGCCGGTGGACACCGGCCCCAGCACCGGGGTCAGCCCGGCCGGCAGGCGGGAGCCCACTTCCAGCAGGCGCTCCATGACGAGCTGGCGGGCGAAATAGACGTCGGTGGCGTCGGTGAATACCAGGGTGATGAGGGACAGCCCCGGCTTGTTGAGGGAGCGCATCTCGGTGAGCCCGGGCAGGCCGGTCATGGCCACCTCCAGGGGCACGGTGGCGAAGCGCTCCACCTCCTCGGGGGAACGGCCGGGGGCCTCGGTGGCGATCTGGACCTGGACGTTGGTCACGTCCGGGAAGGCATCCACCGACAGCTTGCGGGCGGCGTCGATGCCGAAGAAGAGCAGGACGGCGGCGATCACCGCCACCACCAGCCGCTGCTTGAGGGCGGCGCGGATCAGGGACTCGATCATCCTTCGAGTTCCTTGCGCTTGCGTTCATTGTTGAGGTGGAAGGCGCCGTCCACCACCACCGTCTCGCCGGCCTTGAGGCCCGACAGCACCGGCCGCAGGCCCTTGTGCTCGGGGGCCAAGGTGACCTTCGTGAGGCGGAAGCTGCCGTCGCCGACAGCGACGAAAACGTGGTCCTCGTCGTTCTCCCGGACCACGGCGGCGGCCGGCACCACCAGGCGTTCCACCGGCCGGGCCTCGATCAGCATGGAGGCCAGCATGGCCGGCTTGAGGCGGCCGTGGCTGTTGTCGAGTTCGGTGCGCACCAGCACCGTCCGGGTTTCCGGATTGACCGTCTGGCCGACGGAAATGAGCTTGCCCAGGAGCTTCTCGTTATCCAGGGCCGGCACCTCGATGCTAACCGACTGGCCGACCCGCACCTGGCTCACCTGCTGCTCCGGCACCTGGGCCACCGCCCACACCCGGGAGAGGTCGGCGACGGAAAAGAGGGCGTCGGTGGGCTCCACCACCTGACCGTGGGCCACCCGGCGCTCGACCACGACGCCGGATATGGACGATGCCACCGGCGTCACCGAATCGATGGCCCCTGTCTTGGCCAAACGCTCGATAGCCGCGGCGCTCACCCCGAGGACCCGCAGCTGGTCCCGGGCGGCCCGGGTCTCGGCGCCGGCGATGTCGAACTCGCTCTCCCGGCGCTGCATCTCGGCGGCGCCGATGACGTCCGCCTGGAACAGGGCCTTGGCCCGCTCCGCGTTGCGCCGGGTCAGCTCCATCTGAGCCCGGGACTTCAGGTAACCGAGCTGGGCGGCGGACAGTTCGCTGCTGTTGATGAGGGCCAGGGTTTCACCCTTCTTCACCTCCTGGCCGACCATGGCGTGGATGTCGGTGACCCGGCCGGTCACCGTGGCGCCGATGCGGGCCAGGCGCTGCTCGTCGAAATCGATGCGGCCGGCCACCCGCACGGTCTCCGCCATGGGGGCCGTGCCGGCCGCCGCCAGCTTGAGCTGGGCGGCCAGGGTTTCGGCCGGATGGACGAGGTTGGGGTCGGCGGGCGCGGCCGTGGCGGGCGGGGCTTCGTCCTGGTTGCAGGCGGCCAGGCAGGCGACGGCCGCGGCCAGGAGGAAGGCGCGCAGGGGGGCGCCGAGGGGGGTACGACTGACGGACAGGGGCATTTTCTTGTTTCTCAGGGCTGAGGCTGGGGCTGGGCACGGAGCCGCTCGATCTCGGCCCAGGCGGAGGCCAGTTCGAAGCGGGCAGCGATCAGTTCGTTGCGGGCAGCGCGGTAGACCCGCTGGGCATCCAGGACTTCCAGGATGCCCCGCTCGCCGAAGCGGTAGGCGGCTTCCGCCACCTTGAGGGCGTTCTCGGCCTGGCGGACGATGCCCGACTCGAGGGCGGTAACCTGGGTCTGGGCGATCTCGTACTGCTGGTAGGCGTACTGCAGGTCCTGGCCCAGGGAGAACTCCCGGGCCGCCAGGTCGTTGCGGGCCCGGGACAGGTTGGCCGTGGCTTCGCCCACCGGGCCGCTGCGGCGGTCCCAGAGGGGCACGGACACCACCACGCCCAGGCGGCTGGTGCGCAGGTCCGGGTCCTCCTCGCGGCTGGCCTTGAGGGCGAGGCTGGGCAGGCGCAAGGCCCGTTCGTATTCGAGCTGGCTCTCGGCCCGGCGTGCTTCGGCCCGGGCCCGGGCCAGTTCGGGATTGACGGCAACCGCCTCGGCCTGGAGGGTGGCCAGGGGCGGCACCGGCGGCACGGCGTCGAGCCGGCCCCTGACCGTGAAATCCGCCGCCAGGGCCGGCCCCACCAGCTGGCGCAGGCTGGAGCGCGCCTGCTCGACCCGGAAACCGGCCGCCTGGGTCAGCTTCTGGGCATTGAGGGTTTCGGCATCGGCCTTGATGAGTTCGTAGCGGGCAGCCTCGCCGGTCTCCACCCGCAGGGCGATGCGGCCGCGGATGTCCTCCATGAGCTTCTGGTCCTCCCGGGCCGCCCGTACTTCGGCTTCCCGGCGCAGCAACTCGTAGAAGCGCACCCGCAGACGGGCCATGAGGTCGGCCTCGAAGGCCGTCTGGCCGGCCCGGGCTGCCTCCAGGCCGGCGCCGGCGGCGTCGATGCGGGCGCCCCGCCGCCCGGGCAGGTCGATGGGCTGGGTGAGGGCGACGCTGCGGGTATCGCCGGGGTTGGCCCCCGGCGCCCGGGCCCGGGCGGGGCCGGCCATGACTTCCAGTTCAGGATTGGGGAAGGCTTCGGCGCTGCGCACCGCCGCCCGGGCGGCGTCCACCTGGTCCCGGCTGGCGAGGACGGCACGGCTGGATTCCCGGGCCATCTGCAGCAGCTCATCCAGGGAGCGGGCCTCCTGGGCCCAGGAGAGGCCGGAGAAAAAGAGCGAAAAGGTCAGCAGCAGGTATTTCTTGTTCATGGATCGGGTTCAGCAAGGGACATGCCATTGGGGAGCCGGCAGCGGCGGCGCATTCTAGCACTCGTCAGCTAGCGGTCAGGTTTTATCTTAAATCGAGAACCAATCTCAACAAACCGGATGAAACCGCAGCGACATTCCGTTTAAACCGAAACACCAGGCGTCATATCGGTGCTTGCCCTGCCGCTCCGATGCACCGATTGAGTGCACCGATGCGTAAAAAAAGGGCAAATTTCGGGGCTATAATCCCCGGCTCCCCCTACTCACGCTGCACTGCACCATGCGCTTCCTGCTCCAACGTTTCACCCTCTTCCTTTCCCTTGTCCTTCTTGCCGGCACCGCTGCCGCCCAGCAGCTGCCCATTCCCCCTTCCCTGGCGGCCAAGTCCTGGCTGCTCCTGGAGGTCGGCTCCGGCCAAGTGCTCACCGCCGAAAAGCCGGACGAGCGCATCGAGCCCGCATCCCTGACCAAGCTGATGACGGCCTACCTGACCTTCGCCGCCGTCAAGCAGAAGACCATCGCCCCCAACCAGGCGGTGCCCATCTCCAAGAAGGCCTGGCAGACCGGCGGCTCCAAGATGTTCGTCCGGGTGGATACCCAGGTGCCGGTGGAAGAGCTCACCAAGGGCATGATCGTGCAGTCCGGCAACGACGCCTGCATCGCCCTGGCCGAAGCCATCGCCGGCAGCGAAGAGAACTTCGCCCAGATGATGAACCGGGAAGCCCAGCGCCTGGGCATGAAGAACACCCACTTCACCAACGCCACCGGCCTCCCCGATCCCCAGCACTACACGACGGCCCGCGACCTCTCCATCCTGACCGCCGCCCTGATCCGCGACTTCCCCGAGGACTACGCCAAGTTCTACTCGATGAAGGAGTACCGCTACAACAACATCACCCAGCCCAACCGCAACCGGCTGCTGTGGATCGACCCCACCGTGGATGGCGTCAAGACCGGCCACACCGAGGCCGCCGGCTACTGCCTGATCTCTTCGGCCAAGCGGGGCCCCCGCCGGCTGCTGTCGGTGGTGCTGGGCACCAACGCCGACGCCACCCGGGCCAGCGAGTCCCTCAAGCTCCTCAACTGGGGCTTCCAGTTCTATGAGGCCGTGCAGCTTTACGGCGCCAATCAGCCGGTGTCCAGCATGCGGGTCTGGAAGGGCGCCGAGAACACCCTCAAGGCCGGCTTCACCCAGGACTTCATCGTGGCGGTGCCGAAGGGCTATGCCAACAAGGTGGAAGCCCAGTTCATCTCCCAGCAGCCCCTCATCGCCCCGGTGGCCCAGGGCCAGAAGGTGGGGACCGTGAAGGTCACCATCGACGGCAAGCCCTACGGCGACTACCCGGTGCTGGCCTTGGAGAATGTGCCGGTGGCCGGCTTTTTCGGCCGCCTGTGGGACACCATCCGCCTCTGGTTCGCCTAAAATCGGGGGCTTTCGCCCCCAGCAGAGCTTGTCATGACCCCATTCGTCGCCGATCCGGTCTATCTCAATGGCCGTTTCATCCCCCTGGCCGAGGCGAAAATATCGCCCCTGGACCGGGGGTTCCTGTTCGGTGACGGGGTCTACGAGGTGGTGCCGGTCTATTCCCGCCGGCCCTTCCGCCTGGAGGAGCACCTGCGCCGCCTGCAGGCCAGCCTGGACGGCATCCGGCTGGACAATCCCCTGCCCGCCGCCGAGTGGGCGGCCGTCGTCGAGGCGCTGGCGGCCGAAGCGCCCTTCGAGGACCAGGGCATCTACATCCAGGTCAGCCGGGGCGCCGACGTCAAGCGGGACCACGTCTTTCCCCATGGCGTCGCCCCCACCGTCTTCGCCTTCAGCTCGCCCCTGGTGACGCCGGCGGCGCCGGTGCGGGAGAAGGGCGTCGCCGCCATCACCGCCGCCGACAACCGCTGGCTGCGCTGCGACTTGAAGACCGTCTCCCTCCTCGCCAACGTCCTGCTGCGCCAGGAGGCCGAGGACCGGGGCTGTGCCGAAACCCTGCTCATCCGCGACGGCTTCCTGAAGGAGGGTTCGGCCTCCAGCATCTTCGTGGTCAAGGACGGCGTCCTCCTGGCGCCGCCCAAGAGCAACCTCATGCTGCCGGGCATCACCTACGACGTGGTCCTGGAACTGGCCGACCGCCACCGGCTGCCCTGCGAAGTGCGGGAGATCCCCCTGGCGGAACTTCGGGCCGCCGACGAAATCTGGATGACTTCATCCGTAAAGGAAATACTCGCCATCACCACCCTCGACGGCGCCCCCGTCGGCAGCGGCCTGCCGGGCCCGGTGGGCCAGGAGATGTGGCAGTGGTATCAACACTTCAAATCCACGGTGATGCGCCATGGCTGACAAAGAATCCCTCATCGAATATCCCAGCGCCTTTCCCATCAAGATCATGGGCAGGGCCGAAGACACGCTGGCCCAGGTCGTCCTGGAAATCGTCACCCGCCACGACCCGGGCTTCGACGGCGCCACCATGGAAATGCGCGCCAGCTCCGGCGGCAAGTACCTGAGCCTGACCTGCACCATCACGGCCACCTCCCGCACCCAGCTGGATGCCCTCTACCTGGAGCTGACCGGCCACCCGCTGGTGAAGGTGGTCCTGTAGCGATGCAGATCCGCCGTCTCGGCCGGGTGGACTACGAGCCCACCTGGCACGCCATGCAGGAATTCACCGCCGCCCGTACCGCCGACACCCCGGACGAGCTGTGGATCGTCGAGCATCCGCCGGTGTTCACCCTGGGCCAGGCCGGCAAGCCAGAGCACCTGCTCGCCGACATCGGCGTGCCCCTGGTCAAGATCGACCGGGGCGGCCAGATCACCTACCACGGCCCTGGCCAGGCGGTGGTCTACCTGCTCATCGACCTGTCCCGCCGCCGGATCAAGGTGCGGGAGCTGGTCAGCGCCATCGAGCAGGCAGTCATCGACCTGCTGGCCGAATACGGGGTCGAGGCCGAGCGCCGTTCCGGTGCCCCCGGGGTCTACGTGCAGGACGCCAAGATCGCCGCCCTCGGGCTTCGCATCCGCAACGGCTGCAGCTACCATGGCGTCTCCCTCAACGTGGACATGGACCTCTCCCCCTTCGCCGCCATCAATCCCTGCGGCTATGCCGGGCTCCAGGTCACCCAGACCCGCGATTTCAATCTCCCGCTCACGGCTCACGAGGCCGGCGAGCGGCTTTGCCAACACTTGCTACAGCAGCTGGAGCGTTAAATGGCCGAACAAGGCGTCAAACAAAAAGGCGAACAGAAGACCGCTCGCATCCCCATCAAGATTGTGCCGGTGGAGGCGCCCCTCAAGAAACCGGACTGGATCCGGGTCAAGGCCGGCAACAGCGCCGGGCGCTTCGGCGAGATCAAGAAGATGCTGCGGGAGCAGAAGCTCCACACCGTCTGCGAGGAGGCCGCCTGCCCCAATATCGGCGAATGCTTCGGCCGCGGTACCGCCACCTTCATGATCCTCGGTGACATCTGCACCCGCCGCTGCCCCTTCTGCGACGTCGGCCACGGCAAGCCCCTGCCCCCGGACCCGGACGAGCCCCGGCACCTGGCCGAATCGGTGGCAGCCCTCAAGCTGCGCTACGTGGTCATCACCAGCGTGGACCGGGACGACCTGCGTGACGGCGGCGCCCAGCACTTCGTGGACGTCATCAAGGCCGTGCGGGAAGCCTCCCCGACCACCACCATCGAGACCCTGGTGCCCGATTTCCGGGGCCGCATGGAGGTCGCCCTGGAAGTCCTCGGCCAGGCCCTGCCGGACGTGCTCAACCACAACCTGGAAACGGTGCCCCGCCTCTACAAGCAGGCCCGGCCCGGCGCCGACTACGCCCACTCCCTGGAATTCCTCAAGCAGTTCAAGGCCCGTTACCCCCAAATCTCCACCAAGTCCGGCCTCATGGTCGGCCTGGGCGAGACCGACGAGGAAATCCTCCAGGTCATGGCCGACCTGCGGGCCCACGACGTGGACATGCTGACCATCGGCCAGTACCTCGCCCCCACCAATCACCACCTGCCGGTGACCCGCTACGTCCATCCCGACACCTTCAAGATGTTCGAGGCCAAGGCCAGGGAGATGGGCTTCTCCGGCGCCGCCTGCGGCGCCATGGTGCGCTCCTCCTACTGGGCCGACGAGCAGGCCCACACCGCCGGGGTGGTTTAAGGGGATTCCCAGCCCACCCGGGCACCGCCGGCGGGCAGCGTGAAGTGGAAGACGCTGCCCCCTTCCGGCCCCGGCTCCACCCAGATCCGGCCGCCATGGCGCTCGACGATGCGGTGGCAGATGGCCAGGCCGATGCCGGAGCCGGGATATTCCTGGTAGGTATGCAGGCGCCGGAATATCTCGAAAATGCGCTCCCGCTGGTGGGCGGGGATGCCGATGCCGTTGTCCCGCACCTCGAATAGCCATTCCCCGTCCTGGAATTCGGCCGACACCCGGACCCGGGGCGTCTTCTCCCGGTTGTACTTGAGACCGTTCTCGATCAGGTTCTGCAGCACCTGGGCGATCTGGATGCGATCCACCGCCAGGGTGGGCAGGGGGCCGCTCGTCACTTCGGCGCCGCTTTCCCTGATCGGGGAGGCCAGGGTGGCCAGCACCTCGTCGAACACCTGGTTCAGGTCGGTGGGCTCGAAGGGCCGGGCCTGGGAGTCGAGGCGGGAATAGGCCAGCAGGTCCTGGATGAGGAGCTGCAGACGCCGGGTATTGCCCACCACCTGGTGGAGATAGAGGTCGGCATTGGGATCGAGGCGCCCCTCGTAGTCCTTGCACAGGAGCTGGGCGAAGCCGGCGATGGAGCGCAGGGGCGTCTGCATGTCGTGGGCGGCGACATGGGCGAACTGCTGGAGGTCCAGATTGCTCTTCAGCAGGGCCTCGTTGGCGCGCTCCAGTTCGGCGGTGCGCTCCTCCACCCGGCGCTCCAGGAGGGCGTTGAGGCGCAGCACCTCCCGCTCCGCCTGCCCCCTTTCCCAGGCCAGGGCCAGGAAGTAGCACAGGGTCCGGAGGAAGTCCGACTCCTCCGGGTCGAAGCTGCGGCGGCGCCGGCTGCCCATGGACAGGGTGCCGAGGACGCGGCCGTCCCGGGAGAACAGGGGATGGCAGGTGTAGGCCCGCGCCCCCAGGCGGCGCACCAGGAGCCCGCGTCCGTCCCGGGCGATGCGCTCGGCATCGACACAGACGGATTGGCCGGTGGCGGCCACGATGCCGCAGAAGGCCTGCTCCCGCTCCACCCGCCGGATCGGCTCCTGGGCGTCGGGGGGAATGCCGAAGGTGGCCACCAGGTTGAGGCAGCCCTGCTCGGGGTCGTAGCGGTAGTTGAAGCCCAGATCGGCATCCAGGTGGGCGCCCACCTTGTCGAAGACCATGCGGGCCAGGGCCGCTTCGTCGAATTCCGTCTGCAGCAGGCCGGAGACCACGTCCAGCAGCAGGGAACGGCGCTCGGCCTGGCGGGCGCTGCTCTCCTCCAGGGCCCTGCGCTGCCGCATGTCGATGCCGATGCCCAGGCTCTTGTTGTCGGAAATCTGGATATTGGCCCAGTCCGCCGGTATGCGGCTGCCGTCCTTGGCGCTGGTCAGCCATTCCCGCCAGCCCGGCGCCAGGGAGCGCATGTAGGCGACGGCGGCGGCCCGATAGGCGGGGTCCGGGTAGACCTTGGCCATGAAGTCGCCGTCATTGACGTCGGCTTCGTCCCAGCCCAGGACCGCCTCGAAATGCCGGTTGATGTGGAAGCGCTGCAGTTCCGGGTCATAGAAACAGAGCATGACCGGGACGCTGTTCATGACCCGGATCAGCAGTTCCCGGTCATGGGCCAGCGCTTCCCGGCTGAGGCGCAGCTCCCGCTCCACCGCCTTCCTCTCGGTGACGTCCACCGCCGCGCAGGTGACTCCGACGATGCGGCCGGCGCCATCCCGCAGGGGTTCCACGATGAGGTCGAAGCAGCGCTCGATGCCGCCGTGGGATAGCTCCACTTCCTGCCTCAGTCCCTGCCCCGTGGCCAGCACCCGGCTCTTGATGGCGGTGAGCAGCCGGACATCCTCGGGGCGCTCGAAGACGTCCTCGTCCCGCTTGCCGATCAGGTCCTCCGCCCGCTTCACCAGGCATGGGTTGTAGATCCAGGTGTAGCGCAGGTCGGCGTCCTGGTTGAAGACCACCACCGGGGAATTGCGCAGGGCGGCCTGGAAATGCTCGGTGGCGAGCCGCAGGGCTTCCTGCGGATCGCTCCCTTCCTGGCCATCCTTCCACACGGAAGGCCGGCCGGCCATGTCGGACCCGGGCACAGCGTTCACAGGCGCATCCAAAATTCCTTGGAGCGTTCTTCGGGCCGCCGGGTTCGGCCCCGCTTCCCCGGGGCAAGGAACGAATGACCGCTGGAAGAGCTCTATCCGCCAGAGCCCGCCTTCGCCGGGTCCGCAGCGACCGACCATCTCAACAGGAGGACAACGCGATGCTGAAGTGGATCAACATTCTCTGGCTGTCGTTCCTCACGGCCATCCTGGGCGAGATGGCCTTCTTCGTCGTCATCGATCCCCAGGAGCTGTACCTCATGGGCCAGCCGGTGCGCTGGAGCTCCATGGCGGTCTATTCCGTCGGCTTCTTCATGTTCTGGAGCCTGACCGCCCTGACCGCCGCCCTCGTCATCTTCATGCAGAAGCCGGCGGCGGAATTGAACCAGGCCGAAGCCAAGGGCGCAGCCCGCACCCGCCTGGCCCGGCACCTCACCTCCGTCTAGCCCCCGGGCCCGGCGGGTGTGGACTCCGCCCCGCCTACCGGTCCGGGAGGATTTCCCCTCCGCTCAACATACGCGCATCTCCTGATGGCGGCCCGAGCCGCCCGGCACCATACTGAAATGGACTGCCGCGGGACGCGCCGATGGCGCCTCCGCCAGGCCCACGTTCAGCAGGGAGAAACGACATGAAGCGGTGGCAGGCCGCTATCGGCCACTTCCTTTCCCGGTCCGTCCCATGATTCCCCGCCGATCCCTCGCGGCCGCGCTCGTATTTCTGAGCACCTGCGGCGCCGGCATCTCCCCCATTGCGCCCTCGCCGGAAGCGGTACCGCGGGGGAACCTCGTCATCGTCGGCGGCGGCCCCGAGGCGCCTGGGGTCATGCCCCGCTTCGTCCAGCTTGCCGGCGGCAAGGGGCGCGCCCGCATCGCCGTGCTGCCCATGGCCAGCATGGCCACCAGCGGCCGCGGCGTCGAGATGGCGGCCCGGCTCCAGACCCTGGGCGCCGAGGCCCAGGTCTTCGACCTCTCCCGGGAAGAGGCGGAATCGGAAGAGATGGCGCGGCAGCTCTACGAATTCACCGGCTACTGGTTCTCCGGCGGCGACCAGTCCAAGCTCACCGCCGTGCTCCTGGAGACCCCCAGCCTGATGGCCATCCACCGGCGCTACCGGGAAGGAGCGGTGGTGGGGGGCACCTCGGCCGGGGCCGCGGTCATGTCCAACGCCATGCTCACCGGCAACCGCAAGAACGGCGAGCCCCCACCCGAGGACGCGGCCCACTTCCCGCCGGTCGCCCGGGATTCCTTCGAAATCGCCAGCGGCCTCGGCTTCCTGCCGGGGACCATCGTGGACCAGCATTTCCAGCAGCGGGCCCGGCAGGGCCGTCTCCTCAGCGCCGTCCTGGAGCACCCGGACCTAGTGGGGGTGGGCATCGACGAAGCCACCGCCCTGGTGGTCCGCCCCGACGGCCTCTGGGAAATCCTGGGGGAGAGCAGCGTCCAGGTCATCGACGCCCGGCGCGCCTCAATCACCTCCGCCAAGGCGCCGGTGCTGGGCTCGGCCAACGTCACCATGCACCTGCTGCCGCCCCACAGCATCTACGATCCCCTGCGGGGCCAGCCCACCCTGCCGACCAGCTGAGCGCCCTAGCGCGCCGGGCCGGCCGCCCCCTTGTCCCGGACACCAGGAAGGTCCCGGGTGTCCGGACCGAACTTGCCCTTCAGGGCATCGACCCCCGCCTGGGGATGGGCGCGGGTCGCCAGGTCCGCCCGTTCCCGGCGCTTGGCCAGGGAATCCAGCCCCATGCGCCGGTCCCGGGACTCCACCAGGCCGGGATGGAGCTCCCCGTCCCGGTTGAGGGACCAGGCCAGCATGGGCTCGCCCAGGGGCAGCTTGTCCCCGGGCCGGCCCTCGACGCCGGTGTTCCAGATGTGCCAGGTCTTGCCGTAGCTGTTCATCTTGCCGCGCATCAGTTCCTTTTCGGCGATGCCGGGAATGTTGGGAGCGGCCAGCTGGCCGGAGAGGATTTCATAATTGTGGGGATGCCAGAACTGCCGCTCCTGTTCCGGCAGGGCCTCGAACAGCTTCTCGGAGATGATGTACTCTATGCCGTTCAGATTGGCGTCCCGGGTGTTGCCGTCGAAGAGGACGCACTGGGCGAAGTCCTCGTTCACCTGCCGGCAGTAGTGGTGGGCCTCCATCTGGTGCTGGGGGTCGGCTTTCATGGCGTGGAACCCCGACAGGTAGATGTCGAGGGGCGCCAGGGGCGAGTTGCTCTGCAGCACCTTGGCGCCGGCCTCCAGGACCTTGGTCTTGGTGCTCTTGGCGGCACCCTCCGGGCTGACCTGGGGACCCGACTCATGGCAGGCGCCGGCCAGGGCGGCGGCGGCGAGGATGACGGGAACACTTCTATGGCTATTCGACACGGAGGCACCTTTCGATGGGATCGCGGTTCATCGGACACCCCTTGGAGACGGCCGGCCGGCGGACAGTTCTGATGGCCCGGCAGGCAAGATGGCTGTGGCCGCTGCTGGGTATCGTCCTGGCCTGTCTCATCACCTTTGCCGGAGCCGCCATGCTGCAGGATCGTCTGCTCTATTACCCGGACAAGGCGCCCGTGGCCGAGATGGCCGGCCCGGGGCTGCAGGCCTGGCCGGCCCCTGGCGAATTCCGCGGCCTCCTGGCGGAACCGGCCGGCCCGGCCCGGGGCACGGTGGTGGTCTTCCACGGCAATGCCGGCCACGCCGGCCACCGGGGCTACTATGCCGCCGCCCTGGCGCCCCTGGGTTTCCGGGTCATCCTGGCCGAGTACCCGGGCTACGGGCCCCGGGACGGCAAGCTGGGGGAGAAGTCCCTGGTGGCCGACGCCGAGGCGACCGTCGCCCTCGCCCACCACCGCTACGGCGGGCCGCTCCTGGTGGCGGGCGAATCCCTGGGGGCGGCGGTGGCCGCCCAGGCCGCCGTCCGCCAGCGGGACAAGGTGGCGGGTCTCCTCATCATCACCCCCTGGGACCGGCTGGCCAATGTCGCTTCCTTCCATTACCCCTGGCTGCCGGTGAAATGGCTCCTGGCCGACCCCTACGACACCGCCGCCCACCTGGCCGCCTTCGACCGGCCGGTGCTGGTGGCGGTGGCGGAGCGGGACAGCATCGTCCCCGCCCGCTTCGGCCGGGCCCTCTACGGGGGCATCACGGCGCCCAAGCGCTTGGCGGTCATCCCCGGGGCCGACCACAACGATTGGCTCGATGCCATCGACAAGGCCTGGTGGCGCAACGCCGTGGACTTCCTCCTCGGCCGCCCCGCCTAGGATTCCGGAGGGATGCGCTCGTACTCGGCGATGACCTGGGCCCCCAGGAGGAGGATGGTGGCGCCGGTCTCCAGGCTGAGGAGGACGACGATGGCGGTGGTCAGGGAGCCGTAGAGGACGCTGGCCTGGGACAGGGTGGAGAAGTACCAGACCAGGGCATGACGGGTGATTTCCCACAGCAGGGCGGCGGTGACGCCGCCGATGAGGGCGTGGCTCGGGGACAGGCGCCCCACCGGCATGATGTAGTAGACCGAGGTGACGGCGAAGATCTCCCCGGCCAGGCCGAGGAGATAGAGCAGGACCCCGGAGAGCCCGCTCAGGGACCACTCCCGCCCCAGCACCTTGAGATATTCCTGGCCGATGGCCTGGAGGGAATTGGCCATCAGGGTGACGATCAGGAGCCCTACCCCGAGGACCAGGATGTAGCAGTAGGGCAGCAGGGCCGAGACCAGGAAATGGCGCTTGTGCACCGCCAGCCGGTGGAAGAAGATCACCGACATGGCATTGTCGAGGACGGCGAAGCCCAGGGAACTGAAGAAGAGCATGGTCACCAGCAGCACACCGCCGATCACCGCCCGGTTCTCGAGGAAATTGGCCAGCTCGGCGACGATGGCCCGGGACTGGCTGGGCACCAGCCACTCCAGGTAGCGGCCCAGGGTCTGGAGCAGTTCGGCCTGGTCCACCACATGGGACAGGGCGATGACCGCCAGGATGAGGAGGGGGACGATGGAGAGCAGGGCGTAATAGGCCACGGCGCCGGCCAGGAGGAGTCCCTGGTTGGCGCGGAAGGCCTTCAGCGTCCGGAGGATGAACCCCCCCGGATGCTTGAGGACATGCTTCGCCTGGTGGCTGAGGATGGGCATGAAGAGCGCGGGTCGGCTTCCTTGGCCCTTAAGACAGCGTCCGGACGGTGGTGTCCGGACAATCACCGTCCTACATCAGATTCATTTTCTTCGCCGCTTCCCGCAGTTCGCCCCGGAAATCCGGGTGGGCGATGCCGATCAGGGCCTCGGCCCGCTGCTTGGCGCTCTTGCCCCGCAGCTGTGCGACCCCGTACTCGGTGACCACGTAGTTGATGTCGTTCTTGCTGGTGGTGACGTGGGTGCCCGGCGTCAGGGTCGGCACGATGCGGGAAATGGCGTTGTCCTTGGCAGTGGAAGGCAGGACGATGAAGGCCTTGCCGCCCTTGGAGCGGTTGGCGGCCCGCACGAAGTCGGCCTGGCCGCCGGTGCCCGAGTAGGGGGTGAAGCCCAGGCTCTCGGAACCGCACTGGCCGATCAGGTCCACCTGCATGGTGGCGTTGATGGCGATGAGGTTGTCGTTCTGCCCGGCCAGGTAGGGGTCGTTGGTGAAGTCCACCGGGTGCATCTCCAGGGCCGGGTTGCGGTCCATGAACTGGTAGAGCTTCTTCGACCCCAGGGCGAAGGTGGCCAGCATCTTGCCCGGGTGGTAGTTCTTCCGGCGGTTGGTGACGGCACCGGCCTCCACCAGGGTCATGATGCCGTCCCCGACCATCTCGGTATGGATGCCGAGGTCGTGCTTGTGGGTGAGCTGCATGACCACCGCGTCGGGAATGCCGCCGTAGCCGATCTGCAGGGTCGCCCCGTCGGGGATCATGTCGGCCACGTACTTGCCGATGGCCTCCTGCACCGGCCCGATCTTGGGCAGGCCCACCTCCAGCACCGGCTCCTCGCTCTCCACCAGGGCGCTAACCTGGGAGATGTGGATATGGCAGTTGCCGTTGGCGAAGGGCACGTTGGGATTCACTTCCAGGACCACGGCCCGGGCCTTGCGGATGGCCGCCATGGTGTAGTCGGCGGCGAGGCTCAGGGAGAAGTAGCCGTGCTGGTCCATGGGGGAGACCATGGCGAACACCACGTCGGCGGGGAGCAGGCCCCGGTCGATGAGCACCGGCAGCTCGGAGAAGTAGGCGGGGGCGAAGTCGATCCAGCCGGCCTGGCCGCCGGCCCGGGAGGCGCCGCCGAAGAAATAGGCCAGGTGGCGGACGTGATCGGCGGTTTCCGGGTCGAAGTAGCCGTATTTCCGCAGGGGCAGGATCTGGGCCACCTGGACGCCGCGGAATTCGCGGCGCTGCTCGGAAAGGGCGGTCAGCAGGGTGGGCGGCTCACCCACGGCGGTGGGGACGACGATCATGTCGCCGTCCTTGACCTGGCGCACGGCGTCCGCCGCGTTCATCTTCTTCTGTTGGTAGAGGGCCTGCACGGACATGGATATCTCCTGGTGTTTTGGTTATGCGGTGCTTTCCATACGGAACCGAATGGAAATGATGGGGAAGGATACCCGAATCGGCACTGATCCATGTCAAATGGAAGGAGTTTTCCGGCCTCCCGGGCATCCCGTGGGCGGAAATGCGCCGGATGGCCTATGCTTTATCCATAACGGATTTTTCCAAGGAACCCACCATGAACCCCATCCGCCTGCTGGCCGTCCTTCTCCTCGCCGTCCTTTTCCAGTTCGCCCAGGCCGCCGGCCTGGCGGACATTTCCAACAGCGAAGCCTCCTCGGGCCTCAAGGAAGCCCTGATCAAGGGTGCCGACTTCGCCGTCTCCAACCTGGGCAAGGACAATGGCTTCCTGGGCAATCCCAAGGTGAGGATTCCCCTGCCCGATTCCCTGCGCACCGCCGAGAAGGCCATGCGGGCCGTGGGCATGGGTAAGCAGGCGGACGAGCTGGTCGCCACCATGAACCATGCCGCCGAGCAGGCGGTGGCCCAGGCCAAGCCCATCCTCATGGATTCCATCCGGAAGATGACCCTGAAGGACGCCAAGGACATACTCGCCGGCGGGGACGATGCGGTGACCCAGTATTTCCGCCGCAGCTCCTCCGACCAGCTGGTCCAGAAATTCATGCCCATCGTCAGAGGAGCCACCCGGAAGGTGCAGCTGGCCGACAAGTACAACAGGTTCGCCGGCAAGGCGGCCAACTTCGGGCTCATCTCCAAGGAAGACGCCGACCTCGACACCTACGTCACCCACAAGGCCATGGACGGCCTCTTCCTGATGATCGCCGAGGAGGAGCGCAATATCCGCCAGAATCCCGTCGGCGCCGGCAGCGCCCTCCTGAAGAAGGTATTCGGCGCCCTCTGAGAGCCGGCACGCCGTCGACGGCGAGGCCTGAGGTAAAATCCCCGTTCCGATTTCGCGCCCCGGCCCGCCGGGGCGCTTCGTTTTTTCGCCCCACGTCATGTCCCACGGCCTCAATCCCCAGCAACGCGAAGCCATCCACTACCTCGACGGCCCCTGCCTGGTCCTGGCCGGCGCCGGCTCGGGCAAGACCCGGGTGATCACCCAGAAGATCACCTACCTGGTCCAGGATTGCGGCTTCGCGCCCCAGAACATCGCCGCCATCACCTTCACCAACAAGGCGGCGCGGGAAATGCAGGAGCGGGTCGGCAAGCTGCTGGAGGGCGGCGCCGCCTCCAAGCTGCAGATTTCCACCTTCCACTCCCTGGGGGTGCGGCTCCTGCGTGAAGAGGCCAAGGCCCTGGGCTACAAGCCGCGCTTCTCCATCTTCGATTCCGCCGATTGCGCCGGCATCATTTCCGAACTGGCCAAGACGGTGGACAAGGGCACCCTGCGCCGCCTGCAGTCCATCATCTCCAACTGGAAGAACGCCCTGGTGTCGCCCGAGGAGGCCAAGCACCTGGCCCGGGACGAGCACGAGGCCCTGGCCGCCCATGCCTACCTGTCCTACGAGGCGACCCTGAAGGCCTACCAGGCGGTGGATTTCGACGACCTCATCAAGCTGCCGGTGGAGCTTTTCGAGAAGCACCCGGAGATCCGGGAGAAATGGCAGAATCGCCTCCGCTACCTGCTGGTGGACGAGTACCAGGACACCAACGCCTGCCAGTACCAGCTCCTGAAGCTGCTCACCGGCATCCGCGCCCAGTTCACCGCCGTGGGGGACGACGACCAGGCCATCTACGGCTGGCGGGGCGCCGACATCGAGAACCTCAAGAAGCTGCCGGCGGAATTCCCGGCCCTCAAGGTCATCAAGCTGGAGCAGAACTACCGTTCCACCGTGCGCATCCTGAAGGCGGCCAACAACGTCATCGCCAACAACGAGAAGCTGTTCGAGAAGAAGCTGTGGTCGGAACTGGGCTTCGGCGAACCCATCACCGTCACCGCCTGCAAGGACAACGAGGCCGAGGCCGAGAGCGTGGTCATGAAGCTCCTCGCCCACAAATTCGAGACCCGGGCGAAATTCTCCGACTACGCCATCCTCTACCGCTCCAATTTCCAGGCCCGCACCTTCGAGCAGTACCTGCGCAACCACCGGGTGCCCTACCTGCTGTCCGGCGGCCAGTCCTTCTTCGACAAGGCGGAAATCAAGGACATCATCGCCTACCTGCGGCTCCTGGCCAACGAGGAGGACGACCCGGCCTTCATCCGGGCCGCCACCACCCCCAAGCGGGGCATCGGCGCCGCCACCCTCCAGGTGCTGGGGCAGTACGCCGGCGAGCGCCACATCTCGCTCTTCGCCGCCGCCTTCGAGGAGGGCTTCGCCCACCGCATCCAGGGCCGCCAGCTGGAGCCCCTCCTGGAGTTCTGCCAGTTCATCAACCGCATCCAGTACCGGGCGGCCAACGAGCCGGCCCAGCAGGTCCTGCCCGACCTCCTCAAGGCCATCGACTACGAGGCCTATCTCTACGACCACGAAGAGGAAAAGCCGGCCCAGGCCAAGTGGGCGAACGTCATGGAATTCGCCAACTGGATCAACGGCAAGGGCGAGGAAGGCGGCAAGACCCTGGTGGACGTCACCCAGAGCATCGCCCTCATCAGCATGCTGGAGAAGCAGGAGTCGGACGACTTCGACGCCGTCCAGATGTCCACCCTGCACGCCTCCAAGGGCCTGGAATACAACCACGTCTTCCTGACCGGCATCGAGGAGGGCATCCTGCCCCACCGGGAATCCATCGACACCGGCAAGGTGGAGGAGGAACGGCGGCTGATGTACGTCGGCATCACCCGGGCCCGGCGCTCGCTCCACATCACCTACTGTGAGCGCCGCAAGCAGGCCCGGGAATTCGTGCCCTGCGAGCCGTCCCGCTTCATCGCCGAAATGGGCAAGGAAGACATCCGCTTCTCCGGCGGCAAGGAAGCCCAGGCCCCGGACAAGGCCACGGGCAGCGCCCGGCTGGAGGCCATGAAGGCCATGCTGGCCGGCAAAGGCCGTTGATCGGGCCGTCACAGACGGTTACAGAGGGTTACGCTCTTGCTGATTACCGGCCCGAGACGAGGCGCGTTATTCCCAGCACGGCGCTGCGATGACGCGGCGCCGAAAAAACTGCTGACCGACCCCCTTCAGGAGATAAGCCCATGACCAAGCAACTGATTGCCCTCGCCATCGCCGCCGCCTTCGGTATCGCCCACGCCGCCGACGCCAAGCCGGCCGCCCAGCAGGTCGCCGCCGCCGACAGCACCCAGACCGGCACTTCCCAGAGCAAGGTCGGCGGTCCCGATGCCGCGACCGGCAAGGCTCCCGAAATGAAGACCGAGACCGCCACCAACGCCGGCGACAAGGCCACCACCAAGCCCCACCGCAAGGCGAAGCGGACCCACAAGAAGAGCACCAAGAGCGAGTCGGCAACCCCGGCTACTCCGGCCGAACCGGCCAGCAAGTAAGGTCAGCCGCCTGCCCTCCAAAAGCAGGCCTGACCGGGGCGCCCCACGGGGCGCCCTTTTTGTTGCCCGGATCACATGACGGAGGCCTGGGCCCCCATACCGGTCATTTCGCCTTGGCGACCAGGAAATCCACCGCTGCCTTGACTTCGTCGTCGGACAGGTTGGAGGCGCCGCCCTTGGGAGGCATGGCGCCCTTGCCGCCGAGGGCGCTCTTGTAGAGGGTCTCGGTGCCCTGGGCCAGGCGCGGCGCCCAGGCCGCCTTGTCGCCGGCCTTGGGAGCCCCGGCGGCGCCGGTGTTGTGGCAGGCGCTGCACACCGTATTGAAGACGGTGGCGCCATCCTTGGCGCCGCCACCGGCGGCCGGCGCTGCCGCCTTCTGCAATTCGAAGCGGGCCACCGGCTGGATGCGGGTGGCGACGTCCTCGGGGTTGTTGGACGCCTTGGCCGACCTGTTGCCCGTGACGAAGAACGGCACCAGGATGGCCAGCACTACGACTGCCGCGACGATGGAACCGATCAATATGCCTCGGGAAGAATGCTGTTCGGCCATGCTGACACCTCGGAGCTGGAGTTGGGGGGAAAATCATTATAGCGACGGTCCCGACTCCGCATATGCGTGACTGCCATGGACGGTGGCGCCGAAACCCGGTAAGATGCGCCCTTCTTCGCGCCCGTAGCTCAGCTGGATAGAGTACTGCCCTCCGAAGGCAGGGGTCGTGCGTTCGAATCGCGCCGGGCGCGCCAGTGATTCAAGGAAAAGGCCACTTTCGAGTGGCCTTTTTTCTTTTCCGCCCGCCGGAATGCCCCGGCCCAATACCCGAGCAAATCACTCTGCCTTTGACCGGCATCAAGGCCGCCCCCCTCATACCCGAGTAAATTACTCAACATTAGTCGGTCCATCCCAAGGACGGGATGCCAGAGCGGGCGCTTCATCCCCGGACGAGGCCAGCGCCGCGGACTCCCGGTTCCAACCACGGACCGACTCGGCAACCCACGAGAGGAGAAGTCATGAGCAAGCAGGAGCGCCTGCATTGGGATTCCCGGTCGCAGCCCCAAGCCCTGGATTGGGATGCCCGCTCGCCGGCTGTCCTGGAAGACCAGATCAAGGCCTACGACGGCATGCGCCGCCGCTGCCCGGTGGCCTACAGCGATTACCTGCACTGGTCCCTGTTCAGCCACGGTGACGTGATGCGGGCCCTCACCGACCATGAAACCTTCAGCAACGCGGTTTCGAGCCACCTCTCCGTCCCCAATGGCATGGACCCGCCGCAACACACCCCCTACCGGCAGTTGATCGAACCCTATTTCGGCCCCGAAGAGATGGCCCGGTTCGAGCCCGTCTGCCGGCGCATCGCGGAAGACCTGGTGGAAGCCCTCCCCGCCCAAGGGGATGTCGAGCTGGCGGGCCGCTTTGCCCAGGACTTCGCCCTCCGCATCCAGTGCGCCTTCATGGGCTGGCCGGCCGAGCTGCACGAGCCCCTGCGGCACTGGACCGCCCGGAACCGGGAAGCCACCCTGGCCGGCGACCGCCAGGCCATGGCCCAGATCGCCCTCGACTTCGACCGCTACATCCGGGACCAGCTCGACGTCCGCCGGGCCGCGGGGCCCGCTGCCACCGACGACCTCACCACGCGCATGCTGCGGGAGACCATCGACGGCAGGGCGCTGAGTGACGAGGAGATCGTCAGCATCCTGCGCAACTGGACGGTGGGGGAACTCTCCACCATTTCCTCCTGCGTCGGCATCCTCGCCCACTACCTGGCCGAGGAGCCCGACCTGCAGCAGCGGCTGCGGCGGGAGCCCGGGCTGCTGCCGGCCGCCATCGACGAAATCCTGCGCATCCACGCCCCCCTCATCTCCAACCGCCGGATCGCCACCCGGGACGTGGAGATCGGCGGCCGGCAACTCAAGGCCGGCGACCGCCTCACCCTGATGTGGGCCTCGGCCAACCGCGACGAGGCGGTGTTCGGCGACCCGGATGAATTCCGACTCGACCGCGACCCGGGGCTCAACCTGCTGTACGGGGCCGGAATCCACGTCTGCCCCGGCGCCCCCCTGGCGCGGCTGGAACTACGCATCGTCATGGAAACCCTCCTTGCCCGCACCTGGCGGATTTCCCTGGTCGAGGGCCAGGCGCCGGTCCGGGCCATCTACCCGGCCGGCGGCTTTGCCTCGCTCCCCCTGCGGATCGAACGCCAGCCCTGATAGCGGCCCCCATTCCCGCCGCCGGGAAACGATTCCCGAAAACTGAACGCGAAGCCCTCCTTTCCGGGACCCAGGAACCCCGGACAAGGGGTCCCGCGGCGCCTGCGCCGCCGGAGCCGCCGGGATATGGACTTGGCATGCGAATTGCTGTTCTGCCACTGCAGAACGAACATGCCGCATGAAAGGAGCCCCATGAAATACCTGCCTCGCTTCGTCTACGAATCCCTGCCCTACCTCTACCTCATGGTGGGCGCCCTTTCCATGGGCAAGATTTCCGGCAAGCTGGGGATCGCCAGCGGCCTGCTCCTGTTCGCCGTCGGCATCCTGGTCCTCAAGATGCGGCTGACCTACCGGGCGGAAGCCCGGGAAGGAGCCCGCATCATGATGAACGTGGAGCACTAGCCGCCCTACCCTCGCCGTGGCCGGATATTGATCGAACAGTAGCCGGCCGCCTCGATCAAATCTCTCGTGGGTGCCTAAGAAGAACCGGCGACGGGGCGTCGCAGCCGGGTCACCCGGCGTTGGCAGCCAAATTCAGCGGAAGTGCGCGATTGGGGCCAACGGCTTCTTCACCATCCCAGCGTTCGAGGAGATGGCGAATGGACGAGAGGGAAATTGTCTGCGTGGTGGATGACGACGAAGGGGTGCGGCGGTCCGTGTACTTCCTTCTCGCCTCCCTTGGCCTCACGGTCAAGAGCTACGCCGACGGGCGGGACTTCCTCTCCGATCCCCAGATCCGGGAATGCGGCTGCCTGGTCACCGAGGTGCGCATGCCCGGCATCAGCGGCCTCGAACTCCAGATACGGCTGATCAGGCAGGAACTCCGCATCCCCGTCATCTTCATCACCGGGCACGGCGACGTCCCCATGGCGGTCCAGGCCATGCGCAACGGGGCCATCGATTTCCTGCCCAAGCCGTTCAACCACCAGGTCCTGGTGGACAAGGTGCAGCAGGCCCTGGACACCAGCAAGGAAATCCGCCGCGAGTCGGAGCAGTACGAGGCCGTCCTGGCCCGGCTCGCCGCCCTGAGCCGGAGGGAGCGCCAGGTGCTGGACCTGATCGTCGCCGGCAAGATGAACAAGGTGATCGCCGCCGAACTCGGCATCAGCCTCAAGACAGTGGAAAGCCACCGCGCCAGCGTCATGGAAAAGATGAATGCCGGCTCCCTGGTGGAGTTGGTGCAGCAGATGAGCCTCGTCTCCCGCTGACCCACCTCCCCGTAACCGGACGGAAGGCCCGGTCTGGCGCCTACCCTCGCCCTTGACCGGGACATCCCTTGTCACACCCCGGGTAAACCCCGAAACGGCTCCGTGCCGGCCCCAATTAGCAAAACACCTCAGCTGCGCATAATCACTGCGCCGGAGTCACCGCCTGCGGCCCTTTTCGGAATCCCCCCTGTTTCAACCAGCGAGAAGACCCATGCCCAACGCCACCAGTGCCAAGCCTGTGGTTATGACGACAGGAATCGCCGTTGCCGGCGGCATCCTCACCGCCCTTGCAGGCAACGGCAGCCTGCCGGCCCTCCTGTCGGCCCTGGCCTTGGCCGCCTGCGGGCTGATGGCCGGCCTCCACCTGCGCCGCGACCTCGGGCTGCGACTGGCGGCCGCGCCGCCGACCGGCGCCAACGATGCCCGCGTCGCCCGCCACGACGGCTACCTGGATAGCCTCCACCGCCTGTGCGACGCCCTGCTGCCCCGCTGGCGCAACCACATCAACAGCTCCCGGCAGCAGACCGAGAGCGCCATCGGCGAACTGGTCCAGGAGTTCCAGCACATTTCCCAGCGCCTGTCCGCCGCCATCTCCGACTCCCGCCAGGCCGCCGGCGGCATCGCCGACGACAAGGACGGCATGCTCGGGGTGATCGAATCCTCCCGCCGTGAGCTCCTGGCCCTGGTGACCTCCCTGGGATCCGCCCTGGAGACCAAGCAGGCCCTGCTGGTGGAAATCCGCCGCCTCGGCAGCTTCACCGGCGAGCTGGAAACCATGGCCGAGGAAGTCGGCAACATCGCCGGCCAGACCAACCTGCTGGCCCTCAACGCCGCCATCGAGGCGGCCCGGGCCGGCGAGCAGGGCCGGGGATTCGCCGTCGTCGCCGACGAAGTGCGGAAGCTCTCCACCCTCTCCGGCAGCATCGGCAAGTCCATCCGCCAGAAGGTGGAAACGGTGAGCAGCGCCATCACCGCCACCCTCAGCGCCGCCGACAGCCTGTCGGAAAAGGATGGCAACACCATCAGCCAGGCCGAGAGCGTCATCCAGCAGGTGCTGGGGGACTTCAACCAGGCCGCCGGCACCCTGGCCCAGGTGTCGGGCCGCCTCGAGCAGAACAGCGAAGATGTCCGCCGGCAGGTGGACGCCATCCTCATCAATCTCCAGTTCCAGGACCGGATCAGCCAGATCCTCACCGCCGTCGAGAACGACATCGACCGCTTCGGCCAGCGGGTGGGGAACGAGCAGCACGCCATCGCCGGCGGCGGATCGCCCGGCCAGCTGGATGTGGACGAATGGCTGCGGCGCTTCGAGTCCCAGTACAGCACCACCGAGCAGTTCGACCCCAGCAAGACCAAGGACCGGGGCCGGGCCGCCGAATCCGACATCACCTTCTTTTAAGCACAGCCGGAAATACCATGGCAAAAACCATCATGATCGTGGACGACTCGGCCTCGCTGCGGCAGGTCGTGGGCATTGCCCTCAAGGGGGCGGGGTACGAGGTCGTCGAGGCCTGCGACGGCAAGGACGCCTTGTCCAAGCTCGACGGCAGGAAGC
>DATFAA010000055.1:0-35745 GCA_035255045.1 Rhodocyclaceae bacterium | reverse complement strand
ATGATAGTGAGCACCTCGCTCGCGAAAGTAGGTCACCGCCAGGCACCCCATCCCCCAAAGCCCTCCCTGGATCACCAGGCGAGGGCTTTGCGCTTTGGAGAGCCGGATAGTTGTCAAAGCACAGAGTCGGCCTGCCTTGGCTCGAATTCGATCTCTGCAGGAAAGCTGCGACGTATGACCAATCCAACCCCGCCGGAACAGTCCTTGGGTTTGCAGGCGGACAGCGCCGACTTCCGCCGAGCCAACCTGGCGATGGCTGTCGCCGGGTTTACCTGCTTTGCCTTGCTCTACGGCACCCAGCCAGTGCTGCCGCAGCTTGCCCAAGAGTTCGCCATCTCCGCGGGTACGGCCAGTCTCAGCGTGGCGGCGGGCACGGCGGCCATGGCGCTTCTCCTCATCCCACTAAGCCTGATCGCCGACCGCTACGGACGGGAGAGCCTGATGCGATTCGGGCTGTTAGGGGCTGCCACCTTCGCCGTTGCTTCGGCGGTGGTTTCGGATTTTTCGCTTCTGCTGCTGTGCCGGACCTGTCTTGGCGCCTGTATCGCCGGTGTGCCGGCAGCGGCCATGGCCTATCTGGGGGAGGAGATCGCACCCAATGCCCGCAGCCGGGCCATGGGCTTCTATATCGCCGCCAATGCCCTGGGCGGCATGTCCGGCCGCTTCCTGGCTGCCCTTATCACCCACTGGCTGGGATGGCGCTACGGCCTGGCTGTCCTGGGACTGGTCGGCGTCACGGCCGCACTCGCCTTCTGGTACCTTCTTCCGCCGGCTCGCCATTTCGTTCCGCGCTCCCTGCAGCCTCGGCTGCTCTTCGGGGATGTTGTCCGCATCTACGCCGACCCGGGTCTGCCATGGCTCTTCGCTACGGCCTTCCTGATCATGGGGTCCTTCGTCGGCATCTACAATTACCTGGGCTTCCGCCTCAGCCTGCCGCCCTACGGCCTCGGTCCGGCGGCCATTGGCGCCATATTCCTGCTCTACTCCGTGGGCAGCGTGTCGTCGGCTTGGGCCGGGCAGGCCGTCACCCGCATCGGCCGTCCCCGCATCGTGCTGCTCATGGGCCTCGCCATGGCCTTGGGCATCGGCGTTACCCTGGCCGAATCCCTGTGGGTCATCGTCCTCGGCCTGGCCGTGTTCACCTTCGGGTTCTTCGCGGCCCACGCCGTCGCCAGCGGCTGGGTCGGCCGCCGCGCCGGGTCGCGCCGGGGGCTGGTCTCGGCGCTCTATCTCTCCAGCTACTACTTGGGCGGCAGCGTCATCGGCAGTGCCGTCGGCTGGCCCTGGAGCCATTCCGGGTGGCCGGCGGTCGTCGCTGCACTGCTCCTTTGCGTAGCGGCTGTCATCGCCATCGCCGTCTTTCTAGGGAAATTGGCCGAAGACTGATGGCGTCCTGGCCGGTTCTCTGGGCAAATGCCGCTCAGGCAGCCGGCTCTCCTTCGACCATATCCCGATATGCATGCCAGGTGGCATGGCCGATCAGGGGCATGGTCAGAATAAGGCCGACGAACATGGTGGCGAAGCCCAACGCCACCAGGGCGGCGATGCAGGCCGCCCACAGCAGCATGGGCGCGGGATTGCGTGCACAGGCCACCAGGCTGGCTATGGCGGCCGTAATCGCCCCGGTGTTGCGATCGAGCATGAGGGGCATGGCAACGACGCTGAAGGCGAAGACGAAGAGGGCGAAGAACCCGCCCACCACGAAATATGCCAGGGCGAAAGCCGGTTGTTCCAGGGTCAGGACGGCGTGGACGACGCCCGCGAAGGTGGGCAGTTCGCCGGCGTCGAAGAAGAGGGCGAATATGATCAGGGAGGCGCGGGCCCAGATCAGCAGCACTACGGCCAGCAGGGCCGCGAAGACAGCCACGTTGCCAAGGTTCGGCCGCCAGGCGGCGAGGGTCGGCCCGAGGCGCGGGCCTTCGCCGCGCTGACGGCGGCGGCTGAGGTCATAGAGGCCCATGGCGAGGAACGGGCCCAAGAGGAGGAAGCCGGTGGTGAGGGCGGCCAATAGGGCGTAAGCCTGCTCGAAGACCAGATGCAGCAGCCACCCGGCCACGGCAAAGGAGGCGCCGTAAAAGAAGCTTGGACCTCCAATCTGCCGCATGTCGGCCAAGCCGGCCTCCAGCCAGCGCCACGGTGCGCTCACCGAGACAGTGCGAATGGATGGCCACGCGTCGGCAAGATCCGAAGCGGGAGGTCTGGCAGTCTGGCCCATGGTACACCTGGCTTTCTGGTTGTTTCGACGGTCGTACCTTCGACAACCTGCGGCCCGTCCAGGTTTAGGCCGCTCACTGACCGTCGAGACTCGTATGGACTCCTGCGACGGTGGGCAAAGGGGAAGACTCGGCCGCGGCCAGTCCCTGCGGCTCGGCAACCAGCGATGCCGAATCGGCTTTCCTATCAATGCTTCCGGCTGCCAGCGGCTTGCCGTGAATTGCAGCGAGCTCGACCGTTGGCAGCATTCGGGCGCTGTCGCCCAGATCAAGCCCGGGAGACGAGACGGCAGGGCTGTCCGCCGCGACCGGAGGTTGACTGTGCAGGGTGTAGTCGATGACAAGGGCCAGTGGCAGGTCTGGCCCGCTCTCGGCGCGGGCTAGCATGGACAAGGCCGCCAGGCTCAAGAGCGGGGCAATCGACCGGCGGCACAAAGCGGCCATCGACGCTCTCCATGGAGCAGCCCGCCAACCGGGCATTTTGCGCATCGCCACCATTCCCTACCCATGGCCTCCCTGATCGCCAGTTTCTTCATGGAAGCATGACAAGAGAAGCAACTCTGCGGAATACCGGCGGCCCGGTATGTCGGCTGGTATCCCGTCGGTATTCGCCCTTGCCGGGGGTGCGTACCGCCCGCGTCCCGCGAATCGGACAGCGGGCGGGAAAATTCGGTTTATGCAGTCGATTTACCAATGCGTAACGATTAAATTAATCATAATCCATTACGAAACAGTCCTGTACAAGGTCGGCGCCTAGGGATAGACGCCCGCATAGGCGGAACACGTAATTTTTGTAGTGTTCGATTCGGCTTGGAACTACACTAGCGGCGTTTCGCCAAAAACGATTCCGAGTGGGTGCTAAAAGCACGCCATCTCGTCGCATTGGGCAGCCGGATGCATCCCTTCCGACAGCCTTCCGCAAGCGCAGTGGAGAAATGGCGGACGCATACTTCTAATCAATAAAGCAAGGGAGTTCATATGCAAAACCAAGTGCAGACCACCGAGACCAAGATCGTGATGTCGGACCCGACCGCGCTGGGAGTCTTCGGTTTGTCCATGGTCACCTTCGTGGCCGCGTCCGCCAAGATGGGCTGGACCACCGGCGTCGCCTACATCATCCCCTGGGCGCTGTTCCTGGGATCCATCGCGCAAATCTGGGCGTCCACCATCGACTTCAAGAAGAACAACTACTTCGGCGCCATCGTCCTGGGCGCCTATGGCCTGTTCTGGGTGGCCGTTTCCATGCACTGGGCCATCAGCCTCGGCTGGCTGGGGCAGTTCGACCCGACCAAGGCCGATCCCAAGCAACTCGCCTTCGCCTGCTTCGGATACTTCTTCTTCTCCCTGTTCATCATGGTCGCCGCCTTCGAGACCAACAAGGTGTTCGCCGCCATCCTGGTCCTGATCAACGTCCTGCTGCCGTCCCTGGGCCTCTCCATCCTCGGCGTCAACGCGCAGCTGTTCGGCGCCCTGGCGGCCTATTCCGAACTGTTCATCTCCCTGCTGGGCTTCTACGCTGCCGGCGCCATTTTCATGAACAACTTCTACGGCCGCACCATCCTTCCGCTGGGTGCACCCCTCGGCCTCATCAGCAAGGGCGCTGCTCCTGCCCGCCGCGCCGCTCCCGGCCTCTCGCCGGTGACCGCCAACGCCGCCGCCTGATATCGGCACCCGGCTGCCCCTGGGCGGCCGCACCTGAGACGGCCGGTCCCCTGGGACCGGCCGTTTTCATTGGAGAGCACTTACAGCTTGTAGACCGCCTGGAGATAGAAGGCGCGCCGCGCCATCGGCAGGTCGCCGGGAATCTGGCTGCGGGCCGGGCTCGGCTCGCGCACGTCGGCATCGAAAAGGTTGCTCACCTTGCCGACGAAATCCCACTGGTTTCTGCCCCGCCTGGTGGAGACAGTGAGATCCACGGTCGCATAGTCGGCTACGGCCGGGCGGAGGTCGCCGGCGGTCCGCTTCCGGTCGGCGACGTAGTTGACCTGGGTACTCCCCAGCCAGCCGCCGGGGAACAGCCTTTCCACGCGGCCATAGAGGTGGTGACGGGGAGCGTAGCCGGCATTGCTGCCGGTGGTGTCGTCAACAGAGCGCTGATAGGCGTAGTGGGTGGAAATCCGGGTGTCGCGGCTGTTGTTCCAGACGGCCTCCAGCTCGGCTCCCCGGCCCTCCTGGCCGCCGGAGTTGGCGTAGGTGGAACCGGTGCCGGGCACGGCATTGGAGACCAGGCGGATGATGTCCTTCATGGCATAGCGGAAGACGCTGAGGTTCACCTCGGCATCCCGGCGCACCTGCCAGGATAGGGCCGCCTCGACGGTGTCGATGGTTTCCGGCTTCAGGTCGGGATTGCCGCGGGCGACCGGGTTCGCGCCGCCGTAGGCCTCGACGAACGCCGGCGCCCGGAAGGCGCGGCCATAAAGGAGCTTGGCCGTCAGATCCATCCGTGCATCCCAGACCAGGGCCAGGCGGGGATTGGTGGTGCCGCCGAAGTCGGAATAGTTGTCGTGGCGGACCCCCGCCGTCAGGGACCAGTCCCGGGCAATGCTCCACTCGTCCTGGACATAGGCGTAGCTGCCGCGGCGCCGGCGGGGGGTGAGGAAGGGGTTGGTGGCCGTGACGTCGGTCACGCCCGCCAGGGGAATGGGCCGCCCGTCGGGGCCGTAGGTGAAATTCCTCAATTCCCGGGTCTTGTAGAGATCCAGATCGTCGTGGCCGGTGCCGAGGCGCACCCGGTGACCCTCCAGTCCCGAGTAGGTGGCGAAGGCCGACAGGCGCATCTGCCGCTCCCAGGTCTCGGGCGAGCCGACGATGCCGTTGGGGAAGGCGCCGGTGGAGAAGTCGGTGCCGGGCGGGAAGAGCTGGAATCCCTCGGGAATGAGTTGGGCGTAAGCCATGTAGCTGGCCGTGAGGCCCGCACCCCAGTCCGGCGACAGGCACGGGTCGGTCCACGACATGTCGGCGGTGGTGCGCTCGCTCTTGCCCCGGCCCACCGGGTCGAGGGCGTAGGCGATGCCGGCACCGGTTCCGACGTCGTCCCGCAATTTGTAGCCGGTCCGCAGGCGCCACTTGCCGTAGGCGAGGTCGAGACTGGCATCGAGGGCATCGCGGCCGGTGTTGACGGAACCCGGGGCGAGGCTGGCGTTAGTCCCGGTACGCCGGTCGTTGGCGCTCTGGGCGTCGGCCGCGACGGTGCGCTTGAAGCCATCACTGCTGCCGACCCGGAGGAAGGCGGCCACGTCCACCTCTCCCAGCCGGCCGCCATGCTGCAGCCACGCATCCTGGGTACCGAAGGAGCCGACGCGCGCCCCGGCCTCGGTTCCCCCGATGTCCCGGGCCGACTTGGTGATGATGTTCACCACCCCGGCGTAGGCATCGGCCCCGTACAGCGCCGAACCCGGACCGCGCAGGACTTCGATGCGCTCGATGTTCTCGACCGGGTAGCCGGCCCATATGTTGCCCTTGTTGCCGACAAAGAGGGTCGTCATCGGCACTCCGTTTTCCAGGATCAGCAGTTCGGAGGCATAGGGGCTGACAATGCCGCGCATGACATAGAGCGAGGAATAGAGGTTGGGGCTGCGGTTAACATGGAGCCCCGGCACGGTCTCCATGACCTGATCCAGGTCCGTGGCGCCCATGGCGCGGATGTCGGCGGCGGTGACGATGGTGGCGACGGCCGGCGCATTGCGCAGCAGGAGCTGGCTACCGGTGGCGATACTGACGAAGGACATGTCGCCATAGAAGATGTCGAGGTCGTCGTTCGCTGAATCCTGGCAGAACGCAGAAGACGCTAGGGACGACATCACTAAGGCCAATACCGATGTACGGCGGCGACACGACTTCATGCTTCTCTATGGGGACTCTCTCGTAGCCGGCGATTATAAGAGCAAAGGGCCGAAAGGCAGGGTAAGGAATGTCAAGCCCGGGCCTCGGATGCTGGCCACCCGTCGCAAAATTCCGGCCTTGCCGGGTTGCTTGGTCTCGGTGACGCTGCGGCTCGTCTCCCGGGCTTCTCCCATGCTGCTTCCACGACCAGGTCACGCCTGGCGGAAAGGGTCGTGCCGCCCGCGCCGTCATTCCTGATCGCCCCTCGCTCCGGGTGCCGAAGCGGGGCATACCCTCGTATTGGATTACCGGCTCGAGTCCCGGTTGCCGACCAGAGCAGGGAGGCGCGGGGTAATATAAAGTTTACTAGGCGCCGCCACGCTGATAATCTTTATTTTATGTCGAAGTCCTCCATCGCCCTCTCATCGGTCCCGCCCCAGGCGCTTGCCGCACTGCAGGCGCTGGGCGAGCGCCTGGCACTGGCCCGCCTGCGGCGCAAGGAATCCCAGCGCCAGTGGGCTGCCCGCCTGGGCGTGTCGGTGCCGACCCTCATCCGCCTGGAGAAAGGGGACCCCGGGGTGAGCATGGGGGTGTACGCCTCGGCGCTCTGGCTGCTCGGACTGTCGGACGGGCTCGCCGACCTGGCCGACCCGGCCAAGGATATGCGGGCACTGGAGTCCGACGTTCGGCGGGCCAGCCAGCTGCGTGCCGCCCGGACAAGGGTTTCCCGGATGGCGCGGCTCGCCACGAAGAAGGAGGACTGAACTTGCACGCCATGCCGCCGGACTCGCTTCACCTCTGGTATCTCGGCGACCCCGCTTCCCCCGCCTTGGTGGGCGAGTTGAACCTGGTCCTGGGCCGGCGCGGGGTGTCCCTCAAGTACGCCGAGTCCTGGATCAAGGCGGGTTTCCCCCTCAGTGAAGACCTGCCGCTCACCGACCTGGAACACCTCCCCCGGGAAAAGGATACGGCCGCCGGCGCGGTCGATGATGCCCGGCCCGATCGCTGGGGCGAGCGGGTCATCCGCCTCCTCGACCGTCCGCCCAGGCTCTCTCTCCTCGAGTACCTCTACTACGCAGGCGATGACCGCTTCGGCGCCCTGGGGGTGTCCCTGTCGGCAGAAACCTATGTTCCCCGCGAGATCGGTCCCCTCCCCAGGCTCCCGGAGATCGAGGCGGTTCACGAGGTGGTGCGCCGGGTGCTGGCCCAGGAGCCGGTCGATGCGCGCCAGAAGCGCTTGATCGCCCCTGGGGTCACCATGGGAGGCGCCCGGCCAAAGGCGTTGTTCCAGCTGGACGGCGAGGAGTGGGTGATCAAATTCGCCGAGGCGGACCGATCCGCGGAACCCCTGATCGAGCACGCCGCGATGACGCTGGCGGCCCAGGCCGGGATCTCCGTCGCCGAAACCCGCCCGATCCGGCTCGCGAACGGGGCGGCCCTGGCCATCCGCCGCTTCGACCGGGCCGCGGGGCGGCGCCTGCACGCCCTTTCAGCCAATGTGGCGCTGAAGGCCGCCGGTGCGGAGCTGTCCTATCCCGGTCTGGCCCTGCTCCTGCGCCGGCGCGGCCCGGTCGACGTCCACCGGGAACAGATGCGGGAGCTGTTCCGGCGCCTCGTTTTCAACATCCTCATCGACAACACCGACGACCACGAGAAGAACCATGTGATCCTGGTCCGGGAGGATCAGCAGTATGTCCTGGCGCCGGCCTTCGATGTCCTGCCCATCGGGCAGTCCCTGGGCTACCAGGCCATGGAGGTGGGGGCACGGGGGGCGGAATCGACTATCGACAATGCGCTGTCCGCCGCCAGCCAGTATTGGCTCACCCCCCGGGACGCCGTGGCGGAAGCCCGCCGGGTTGCCCAGGTGGTCCAGGGCTGGCGGCAGCACTTCGCTGCCCAGGGCGTGCCCGAGGCGACCTGCGAAGAGCTCGCCCGGCACATCGACCGTCCCTTCCTGCAAGACCAGCGCCTGGCCATGGAGTAGGGCGCATCCGGATGGGCTCGGATATTCCCCGGGCCCGAAATGCAAAAAGCCAACCAGCGCTGGCTGATTGGCTTTCTACAAAATTCGTTGGTTGCGGGGGCAGGACTTGAACCTGCGACCTTCGGGTTATGAGCCCGACGAGCTGCCAACTGCTCCACCCCGCGTCCGATGGTAATGCGCTCTGGAGCGGGAGAAGAGTCTCGAACTCTCGACCTCAACCTTGGCAAGGTTGCGCTCTACCAACTGAGCTACTCCCGCATTACCGCTTTACCGCATTACCGCATTACCGCATTACCGCTTTCTTCCGATGCCGCTTGGCTGGTGCCCAGGAGAGGACTCGAACCTCCACGCCTTGCAGCGCTAGTACCTGAAACTAGTGCGTCTACCAATTCCGCCACCTGGGCAGCATCGAAAGGCCGCGAATTCTAAAGAAAGAAAACGGGGAAGTCCAGCGTTCTGTAAAAAAATATTACTGGGATGCTCAACCCTGGACCGCGGCGACCCCGGCCCGGGCGATCTGGGCATCCTGGTCGCTCTTGACGCCGGAGACGCCGACGGCACCGACGACATGGCCTTCGACGACGATGGGCACGCCGCCCTCGAGCAGGCCACTGATGGTCGGGGCGGACAGGAACGCGGTGCGTCCGCCATTGATCATGTCCTCGTAGGCTTTCGATTCCCGGCGCCCGAGGGCGGCGGTGCGCGCCTTCTCGGCGCAGACGTAGGCGCCGATGGGGGCGCAGCCGTCGAGGCGCTCCAGGGCCAGGGGATGGCCACCGTCGTCCACCACGGCGATGGATACCGCCCAGTTGTTGCGCTGGGCCTCGGTCCGGGCGGCGTTGAGAATGGCGGCAACGTCGTTGCCGGTGAGCATGGGTCGGGTCTGCATGGGGATTCCTCCTGAATACTTGTTTGGGATGGGCGCTGGACGCCCTATTGGAGTGCCTGGTCGACGATTTCGATCCAATGGCGTACCGGGGTCCGGCCGGCACCGTCCAGGTGGGTCTGGCAGCCGATATTGGCGGTCACGATCAGCTCCGGCTTGCCGCTCTCCAGGGCATCCAGTTTGCGATCGCGCAGGGCCAGGGATATTTCCGGCTGGGTGATGGAATAGGTGCCCGCCGACCCGCAGCACAGGTGCCCCTCGGGCACCGGCGTGAGGTCGAAGCCCAGGCGCCGCAGTACCCCTTCCACCGCGCCACCCAGCTTCTGGGCATGCTGCAGGGTGCAGGGGCAATGGAAGGCCAGGCGCTTGTCGGCGCGCACGCCCAGCTGCTCCAGGGGCTCATCCCGCAGCACCTCGACCAGGTCCTTGGCCAGTTCGCTGACCCGCTGCGCCCGGGCGGCGTAGGTCGGGTCGTCCCGTAGCAGGTAGCCGTATTCCTTGACGAAGGCGCCGCAACCGCTGGCGGTCTGGACGATGGCTTCCACTTCCCCCGTCGAGATGGCCGGCCACCAGGCGTCGATATTGCGGCGGGCGCGTTCGAGGCCCGCCTCCTGGGCATTCATGTGGAAATCCACGGCGCCGCAGCAGCCGGCCTCGGCCACCGGGGTAACGCTGATCCCCAGCCGGTCCAGGACCCGGGCGGTGGCGGCATTGGTGTTGGGCGACAGCTCGGGCTGGACGCAGCCCTCCAGCATCAGGACCCGGCGGGCGTGGCGCGGGGCGGGGCGCTGGCCGGCCCGGGCGACCTTGCGGGGCAGCTTGGCCGCCATCGAATCCGGCAGGAAGGAATACGCCATCCGGGCGGCCCCCATCGCCGCCTTGAACACCGCCGGCCGGGCAATGACGTTGCGCAGCAGCTTGCGCTGGACGCGCTCGCCGGCCGGGCGCGGCGCCAGGGTCTCGATCTTGGCGCGGCCGATGTCGAGGAGCTTGTGGTACTGCACCCCGGAGGGGCAGGTGGTCTCGCAGTTGCGGCAGGTCAGGCAGCGGTCCAGGTGTTCCCGGGTACTGGCGGTGACCTGGCCGGTCTCGAACATCTGCTTCATCAGGTAGATGCGGCCCCGGGGGCCGTCCAGCTCGTCACCGAGGAGCTGGTAGGTGGGGCAGGTGGCGTTGCAGAAGCCGCAGTGCACGCAGGCGCGCAGGACGGCCTCGGCCTCCTTGCCCTCGGGCGTGTCGCGGATCCAGTCGGCAAGATGGGTTTCCATCAGAACTCCGGGTACATGCGGCCGCGGTTGAACACCCCGGCCGGGTCGAAAGATTGCTTGAGGGCGCGGTGGATGCGCTGCAGGGGCTTGGGCAGGGGCGCCAGGAAGGCGCCGCGCCGGCTGCCCTCGGGCAGGCGGAAGAGGGTGGCGTGGCCGCCGGCCGCCGCGGCGATGGCGCGGATATCCTCCAGCCGGTCGGCATGGGCGCGGCACCAGCGCTGGGCGCCGCCCCATTCGATGAGCTGCGGGCCGGGCAGGGCCAGGGGGGCCGCCGTGTCGGCCAGGGCGAGGCGGAACAGGCTGTCGTGGCTGGGGCCGAAGAAGCCGTGGCGCTGGTCCCGCAGGCCGGCCCACAAGTCGGCTGCCGCCCCTTCGGCCAGGGCGTCGCCACCCAGCTTCTGGCGGGCCGCCGCGACGGCGGGCTCGGCCCCTGAGAGGCGCAGGTGCAGGATGCCGTCGAACCAGGCGCTGGCCGACAGGGGCAGGGGCTGGCCGGACCAGCGGTTGAGGCGGTGCAGGGCCTCCGCCTCGGTCAGCTCGAATCGCAGGGTCATTTCGCCCCGGGGCCGCGGCACGACCTTGAGGGAGACTTCGGCGAGCACCCCCAGGCAGCCCAGGCTGCCGGCCAGCAGGCGGGAGACGTCGTAGCCGGCGACGTTCTTCATCACCTGGCCGCCGAAGGAGAGCAGGTCGCCCTTGCCATCCATCAGCCGCACCCCGAGCACGAAGTCGCGCACCGCGCCGGCGGCCATGCGCCGCGGCCCGGAGAGGCCGGCGGCCACGACGCCGCCGATGGTCGAGGCGGACGAAAAGCGGGGCGGCTCGAAGGCCAGCATCTGCCCGCGCTCGGCGAGGGCGGCTTCGATTTCCGCCAGCGGGGTGCCGCAGCGGGCGGTGATCACCAGCTCGGTCGGCTCGTAGGCGACGATGCCCTTGTATTGGCGGGCATCCAGCCGCTCGCCTTCGACGGGCAGGCCGTAGAAGGCCTTGCTGCCGCCGCCCTGGATGACGAGGGCCCGCCGGTCGGCGGCGGCCGAGCGGATCTGCTCGCGCCAGGCGCCGAGGACGGGGTCGGCGGGAAGCTCGGCGGCGACGGTCTCGATGGCCAGGCTCATGCGGTGGTTTCCTTCTTGTGGTCGCAGCATTCGTGGCGCTGGCCGCCGCCGGTCTGGCGGTATTCCCGGCAGCGGGCGGCGGTCGGGACGACCTTGCCCGGATTGAGCAGTCCGAGGGGATCGAAGGCCGCCTTGACGGCGCCGAAGGCCGCCAGTTCTTCGGGGGTGAACTGGACGCACATCTGGGCCAGCTTCTCGATGCCGACGCCGTGCTCGCCGGTGATGGTGCCGCCCAGGGCCACCGACAGCTCCAGGATCTCGGCGCCGAAGGCCAGGGCCCGGGCGGTCTCGTCCCGGTCGTTGGCGTCGAACATGATGAGGGGGTGGAGGTTGCCGTCGCCGGCATGGAAGACGTTGGCGCAGCGCAGGCGGTATTTGCGCTCCATGGCTTCGATGGCCGAGAGCATCTCGCCCAGGCGCTTCCTGGGGATGGTGCCGTCCATGCACAGGTAGTCCGGCGTGATGCGCCCCACCGCCGGGAAGGCCGCCTTGCGTCCGGCCCAGAAGCGCAGGCGCTCGGCCTCGTCCTGGGAGACCCGGACCTGGCTGGCGCCGGCATTGCCCAGCACCTGGATGACCCGCTCGATCTCGTCCGCCACCTCTTCCGGCGTGCCGTCCGACTCGCACAGCAGGATGGCGGCGGCGCCGGTGTCGTAGCCGGCCCGGGCGAAGGGCTCGACGGCGGCGATAGCCTGCTTGTCCATCATCTCCAGGCCGGCCGGGATGATGCCGGCGGCGATGATTTCCGCCACCGCGTCGGCCGCCACCGTCACCGAGGCGAAGGAGGCCATGACCACCCGGGCCACCTCGGCCTTGGGGGTCAGGCGCACGGTGATTTCGGTGATGACGATGAGCATGCCCTCAGAGCCGGTGATGACGGCCAGCAGGTCGAGGCCCGGCGCATCGGGGCCGGGGCCGCCGAAGACCACCTCATCCACGCCGTCCTCCGACAGCACCAGGGCCCGGACGGCCAGGACGTTATGCACGGTCAGGCCGTACTTGAGGCAGTGCACGCCACCGGAATTCTCGGCCACGTTGCCGCCCAGGCTGCAGGCGATCTGGGAGGAGGGATCGGGGGCGTAGTAGAGGTTGAAGGGCGCTGCCGCTTCCGACAGGGCGAGGTTGCGCACCCCGGGCTGGACCCGGGCGGTACGGGACTTGGGGTCGATCTCGAGGATGCGCATGAAGCGGGCCAGGGACACCACCACGCCCTCGGCATGGGGCAGGGCGCCTCCCGAGAGGCCGGTGCCGGCGCCCCGGGCCACCACGGGCACCCGGTGCCTCCAGCAGATTTCCAGCACCTGCCTGAGCTCGGCTTCGGTGCGGGGCAGGACCACTGCCCGGGGCAGCTGCCGGTAGGCGGAGAGGGCGTCGCACTCGTAGGGGCGCAGGTCCTCCTCCTCGTACAGGACGCCGGAGCCGGGCACCGCCGCCTGGAGGTCCGCCAGCAGGTCGGCTCGCTTGTCTTCTCGAACGCTCATCGCTTTCCTCTGTTGTGGTTTTTTCTCGCCCCGCCGGGAGTCACGGCGCACGAGTGGAAGGGCATGGTAGAAGGCGGTGGCCGGCATTTCAACCGCCGAAGGCACTGGTCCGACCAGTTTGTTTTACCGGTGCCCACCGGGGAGTGTGCTTAAATACGGACTTGGCGTGCCGGGACAAGGCTTCCCGGTTGCTGGGCAGATTTCCATTTGACACTGGTCCTACCACTATGAAGCGGCTTGATCCGGCTGCGGCCGAGGGCAAACAGGTGGCGGATGCCGTAGCCGAGCGCATCGAACGCCTGATCATGGACGGCATTCTCAAGGCCGGCGACCCGCTGCCCTCGGAGCGGCGCCTGTGCGAAAAGCTGGGGGCTTCCCGTTCTGCCCTGCGGGAGGGGCTGCGCATCCTGCGCGGCCTGGGGATCATCGAGACCCGGCACGGCAAGGGCTCCTTCGTCGCCCGCCTGTCGGCGGACCGGGACGCCACGCCCCTGATGCATCTCTTCAACTCCCAGCCGCGCACCCTCTACGACCTGCTGGAGGTGCGCGCCATCCTGGAGAGCGAGGCCGCCCGCCTGGCGGCGCTGCGGGCCACCCCGGCCGACCTGATCATGATCCGGCGGCGCTACGAGGAGATGCAGGAGAAGCAGGACGCGATGGCGGAGGTCAGCCGGGAGGAGCACGCCCGCCTCGACCACGCCTTCCACCGGGCCATCAACGACGCGGCCCACAACCCGGTACTGGTGCACACCCTGCAATCCCTGTCCGACCTCATGCTGAGCAGCGTCTTTGCCTCGGTCTGCAACCTCTACCACCGCCCGGCCCTGAAGAAGATCATCGACCGCCACCACAGCCGTCTCTACCAGGCCATCGCGGACCGGGACGCCGAGCGGGCCGAGCGCATCGCCCGGGAGCACATCAACGGCCTGCGCGACATGTTCATGGAAATCGAGCAGGAGGAGCAGCGCCTGGTGCGCGCCGCCATGCGCCTCGAAGCCGAGGGCTAGGACCGGCGCGGCTTCCCCCTGAACCGGCCGCCCGAGGGCGGGTCGGTTGCTGCGTCGCGGCAAACATTTTCCCTTGACATCAGCCTGTCTCTGTCTCCATAGTCGTTCCGCGAAGTAAACGACGTTCAGCATATTGAACAAAAGCCGAGCCGCGGATGACGCGGCAGCCTCTGCCCGGGGCCCGGGCACTATGCGCCGGGAATGTGTTCAAAGGAGAGCGTCATTTCGCTAGATAACCACTACAAATCAGGAGACAAACATGGTCTGGCAACAGATATACGATCCCCTTGGAAGCATGCTCCTCAGCACCCTGGTCGCCGCCATTCCCGTGGCGGTGATGCTGATCGGGCTCGGCTTCCTCCACCTTAAAGCCCACATCGCCGCTGCCGCCGGCCTGGTCAGCGCCCTCCTGATCGCTATCCTGGTCTACGGCATGCCGGCCGAGATGGCGGGCAAGGCGGCCATGATGGGAGGCATGGTCGGCCTCCTGCCCATCGGCTGGATCGTCCTCAACATCATCTTCCTGCACCAGCTCACGGAGCAGAACGGCTCCTTCAAGGTGCTGCAGGATTCCATCGCCGGCATTACCGAGGATCGCCGCCTCCAGCTGCTGCTCATCGCCTTCGCCTTCGGCGCCTTCTTCGAGGGCGCCGCCGGCTTCGGCACGCCGGTGGCGGTGACCGCAGCCATCCTCATCGGCCTCGGCTTTTCGCCCCTGGCCGCCTCGGGCCTGTCGCTGATCGCCAATACGGCGCCGGTGGCCTACGGCGCCCTCGGCACGCCGATCATCACCCTGGCCAAGGTGCACGGCTACGACGTCATGGCGATCTCGGCCATGGTCGGCCGCCAGCTGCCGTTCTTCTCGCTGATGGTGCCGTTCTGGCTGATCTGGGCCTTCGCGGGGCGCAAGGGCATGCTGCAGATCTGGCCGGCCATCCTGGTGACCGGCGTCTCCTTCGCCGTGCCCCAGTTTGTCGTCTCCAACTACTTCGGCCCCGAACTGGTGGACGTGGTCGCCGCCATGTGCTCCATGTTCTGCCTGGTGATGTTCATGAAAGTCTGGCAGCCCAAGGAAATCTGGCGCTCGACCACCCTCAAGGGCCACGACGGCGACGGCGGCACTCCCGCCCCGGCCGTTAAGCACTCCCACCCCAGGGGCGACGTCATCCGCGCCTGGATGCCCTGGGTGATCCTCACCGTCTTCGTCTTCATCTGGGGCCTGCCCGCCGTCAAGGCCTACCTCAACGGCATCTTCTCCCCCAAGTTCCCCATCGAAGGCCTGCACAAGCTGGTGGAAAAGATGCCGCCGGTGGTCCCGACCCCGACCAAGGAGGGGGCCGAATACATCTTTGGCCTGCTCTCCGCCACCGGCACCGGCATCCTCGTTGCCGCCATCGTCGGCGGCCTGGCCATGAAGTACAACCCGCTGTCCCTGTTCCGGGTCTACGGCAAGACGCTGTGGCTGGTGCGCTACTCCCTGCTGACCATCGTCCTGATGCTGGCCCTGGGTACGCTGACCCGCTACTCCGGCCTCGACACCACCCTGGGCCTCGCCTTCGCGGCTTCCGGCGTCTTCTATCCCTTCTTCGGCACCCTGATGGGCTGGCTGGGGGTGGCGCTGACCGGGTCGGATACCGCTTCCAACGTCCTTTTCGGCGGCATGCAGAAGGTGGCGGCCGAGCAGCTGGGGCTCAGTCCCAACCTGATGGGGGCGGCCAACAGCTCGGGGGGCGTCATGGGCAAGATGGTGGACGCCCAGTCCATCGTGGTCGCGTCCACCGCCACCCGCTGGTTCAACCATGAGGGGGACATCCTGCGCTACGTCTTCTTCCACTCCATCGCCCTGGCCTGCCTGGTCGGCATCCTGGTCACCCTCCAGGCCTACGTCTATCCGTTCAGCGCCCTTGTCATCAAGTAAACGGGAGAAATCCATGTACACGCGAATCCTCGTCGCCATCGACGGCAGCGACACCGCCAATAGGGCCCTGAACGCAGCCATCGCCCTGGCCAATGCCTTCAAGGCCAAGCTCTGCATCGCCCACGCCCTGGACGAGGGGCTGCTTGCCCAGCACGCCCTGGGCATCGGCACCTACCTGGACGCCGACCGGGTCAAGGACGACATGCGGCAGGCAGCGAACCAGCTGCTCGAAGCCGCCGTCGCCACGGCCGAAGCCGCCGGCATCAAGGCGGAACCGATGCTGATCGAATCCGAGCAGAAACACACGGCCGAGCAGATCGCCGACAGCGCCAAGCAGTGGAAGGCCAGTCTGGTCGTGGTGGGGACCCATGGCCGGCGGGGTGTGGACCGCCTGCTGGTGGGCAGCGTCGCCGAGAACCTGGCGCGCCTGGTGAAGACTTCCCTGCTGACGGTGCGTTAGGGAGCGGGAGGGCCGTTCCGCGGGATGGCCCTCCCGCCGCCGCTGCCCGGGAGCCGGCGTTATACCGCCGTGGTGTCCTCTTGGCTGGCGGCCCGCGGCCGGGGCCCCCGCTTGAGGGCGCGTAGCGACATATCCAGGTCGTCGGCCACCAGGGCGTCGCGCTCGGCGGAAGCCAGGGTCAGGCGGCGGTAGAGGGAGGTGATGAGGTCGGACTGGGTCACCATGCCGATCAACGCCCCCTGGCGATTCACCACCGGGATGTTGTGCAGCCCCTGGTCGGAGAGCTGATACACCAGGTCCACCGCCGGCGTCGCCACGGTGGCCGTGTAGACCTCCGTGGACATGATTTCGCCCACCACTTCCGCCTTTTCGGAAGCCATGCCCGGCAGGCGGCGGAGCAGGCCCTGCAGGCGCACCGCCAGGCCAGCGGCGGTGGTGTCGTCGAACTGGCGCAGGAAGTCGGCGGTGCTGACGATGCCGAGGACGCGCCGGGAGTGGTCCACCACCGGCAGGGCCTTGACCCGGTGGTGTCGCAGCAGATTCCAGGCCTTTTCCAGGGGTGTCCCGAATTCTACGGTGACCACGTCCCGGGCCATGATGTCGCCGCAGGTCATCCCCAGGTGGCGCTCGAAGGCATGGTCCACCGCCAGCCGGTAGATGGCCAGCAGTTCGCTTTCCTGGATATCGACGAAGCTCCCCTGGGCCTGGACGGCATACTCCAGGTCCTCGTGGGACAGCCCTGTGCGCTCGCTGGGCAGGGGGTCGGCGGTGCGGTGGGGGCTGGCCGCGACCGTCGGCCGGCATTGGGGGTAGCGGCGCCGCAGCAGCAGGTTGTTGACCAGGAGGGCGGTCAGGACGATGGCCGCGGCGTTGGCCATGACGGTCTCCGTCATCTGCAGGCTGTGCTCAAGGCTGGGCGCGCTGTCGGCGACGATGAGCAGCACCAGGGCGCCCGCCGGCGGATGCACGCACTTGTAGCGGGTCATGAACCACACGGTGGCCGCCAGGGCCACGGCGCCCGCCGGCAGCCCCCAGGGAATTGCGGCCGGTGCCGCCAGGCCGAAGACGACGGCGGCAAGGTAGCTGCCGAAGACCGACCAGGGCTGGGCCATGGGGCTGTGGGGCACGGCGAAGAGGATGGTGGCGGTGGCGCCGAGGACGGCCAGGGGATGGAGATGGCCGGCCGGCATGAGAAGCAGGGCCCCGGCCGCCAGGAGGAGGCCGGCGAGGACCCCGAGGGCGGATTTCCACCTTTCCGCCGGAAGCAGGGGAGGGGTGTCGGCCACCAGGTGCTGCAAGGCCAGATGCTTGAGTCGGATCAGCATGGTTGTTGAACGGCGCCAGGGGGAGGGAAGGGGACGGATCGGCGCTCCGATGGAACTAGCCCCGAGCCTACGAAGTGCGTAAGTTACATGGCCGAGGCGGCGCCAGATATTGCCCTGGCAAACTAGCCCGCAAGGGCTAGGGGGGCGTGGGTCGGGGAACAAAATGAAAAGGGCGCGCCACCAAGGATGCCTGGCGCGCCCCTGCCTGGGCGTCGGTGCGACGCCCGCTAGTCCATGATTTCCGGATGCTTCTCCATGATCTCGGCGCGCTTGGTGCGCTTGATGACATCCCCCGAGATGGTCGCGTAGCCCTTGCCCTGCCACTTGGTCAATTCGGTCATGGCGGCGGGGACGACGGTCACCACGTCATAGAAATCCTCGGCCTTGTAACCCCGGAAGCGGGCGGCGTTGCTGCACACCCGGATGCTCACCCCCTGATCGGTGAGGGCCTTCAGCTTTTCATAGACGTCGGGGTAGGCGGCCCGGTTGAGCCGGGACAGCAGGTGCAGCTCGTTGCCGTAGGCGACGATCACCAGGTGGGAATGCTTGACGTCGCCGAAGTCCTTCAGCGCCTTCAGGTGATTGTTGAGGTAGCCGAGGCCCTGCATCAGGTCCTCCGGCCGCTCGTAATTGAACTGGTACACCGCGTGCTGGGCGCCCAGGTTGGTGTCGTCAAACCTGGAAGGGTCGTCCGGTCCGGCAAAGGCGGTTCCGACCGCGAACAGCAGGGCATAAAGGGAATTGCGCATTGTGTCCTCCTCTGGATGGGCTGTGGTGGGCGATGCGGTCCATGCCGGCATCTTGTCGTTGTGTACCTCTGCGTCGAGCCGCCAATTAGACCATGGGATGACGTCCAGGTGCTGCGGCTTGCCGGATCGATATTCAAATGCGGTCGCAGGCGATGGCCCGCACCACGATTTCCTCCTGCCGGAAGATGTCCTCCAGCTCCCGCCGGTAGGCCGACCACCAGGCCCGGTCCACGGCCTCGACCATCACCTCGATGAGGATCATCTCGTCCCGGGCCGTCGCCCCGCGCTGGGCGTCCTTCCAGAGGCCCAGGGCCGGCGACTGCACGAAGGCGGTGAGGCCGCCGAAGCGCTCGGTCAGCCGTTCCCGCTCCCGCTCGAACTTGTCCCGGTGGAAGCGGTGCCCCTCGTTGTCGAAGACGGGGATGAGGATCTGAATCAGGTGCATGGTCCAACCTCCGGAGGCCACGGGCGAAATGCCGGCCCATTCCAGACGGCTTGACACCGCCCGAGTACGCTAATATGTTAGCAAAAAAAGGACGTGCTTCCGATCCGCAGGGGGCGCCGGGAAAGGAGACAAGGATGAATCAACAAGTGGCATTGGAGTCGGCTCGGCATTCGCTGCGCTACCGGGCGAGCCGGAGTTTCGACGTGGATCTCCATTCCTCCGCCCTGATCTACGAATCCTGGGGGCAACGCTACGATCAATTGTCGTCGGGCCAGTTCCACGGCTCGGTGGAGGAGGTCGGCCTGCCTTTCCTCTCGGTCCTGCGGGAAACCAGCAACCGGGTCATTCTCCAGAAGGGCTGCGCTCCGGCGGGCGCCTTCGCCGTCGGGGTGGTGCTCAACCAGGACGGCGACGCCTACCACCGGGGGGAAATCCTGCGCTCCCGGGCGGTGGTCACTCTCGACCCCGACAGCGCTTTCGAATTGCGCACCTCCGAGCATTTCGACATCGTCGCCGCCGTCTTCTCCCCTGCCGAGCTGTGCGCCGCCCTCGCCGGGCAGGTGCCGGACCACCGGGATATGGAGCGGGGGCTGCGCCGCCTGTCCCCGGCCGTCGAGTGCCCCCAGGCCGACGCCCTCGAGGATTTCCTGCTGCGGGTCATTGAAGTCGCCCGGGAAACCCCGGAAACGCTGCGCCATCCGACCAATGCCATGCAGGTGGCGGAGGAGTTCTACGGCCTCCTCAACGACATCATCTTCGCCGGCCAGGGGGCCCAGGGGCGCAGCCTCTGCGCCAACCGGGACCGGGTGGTGCGCCGCCTGCGTGCCTATCTGGACGCCAACCGGGGCGCGGCGGTGAGCATCGCCGACATCTGCGACCAGATCGGCGTCACCCGCCGTACCCTGCAGAACACCGTCCAGGAGGTGTTCGGCGTCTCTCCCCAGACCTACCTCAAGGCCGTCCGCCTCAACGGCCTGCGCCGCGACCTCAAGGCCCGGGACCCCGGGCGCGAGTCCATCGGCGATGTTTCCGCCCGCTGGGGTTTCTGGCACCTGTCCCAACTCGCCCAGGACTACCGCCGCCTGTTCGGCGAGTTGCCGTCCCAGACCCCCTGCCGCCGCCTGGCCGCCTGACCACCCCGGCGTTTTTGCCGATTCTTGATACGCCCCGCCAAGCCTTTGCCCAGATACTGACCCTGCATTCCCAACAGAATAGGGTCAGACAATGCATAACAACAGGAGACTGATGGCCGCGCTGGCGCTGCAAGCCTGCCTTGCCGCCGGCGCCGCGGCCGGGGAGACCAAATCCCCGCCTCCCCTGCCGGAGGAGGAAATCAAGGTGGAGCGCCTGACGGCGCCCGACGGCAACCGGCTGTACGTGGCCGATCCGGCCTTCGGCCACATGGTGGACGGCCGCATGCACATCCTGGACGGCGGCAGCGGCCGCTTCCTGGGCATGATCGGCACCGGCTTCGGGGCGCTCTCGACCCTGTCGCCGGATGGAGGCAGCATCTACCTCGCCACCACCTACTACCCCCGCCTGTCCCGCGGCCAGCGGGCCGACGTGGTGGAAATCCACGACACCCGGACCCTGGAGCTGAAGGGCGAAATCGACATCCCGCCCAAGCGGGCCCAGAGCATTTCCTACCGGGGCCTGCTGGCCACCAGCGCCGACGGCCGCTTCCTCTACGTCCAGAACGCCACGCCGGCCACCTCGGTCACCGTCGTGGACCTGGAGGCCAAGAAGTTCGTTGCCGAGGTGCCGACCCCCGGCTGCTGGTCCATCCAGACCTGGCGCCAGGGCCACCGCTTTTCGGCCATCTGCGGCGACGGCACCCTCCTCACCGTCACCCTCGATGAAGCCGGGCAGCCAGTCTCCCGGGAGCGCAGCGCCCGCTTCTTCGATCCGGACAAGGACCCCATCTACATACATCCCGAAATCCTGGGGGACGAGCGCTACTTCGTCTCCTACCTGGGCAGCGTGTACCCGGTGCGGCTCGCCGGCGACCAGCCCACCTTCACCGCGCCCTGGCCCCTGGTGGACGAGCGGGACCAGCGCCGGCAGTGGCGGCCGGGCGGCCTCCAGGTCAGCGCCCTGCACCGGCAGAGCAACACCCTGTTCGTGAACATGCACGACAAGGGCTACGAGGGTTCCCACAAGAACCCCTCCAAGGAAATCTGGGCCTTCCACCTGGGCAGCCGCAAGCGCACGGCCCGCATCCCCTCGGACCAGGCCATTTCCATCGCCGTCAGCCAGGGTGCCCAGCCGCTCCTCTACGGCCTCAATATCGAGAAGGCCAGCATCGAGGTGCGCCGGGTCGACCAGGGCTATCCCAGGGTCCGGCAGATCGCCGGGGTGGGGGAGACCTCCATGTTCATGGAGCTGAACTGACATGGCGGCCGGACAATTTCTCTTCGACCCGGTGGTGGTGCGCGCCGCGGCAGCCGCCATGGGCGTCGTCTTCCTCCTCGGCGCCCTGGCCAAGCTGCGGGACATGACGGTATTCCGCTACGCGGCGGACAACTATCGCCTCCTGCCCGCTCCCCTGGTCGCCCCCTTCGCCTGGGCCTTCGCCCTGGCCGAGCTGGCGGCGGGGCTGATCCTCGTCCTGGCGCCGGGCCGGCCCCTGGCCCTGTTCCCGGCGGCCGGGGTTTTGGCCGTGGCCACCGGCGCCGTGGCCATCAGCCTCCTGCGCGGCCTCGACCGCATCGAATGCGGCTGCGGCAGTGGCGGGCAGCGCATCTCCTGGGGCCTGGTGGCCCGCAATGCCGGCCTCGCCACGGTCGTCGCCCTGGCCGCCGGCCCGGAGACGGGCCGGGCCCTGGGCGCCCTCGACTATTTCACCGTCGCCGGACTGGTCCTGGCGCTGCTGGCCCTCTACGCCTGCGCCAACCAACTCCTGGCCAATCAACCGTTCCTGAAGGAGATTCACCCGTGATCGATCCGATGATGATTTCCATGGCCGCCCTCTGGGTGGTGGTCATCGCCCTGGGCGTGTGCGTCCTCGCCCTGTCCCGCCAGATCGGCATCCTCTACGAGCGGGTGGCCCCCATGGGCGCCCTGATGATGGACAACGGCCCCAAGGTCGGCGACCTGGCGCCGCCGGTGGAAGTGACCACCTGGGATGGCCAGCCGCTCACCATCGGCGCCGGCATGGCCAGGAGCACCCTGGTCTTCTTCCTGTCCCCCACCTGCCCGGTGTGCAAGAAGCTCATTCCCATCATCCGCTCGGTCCGCAGCCGGGAGGGCCGGTGGCTGGACGTGGTGCTCGCCTCCGACGGCGAGCGCGGCGAGCATGCCGCCTTCCGGGAGAAGCACCACCTCGCCGATTTCCCCTACGTCCTCTCCCAGCCCCTGGGCATGACCTACCGGATTTCCAAGCTGCCCTACTGCCTGCTCCTGGACGGCACGGGCACGGTGCGGGCCAAGGGCCTGGTCAATTCCCGGGAGCAGATCGAAAGCCTCCTGAGCGCCTACGAGGCCGGCGTCGCCTCGGTCCAGGAGCACATCGACCGTCGCCTCATCGAGGCACCCGCCGCCTACGGAGAGGCCTGAGCCATGGATTTCCTGAAACTGTTCGACCGCCTGGCGGAACGGGGGACGCGCCGCGTCGCCCAGAATTCCGGGCGCCGGGGCTTCCTGGTCGGCGTCAGCAAGGTGCTGGTGGCCGGCGCCTTCGCCCTGCCGGTGCTGCCCTTCGACCGCAGTGCCTCGGCCCATGCCGCCGGCCACGGCGCCGGTGCCAGGAAGGCGGAGCCCACCGACACCGACTGCGACTACTGGCGCTACTGCAGCGTGGATGGCTTCCTGTGCTCCTGTTGCGGCGGCACCATGACCACCTGCCCGCCGGGCACTACCCCCTCCGCCGTGTCCTGGGTGGGCACCTGCCGCAACCCGGCCGATGGCCGCGACTACCTGGTGAGCTACAACGACTGCTGCGGGCGCACGACCTGCGGGCGCTGCCTGTGCAACACCAATATCCGGGAGCGCCCCGGCTACCGCATGGGGGTGCACAACGACATCAACTGGTGCATGGCCAACCAGAGCAGCCTCTACCACTGCACCGTTTCCGTCATCGTCGGCCTCGAGGAGGGGCAGTCATGAAGCCCCGGGTGATCGGCCTTCTGCTGGCGGCGGCCCTGGGCATCGCCAACGCGGAAGACGGCGGCGCCGTCTACGCGGCCCACTGCGCCGCCTGCCACCAGCCCGACGGCGCCGGCGCCCTGGGTCTGGCGCCGCCCCTGCAGGGCACCCTGGGCAAGCGCCTGGCCTCGGAGTCCGGGCGCCAGTACGTGGCCGGGGTGGTGTTAGCCGGCCTGGCCGGCAAGATCGAGTCGAAGGGGGTGGTGTACAACGGCATCATGCCCTCTTGGCAGCAGCTCTCCGACGCCGAGCTGGCGGCGGTGGTGAACCATGTCCTCGCCACCTTCAACGCCGCCGAGCTGCCCGCCGGCCATGTCGCCTACGAGGCCGAGACCTTTGTCGCCCTGCGCGGCAGGAAGCCCTCCGGCCGGGAGCTGCGGGCCTGGCGCGCCGAGTCGGAGTGAGGAGGCAGCCATGGTCCGTCCGCTCGTCGTGAAATCCTGGCTGGCCGCCCTCGGCCTTGCCTGCTGCCTGGCCGGCCCGGCCGCCGCTGACGCCGCCAAGAAGAACTACCGCCTCTATTGCATGGGCTGCCACCAGATGGACGGCAGCGGCTCGCCGGAGAACGGCATTCCCAGCATGCGGGACGAGGTCGGGAATTTCCTGCGCCTGCCCGAGGGGCGGGCCTACCTGTCCCAGGTGCCGGGCACCCTCAACACCCCCCTCGGCGACGCCGAGACCGCCGACCTCCTCAACTGGCTGGTGGCCAACATCGGCGGCAGGAGCACGCCGGCGGACTTCAGGCCCTATACGGAGGCCGACGTGAAGGCGTACCGGGCTTCGGTGCCCGAGGACATTCCGGGGCTGCGGGACAAGCTCGTCCGCCGGCTGGCGGATATGGGGCGCGGCCGCTGATTTTCCGCCTCGCCGGCCACCGATGATCCACATCAAGAAATTTACCGATTTTTGATACCGGGCCGCCAAGCCCGACTTCTACACTCGAAACACATCAAGAAACGGATGGGCCCGCCGCTACCCCCGGGCCCGCCAATCAACGAGGAGACTTCAATGACTCAAATCCACAAGGCCGGCACCATCCTGGCCGCCGCGCTGATCATCGGCGGCGCTGCCCATGCCGCCGGCGAGCCCGACGCCACCCGCCTCGGCAAGGACCTGACCCCGGTCGGCGCCGAGAAGGCCGGCAACAAGGACGGCTCCATCCCCGCCTGGCAGGGCACCGAGGCCCCGACCCCGGGCTGGAGCTACGGCAAGAGCCGGGCCGAGCACTGGAAGCACAGCGGCGACAAGCCCCTCTACTCCGTGGACGCCGGCAATGTGGACAAGTACGCCGACAAGCTCTCCCCCGGCCAGATCCAGCTCATCAAGCAGAGCAAGGGCTACCGGATGGACATCTATCCGTCCCGCCGCACCTGCGGCAATCCGGACTTCGTGGCCGACAACACCCGCAAGAATGCCACCGCCGCCAAGCTCGGCCCGGACGGCTGGAGCCTCAAGGAAGCCCATGTGCCCGGCATTCCTTTCCCGCTGCCCAAGAGCGGCACCGAGGTCATGTGGAACGTCAAGATGAAGTACGCCGGCGTCGGCTTCGAGTGGCCGACCCTGTACACCTCCCTGTCGCCCCGCCAGGGCGCCAGCGACTGGATCGACGCCGCCTCGACCCAGACCTATTTCTTCCCCTGGGGCAAGAAGGGTTCCGCCCAGCTCTCCTCCCTGCCGCCGGTGGAGTACTACACCTACTTCGCCTACAAGTCCCCCACCGCCCTGGCCGGCCAGGCCCTGGCCATCACCAACTACCTGGACAAGAGCAACGACGTCTTCTACTACTTCCCCGGCCAGCGCCGGGTGCGCCGCATGCCGACCTATGCCTACGACGCGCCCCAGATCGGCTTCGAGAACCAGTACACCATGGACGAGCCGCGCATGTTCAACGGCACCATCGACCGCTTCGACTGGAAGCTGGTGGGCAAGCGGGAACTGCTGGTGGGCTACAACGCCTTCGGCATGTATGACCCCAAGGCCAATTTCCACGACGTCGCCAAGCCGGAAGGGGTGAACAGCGCCAACCGCCGCTACGAGCTGCACCGGGTCTGGGTGGTGGAGGCCACCGTCAAGCCGGGCGTGCGCCACGTCGCCCCGAAGCGCACCTTCTACATCGACGAGGACAGCTGGGCCATCGTCGTGGCCGAGGACCACGACGCCCAGGGCAAGCTGTGGAAGGTGCGGGAAGGCTTCGTCATCCCCGTCTATGAAACCGGCAGCTGCGACAACCCGGCCTTCGTCCAGTACAACCTGGTCGACAACCGCTACCTGGTGGACCAGAGCTCCCTGGGCGGCGGCAAGGACATGCGCTGGTTCGTGGAAGCCAGCGAAGCGAAGCTGAATGCGAGCTTCTATACCTCCGACAACCTGCGCGCCATCAGCGAACGCTGACCGCGCCCGCCAACCGACAAGGGGGTAAGACATGAATCTCGCATTGAAACGGACCGTGCTGGCGGCGCTGATCGGCTATGCCGGGGGGGCGGCAGCCTTCACCTTCGAGACCGACAACGTCTCCGGGGCCTTCGATTCCACCATCACCGCCGGCATCGGCGTGCGGGCCCAGAGCCCGTCCTGCGGCCTCGTCACCCGGGACACCGCCGGCCTCTACACCGGCAACCCGGGGCCCACCGGCTCCGGCGCCCCTTCCGCCTGCATCGAGACCCTCTCGGGGCTGGGGGACCAGGGCAATCTCAACTACAAGAAGGGCGACGCCTTCACCACCTATCTCAAGGGCAGCCACGAGCTGCTCCTGAAGATGCCGGAGAGCGTCACCTTCATGGGCCGGGTGAGCTGGCTGCGGGACTTCTCGGCCACCCGGACGAGCGGCTACATCAGCGCCGGCAATCCCACCGGCAAGTCCCAGCCCGACGACGCCCGGGACGACCTGCGCTTCAAGGCCCGCCTCCTGGACCTGTGGGTGAGCAAGGAATTCTCCCTGGGCGACGAGCGGGCCCGGGTGCGGGTCGGCAACCAGGTGGTGAGCTGGGGCGAGAGCCTCTTCCTGCCCGGCGGCATCAACCAGACCAACGCCATGGACCTGATGCGCCTGTCCCAGCCCGGTACCCAGCTCAAGGAGGTCTTCCTGCCGGCCCCCATCGCCAGCTTCGCCACCGGCCTCGGCCATGGCCTCAATCTGGAAGCCTACGTCCAGGCCAAGTGGGACGAGACCTACTTCCCGCCCACCGGCAGCTACTGGTCCGTGGTCAACGGCCTGGGCAAGGGCCACACCGACTACGGTATTGGCCGCAAGCGGCCCAAGGACGGCAACCAGTACGGCCTGGCCCTGCGCTGGCAGCCGGCCGGCACCCAGCTCAACCTGGGGGCATATGCCATGAGCTACCACGACAAGGCACCCCAGCTGAGCTTCGCCAACGGCGCCAACTGGGTCTTCCCGGAGGACCGCAAGATGTACGGGGTCAGCGCCAATTTCCCGCTCGGGGACTGGGCCATCGGCACCGAGCTGTCCTACCGTCCCAAGGATGCCGTCTCCCTCAACCCGAACCTGGGCTGCGCCGGCAACGGCGGCAACTGCTACGTGGATGAGAAGAAATACCAGTGGCACCTCACCGGCCTGCTCAGCATGACCCCCGGCGACTACGGCGGCATCCTGAACATGCTGGGCGGGGCGCAGACCGCGACCCTGCTGGCCGAGGCGGTGGTAGTGAAATACCCGGGCCTGAAGCGCTTCTACAACGGCGATCCCATCGGCGCCGGCGTCTGGGGCTGGGGCAACGAATTCGACGTCGCCGCCGCCCCCCAGGACGTGGGCAACAAGACCTCCTGGGGATACAACCTGGACTTCAGCTGGGTCTATGACGGCACCCTGATCCCGGGCTGGCAGGTGATCCCGGAGATCTACTACTTCCAGGCGGTCAAGGGCCGCACCCCCAATGCCATGGGCCTGTTCATGGAAGGGGCGAAGTCGGCGAACTTCATCGTCAGCTTCGTGCAGAACCCGGCCAAGTGGCAGTTCGGGGTGAACTACGCCACCTTCTGGGGCGGCGACCGGGTCTTCGACCAGCCCTACAAGGACCGGGATTTCTTTGGCGCCTACGTGTCGCGCAATTTCTAAGCGTGCGGGGGAGGGCGGCAGCCCGCCTTCCCCGTCTTTCCATAAGAAAACGACATCCCCAGAGAACAGCCGATCATGCTCAACCTATTCAGCGTCGCCGATGTGGACCGCTACCTGACCCGTGCGCTGGGCGGGCTGGAAAATTTCTGCTTCCGCTACCGGACGCCCTTCCTCCTCTGGCTGGCCGTGTTCACGGCCGTCATGGGCTACTTCGCCCTGCAGCTCAGGATGGAGGCCGGCTTCGAGAAGCAGATGCCCACCGGGCACGAGTACATCGAGACCTTCCAGAAGTACCGCAACGACGTCCTCGGGGCCAACCGTCTCAACGTGGTGGTGAAGGCCAAGGGCGACACGATCTGGACCCAGGCCGGCCTCAAGCGCCTCTACGACGTCACCCAGGCGGTCATCTACCTGCCCGGGGTGGACCGCCTCGGCGTGCAGTCCCTGTGGACCCCCAACAGCTTCGTGAACGAGATCACCGAGGAGGGCTTCCGGGCCGATCCGCTCATCTCCGGCACCATCACCCCGGAGCAGCTCAATCCCGAGATCATCGCCGGCATCCAGCGCTCCGCCGGCCAGGGCGGCTTCGTCGGCACCCTGGTCTCCCGGGACCAGACCAGCGCCATGATCGTCGCCGAGCTGGCGGAGGTGGACAAGGACGGCAACAAGATCGACTACGTGGCTTACAACCGGAAGCTGGAGGAGCTGCGCCACCAGTTCGAGGACGACAGCTTCGAGATCGAGATCATCGGCTTCGCCAAGCAGGTGGGCGACATCGCCGACGGCGCCTCGGCGGTGCTGGAATTCTGCGCCGTGGCCCTGATCCTCACCGCCCTGGCCGTCTACTGGTACTGCCATTCCCTGCGCTTCACCCTGCTGCCGGTGGTGTGCTCCCTGACCTCCCTGGTCTGGCAGTTCGGCGCCCTGCGACTCCTGGGCTTCGGCCTCGATCCCCTGGCCGTGCTGGTGCCCTTCCTGGTCTTCGCCATCGGCGTCTCCCACGGGGTCCAGCAGATCAACTACATCGTGCGCGAGCTCTCCCACGGCAAGACCACCATGGAAGCGGCCCGGGCCAGCTTCTCCGGCCTCCTCATCCCCGGCGTCCTGGCCCTGGTGACCGCCTTCGTCTCCTTCATCACCCTGATCCTGATCCCCATCCCCATGGTGCGGGAACTGGCCATCACCGCTTCCCTGGGGGTGTTCTTCAAGATCACCACCAACCTGGCCATGTTGCCCATCGCCGCCTCCTACTTCACCTTCACCAAGGAATACGCCGACACCGCCATGCTGAAGCGGGAGAAGCGGGCCCGCTGGCTGCGGATTCTGGCCCGGGTTGCCGAGCCCCGGAAGGCGGCGGCGGTCATCGCCCTGACCGCCCTGGTCTTCGGCGTCTCCGTCTGGCAGAGCAGCGACCGGGTCATCGGCACCCTGCAGCCGGGGGCGCCGGAACTGCGCCCCGAGGCCCGCTTCAACCGGGACGCGGTGGCCATCGCCGAAGCTTACGATACCGGCCTCGACTGGCTGACCGTGGTCTTCGAGGCGGCGCCGGAATCCTGCGAGAACGTCGCCCTCGGCATCTACCAGGACAAGTTCGTGCGGGAAATGCAGACCACCGAAGGCGTCCTCTCGGCCATCTCCTACGCCGGCATGCTGCGCACCTACAACGAGGGCTACAACGAGGGCAATCCGAAGATGGGCGCCATCCCCATCGATCCGGGCAACTATGCAGCCCTGAGCACCGAGATCGGCCGCATGCGGGGCTACATGCGCAAGGACTGCAGCATGACCGCCGCCCACCTCTTCCTCACCGACCACAAGGCCACCACCATCAACCGGGTCATCGAGCGGGTGAAGTCCTTCCGCCGCGACCACCGGATGGAAGGAGTCACCATCCGCCTGGCCTCCGGCAACGCCGGCGTCCTGGCCGCCGTCAATGACGAGGTCGAGCACAGCGAATGGCCGATGATGCTCTACGTCTATGGCGCCATCGTCTTCCTGGTGGCCATGGTGTACCGGGATTTCCGGGCCGTCCTGGCGTGCTGCCTGCCCCTCACCGTCGGCACCTTCATCGGCTACTGGTTCATGAAGGAGCTGCAGATCGGCCTCACCGTCGCCACCCTGCCGGTCATGGTGCTGGCCGTGGGCATCGGCGTGGATTACGCCTTCTACATCTACAACCGCCTGCAGCTCCACCTCGCCCGGGGCGAGGACATCGTCAAGGCCCTGGAGCACTCCATCCTGGAGGTGGGCACGGCCACCATCTTCACCGCCATCACCCTGGCCATCGGCGTCGCCACCTGGGCCTTCTCCGACCTCAAGTTCCAGGCCGACATGGGCAAGCTGCTGGCCTTCATGTTCATGGTGAACATGGTCATGGCCATGACGGCGCTGCCGGCCTTCGCAGTCTGGCTCGAACGGCTCTTCCCGCGCCGCACGCCGGTCCGGGCCCCGGGCATTCTCAGTCATTGATGGAGCGCACCATGTTTCCAGGACAAGTTCGATTCCGCCTGCTCGCCACAGTCCTCGGCCTGTGGTCCGCCCTGGCCTGGGGCCAGGTCCCCGGGGCCCCCGCGCCCCTCCAGGCCCAGCCTGCCGTCCGCAGCCCGGCGGCCTTCAGCGGCCCCATCCTGGGCGCCGCCGCGGCCGGCAAGCGCATCGTGGCGGTGGGGGACCAGGGCAGCATCCTGCTCTCGGACGATCAAGGCCGGACCTTCCGCCAGGCGGCCAGGGTGCCGGTGTCCTCGACCCTGACGGCGGTCAGCTTCGCCGACGACCGGCACGGCTGGGCGGTCGGCCACTGGGGCGCCATCCTGGCCACCGAGGACGGCGGCGAGACCTGGGCTCTCCAGCGCCTGGACACCCACGAGGACCGTCCCCTGTTCTCCGTGCACTTCTTCGACGCCCGGGAGGGGGTGGCGGTCGGCCTGTGGTCCCTGGTGCTCCTGACCCGGGACGGCGGCAAGACCTGGACGCCCACCGAACTGCCGCCGCCCCCCGAAGGCGGCAAGGCCGACCGCAACCTCTTCAAGGCCTTCGCCTCGCCCAAGGGCAGCCTCTTCGTCGCCGCCGAGCGGGGCTCGGTCCTGCGCAGCGACGACCGCGGGCACACCTGGCGCTACCTTGACACCGGCTACAAGGGCTCCTTCTGGTCGGGGATCGGCCTGGACGACGGCACCCTGCTGGTGGCCGGCCTCCGGGGCACCGTCTACCGCAGCACCGACGACGGCCATTCCTGGCAGCCGGTGGCGAGCGGGGTCAAGAGCTCCCTCACCGACCTGGCCCGGGTGGGCGCAGCGGTGGTCGGCGTCGGCCTGGACGGCGTGCTCATCAAGAGCGCCGACCACGGCCTCAGCTACACCTGGACCCAGCGGGACGACCGCCTTTCCCTGACGGCGGCGGCGCCGGCGGGCGAACGGCTCGTCCTCTTCTCCAAGCGCGGAGTGGTCAATGACGGCCCCGACCCGCTGGCCAATGGCAAATAACCCCAACCCTGTGAGGAGCCCCCAATGAAACCCATCGCCATGCTCATCGGCGGCAAGCCGGTGACTACCCCGAACACCTTTGACGTTCTCAACCCCGCCACCGGCGAGGCCTTCGCCCGGGCGCCCGCCGGTGATGCTTCCCATGTGGATGCGGCAGTGGCCGCCGCCCGGGCCGCTTTCCCGGCCTGGAGCCGGACCCCGGAGGTGGAGCGCAAGCAGATGCTGCACGGGCTGGCCGCGGCCCTGGAAGCCCACATGCCGGAGCTGATGGAGCTGGTGACCCGGGAGACCGGCAAGCCCCTCAACGGCCTCAACGGCGTCGGCGCCGGCATGGAAGTGGGGGGCGCCATCGCCTGGACCCGGGTGACGGCGGAGCTCGACCTGCCGGTGGAGGTGCTCCAGGACAACGCCGAGGCCCGCATCGAGGTCCACCGCAAGCCCCTGGGGGTGGTGGGTTCCATCACCCCCTGGAACTGGCCCCTGATGATCGCCATCTGGCATGTCATCCCCGCCCTGCGGGCCGGCAACACGGTGGTGCTGAAGCCCTCCGAGCTGACCCCGGTGGCCACCGCCCGCTTCGCCGAACTCGCCAACGACATCCTGCCGCCTGGGGTGCTGAACCTGGTGACGGGGGCGGCGGGCTCCGAGGTCGGCCCGGCCATGGCGGCCCATCCCGGCATCGACAAGATCGTGTTCACCGGCTCCACGGTGACCGGCAAGAAGATCATGGCCAACGCCGCCGGCAACTTGAAGCGCCTGACCCTGGAGCTGGGGGGCAACGACGCCGGCATCGTGCTGCCCGACGTGGACGTGAAGGCCATCGCCCCCAGGCTCTTCGGCGTTGCCTTCCACAACAGCGGCCAGACCTGCGCCTGCCTGAAGCGCCTCTACGTCCATGACAGCATCTACGAGGAGCTGTGCGCCGAGTTGGCCCGGCTGGCCGAGGGCACCGTGGTCGGCGATGGCATGGATCCCGACACCCAGTTGGGGCCGGTGCAGAATGCCGCCCAGCTGGCCAAGGTCGAGGCCCTGGCCGAGGACGCCCGCGCCCGGGGCGGCCGCTTCCTGTGCGGCGGCCGGCGCCGTCCGGGCCCCGGCTACTTCTTCGAGCCGACGGTGGTGGCGGACCTCGCCGAGGGCACCCGCCTGGTGGACGAGGAGCCCTTCGGCCCCATCCTGCCGGTCATCCGCTATTCCGACCTCGACGAAGTCATCCGGCGCGCCAACGACAATCCCAACGGCCTGGGCGGCTCGGTGTGGTCCAGCGACCCGGCCCGGGCGGCGGCCCTGGCCCTGCGCCTGGAATGTGGCACCGCCTGGGTGAACGAGCACGGCGCCATCCAGCCCGACGCGCCCTTCGGCGGCGTCAAGCAGTCCGGCATCGGCGTCGAGTTCGGCCGTTACGGCCTGGAGGAGTACACCTCCATCCAGACCCTCAAGATCATGAAGGGCTGAGCCGCCCCGACCGCTCTTCCCTCCGACGACCTCTCGGAAGTTTCCGGCCGCCTCGCGCGGCCGTTTTTTTACAGCCGGAGGGCGCAGGCCAGGGCGTCGAAGAGCAGGTACATGGAATTGAGCATCACCGTGCCCCGGTCCTTCATGATGACTCCCGCCGCCAGCCAGCAGCCGTGGCCGAGGAAGAAGAGGGCGAAAATCCAGGGCGCCGAGCCCGCCCAGGTGGTGAAGGCGAAGCACACCGAGCCCACCAGGAAGGCGAAGGTGCCGCCGAATTTCATCACCTTCTCGAACCGCCGCCCGCCCACCGTCGCCCGCAAGCAGTCGGCGGCATCGACGCATGTCGCACAGCCGGAACAAGCCATTTTCAGTATCTTCCCTGGGCCGTCACAGGGAAACCTGCAGCCGCCGCCCGCCTCGAATTGGAATTGGGGGCCGGCAGCCCGGACCCCGGTTCCGCCGCCCCTCCGCGGCGGGCCATTCTAGGGATTCCGCGGCGGCGTGCATTGATCTGGGTTATGGGGCGGTCGCTGGCGGGGCGTTCGGTGCCCGGTATCGCTTGGCGCTCGGCAGACAGGACACTCCCATCGGCCCTAGAACCAGCCTTCGACCTTGGCCCTGCTCGGGACACCGCCCGAGTGGACGACCTTCCCGTCGATGACCACGCCGGGCGTGGACATGACGCCATAGCCCATGATCGCCGGCAGGTCCTCGACCTTCTCCAGGGCGATGTCGACGCCCCGTTCCTTGGCGACCGCTTCGATCAGCGCCAGCGTGTTGCGGCAGTTGGCACATCCGGTTCCCAGTACCTTGATGCTTTTCATCCTTCTCTCCCTTTTCTTCACAAAATCCAGTTGAAAACGTAACCGACCAGCAGGATCCCCGTTGCCACCACGCCGGCGAATGTCGCGATCAGCCGGGGCTTGAGGGCCTTGCGCAGGATGATCATCTCAGGTGCCGAGAGGGCGATGACGCTCATCATGAAGGCCAGCACGGTGCCCAGGGCGGCCCCCTTGCCGATGAGGGCCTCGACGATGGGGATGATTCCGGCGGCGTTGGTGTACATCGGCACGCCAAGCACGACGGCGGCCGGCACGGCCCACCAGACATCCCTGCCCATGAAGGAAGCCATGAAGTCTTCCGGCACGTAGCCATGGATACCGGCGCCGAGGCCGATGCCGACGAGGATGTATGGCCACACCTTGCCGACGATGCTCTTCACGTGGTCGCGGCCGGCCTCGAAACGGCTTGTCCAGCCCCGCGCCTCGCCGGCATAGGCGGCAGCCTGCCCGTTCTGGATCTGCTGTACCCAGTCCTCCAGGTGCCTTTCCATTCCGAGTCGGCCGATGACGAGGCCTGAGAAGATGGCCACGGCAAGCCCCAAGCCCAGATAGAGGGCGGCGACCTTCAAGCCGAACAGGCCGAACAGCATGGCCAGCGCCACCTCATTGACCATCGGCGCCGAAATGAGGAAGGAGAAGGTCACGCCCAGCGGGACGCCGGCCGACAGGAAGCCGATGAAGAGGGGTACGGCGGAGCAGGAGCAGAAGGGCGTCACGATGCCCAGGGTCGCGGCCAGGATATTGCCCACGCCCACCCGCTTGCCCGCCAGGAGCGCCCGGGTGCGTTCGGGGGCGAAGAAGGTCTCGATGATGCCCATGACGAAGACGATGCCCGTCAGCAGGAGCAGGACCTTGGGGGTGTCGTAGAGGAAGAAGTGAATGGCTTCGCCAAGGGCCGTCCTGCGCGTCAGGCCCATGGCTTCGAGGAGGAAGTCGGCGAAGTCGCTCAGGTGGGCGTAGGCGAACAGCCACAGCATGGCTGCCGCGCCAATGCCCAAGGCCCATCGCGCGGTCCGGCTTGGGGCATCGGCGCCCAGGGAGGGTTGCAGGTCCATTTCGTCGTCCTTGATTGTCGTCTCTCCATAGCGGAGACGACGGGACGCCAAAAAGGAGGCAGGTGCGGTTCGACCTATTTCCCGGCAGGAGCGCGGGGCACGAAGCAGCAGACATTGCCGGCCTCGTCGAACCGCACCTGGCAGGCGGTGACGAGTTGTTCCCGAAGACGCCTGCGGGCACGCTGGACACGGGATTTGGCGGCGGGCAGCGTCAGACCCAGCCGTTCGGCAAAGGCCTGCTGGGAAAGCCCTTCGATGTCGCACAGCGTGATGGCTTCCCGGTCCGCGGGGGAAAGTTCCGACAGGACCCGCGGCAGGCATTGGGACAGCGCATCCACCGGAGCGACCTGATCCGGCTCGTGGACAAGCCCGGGCTCGTCATCCAGCGGCACCTCCTCCTTCGCTAGCCGGTAGCGGTCGATCAGGAGATTCCTGGCCACCTGAAACAGCCAGGCACGGCGGTTATCGATGCCGCAAAGGCCATTCTCCAGGCGCGTGGCCCTGAGAAAGACCTCCTGCACCAGGTCGTTCGCTTCCTGGGTGTCCGGGACCCGGCTGGCGACGAAGCGAAGCAGTTCGCGGTGGTAGGTATCCCAGGCGTCGATGATGCACTTCATGACCGGATTGTAGGCGAAGAAGACCGACCTGCCGTTCTCTCCGGCCTCCAGCCGACGTCCGGCAGCCGGTCCGTTGAGTGACCCAGGTCACTGAGCGCCAGGGCGAAAGACGGAAAACTAGCCGGGTCGAGCCCTGGCTGCCGACCCATTTCAACCTAGGAGATTCCAATGATCCGTGCTTCCCGCCTTGCGTCCGCCCTGCTGGCAACCGCCGTGCTTCTGGCCACTTCCGCCTTCGCCGATGCTCCCGCCAAGCCCCTCTATGACCGTCTGGGCGGCAAGGAGGCTCTCAATGCCGTGGTGGGCGAACTGTGGAAGGTCGTTGCCGCCGATACCCGCATCAACGGCCATTTCGCCAAGACCAAGCCGGAGATTTTCGCCGGACAGCTGGTGGACTTCCTTTGCCAGGCGAGCGGCGGTCCGTGCCAGTACAAGGGCCAGGACATGCAGGCCGCCCACACCGGCATGAAGTTGAGCGAGGCCGACTTCAACGCCCTGGCCGAGGATACCGTCGTCGTCCTCGACAAGTTCAAGGTCCCGGCCCAGGAGAAGGGCGAAGTGATGGGCATGCTGGGCGGCCTCAAGGGCGCTGTCGTCGGGCACTGATCCCCGGGTTGCCATGGCCGTCGCAGCCCTGCCGTTCCTGCTCACCGGCGCCGCCATCCTCTGGTGGCAACGGCGGGCTGCGACATGCCCAAAACACAGCCGCAGCGCCGGCACTGCCGCCTGGCTGCTCGGCGGCCTGAGCCTTCTGGCCGGACTGGCTCTGCTCTTCCTTTAGCTCCGTCCCCGTTTCCGACGGAAACAAGATTCACAGGATAGGTTCAGAACGATGTTCAGTTTTTTCCACCGGCGGCACCTGAAGGCATTGCAGGCGGACCTGGCTCGGCTCAAGGGCGAGTGGGCGGACGAGGCAGCCGAAGTGGTTCGGCTCAAGGCCCGGGTCGCTGGCCTGACCGATGAACTCGATGGGGCGAAGACCCGCTGCCGGGATTACGAAGCCCTCTTCGACCATTTCCGCTCCTACAGCCAGTCCCTGGGCGACACCCAGGAGACCCTGGCCGGACTTGCCGGCAAACTGAAGCAGGAGAAGCAGGAAACGGTCGATGCCGCCGCAATATCCGAAGGCGCCCGCCGGGTGATCCTGAAGGTCACGGACGACCTCTCCAGGCTGGCGGAGAACTCCCGCCGCAGCATGGGGCAGATGGACAGCCTGAACACCCATACGGCCAGGATCGGCGGCATCGTCAATCTGATCAGGGAAGTCGCCGACCAGACCAATCTCCTGGCCCTCAATGCTGCCATCGAGGCCGCCCGGGCCGGGGAGGCGGGGCGCGGCTTCGCGGTGGTGGCCGACGAGGTGCGCGCGCTGGCGGAACGGACCTCCAAGGCCACCCGGGAGATCG